>NZ_KV811324.1:36947-133370 GCF_001813025.1 Pseudomonas sp. HMSC066A08
GCCTGGCGATCGCCGCGGTGCTCGCCTGCATGCTCTTCGCCGCGCTGTCCGGCTCGTCTCCGGCAACGGTGGCGGCGGTGGGCTCGATCGCCATCGCCGGCATGGTCCGCTCGGGTTACCCACAGGCGTTCGGCGCCGGCATCGTCTGCAACGCCGGCACCCTCGGCATCCTCATTCCGCCATCGATCGTGATGGTGGTCTACGCCGCCGCCACCGAGACCTCTGTGGGCAAGCTGTTCATCGCCGGCGTGGTTCCGGGGCTGCTGCTGGGACTGATCCTGATGGTGGTGATCTACATCGTCGCCCGGGTCAAGAAGCTGCCCGCCATGCCAAGGGTCAGTCTGCGCGAATGGCTGGCCAGCGCGCGCAAGGCGCTGTGGGGGCTGCTGCTGATGGTGATCATCCTCGGCGGCATCTATTCCGGCGCCTTCACCCCTACCGAGGCTGCCGCCGTCGCCGCGGTGTACTCGGCCTTCGTCGCACTGTTCGTCTACCGCGACATGCGCCTGAGCGAATGCCCGAAGGTGCTGCTGGAGTCCGGCAAGCTGACCATCATGCTGATGTTCATCATCGCCAACGCCATGCTCTTCGCTCACGTACTGACCACCGAGCAGATACCGCAGAGCATCGCCAGCTGGGTCACGGAACTGGGACTTTCGCCATGGATGTTCCTGCTGGTGGTGAACATCGTGCTGCTGATCGCCGGCAACTTCATGGAGCCTTCGGCGATCATCCTGATCCTGGCGCCAATCTTCTTCCCCATCGCCATGGAGCTGGGCATCGATCCGATCCACCTCGGCATCATCATGGTGGTGAACATGGAGATCGGCCTCATCACGCCGCCGGTCGGGCTCAACCTGTTCGTCACCTCGGCGGTCACCGGCATGCCGCTGGGCGCGACCATCCGCGCAGCGCTGCCGTGGCTGATGATCCTGCTGGTGTTCCTGATCATCGTGACCTACATCCCGGCGGTATCCATGGCATTGCCGAACTGGCTGGGGATGAGCTGACGGAACGGTAACGACGGCGGAAAACCCCGCCCTGCGCTCGGGCCTTCGGCAAAAATCCGCTCATGCCGAGGGCCCATGCCCCGCCGCTGAAGGGCTGGGCCACCTGTCGATGGCTGGCACGCCGCTTGCTCAATCGCTCGTAGTGCCCCTGGCACCGGCTTTCGGTTCGCCCCGGCGAACCGCGCCCTTCGGCCACGAACCGGATGGCGGCCCCTTCCCCCTGTGCCGACGTGCGCCAGCACGCGCGGCGGGTGGGCGGCGATCCCGTCCCCCCAGCGGTCTTCATACCCTGAAGTCCAAATGAAGAAGCCCGGCGTTCGCCGGGCTTCTTCATTTCTTCCCTTGTGCTTTTTCGTTCTTTGATAAGAGCGGAAAATTATTTTTACTTATAAATAAAAAAATACTTCTCTCGAAATACTGCAACACTTCCCCGGCAAGTCGCGGCGGTTTTTCGGCGGACCGTCAACAAGCCGGCGACCACCCACCTGAAAGTCAGAATACCGTCTCGCGAAATTCATTGATCGGCATCAACGATCCGGCTTGATCCGCGGCTTATAGCCCGATTTCGAGCAATTTCAAGCTTTCCCCGTAGCGGATGGCAACACCTCCCCTATTACATGAAAAAACCGCCCTATTCCGGGCAGCTCCTAGATTCCTCTTCTATCTTTGGCACTCGCGACTTACAGGAATGCGTCATCTAATTACTTTGAGTAGGAAGCTATTGACGTGGATCAGCATTCAACAATAGCCGCTGCCGCCTAATGGCTTCACTCTCAATTCCTATAGGGAGATTCCGAAAATGTCCCAAGAATCCAGCCAAAAACTCCGACTAGGAGCGCTAACGGCTCTGGTTGTCGGCTCGATGATCGGAGGGGGCATCTTCTCCCTCCCGCAAAACATGGCAGCCAGCGCCGACGTCGGCGCCGTCCTGATCGGATGGGCGATCACCGCCGTCGGCATGCTCACCCTCGCTTTCGTCTTCCAGACCCTAGCCAACCGCAAGCCCGAACTCGACGGCGGCGTGTACGCCTACGCCAAGGCCGGCTTCGGCGACTACATGGGTTTCTCCTCGGCCTGGGGCTACTGGATCAGCGCCTGGCTGGGCAACGTCGGCTACTTCGTCCTGTTGTTCAGCACCCTCGGCTACTTCTTCCCGATCTTCGGCAAGGGCGACACCGTCGCGGCGATCGTCTGCGCCTCGGTCCTGCTCTGGGCCCTGCACTTCCTGGTGCTGCGCGGGATCAAGGAGGCGGCGTTCATCAACACCGTCACCACCGTGGCCAAGGTCGTGCCGCTGTTCCTGTTCATTCTGATCTGCCTGTTCGCCTTCAAGCTGGACATCTTCACCGCCGACATCTGGGGCAAGAGCAACCCGGACCTGGGCAGCGTGATGAACCAGGTGCGCAACATGATGCTGGTCACCGTCTGGGTGTTCATCGGCATCGAGGGCGCGAGCATCTTCTCCTCCCGCGCGGAAAAACGTTCCGACGTCGGCAAGGCCACCGTGATCGGCTTCATCACCGTCCTGCTCCTGCTGGTGCTGGTCAACGTGCTGTCCATGGGCGTGATGACCCAGCCGGAACTGGCCAAGCTGCAGAACCCGTCGATGGCGCTGGTACTCGAGCATGTGGTCGGCCACTGGGGCGCCGTGCTGATCAGCGTCGGCCTGCTGATCTCGCTGCTGGGCGCGCTGCTCTCCTGGGTGCTGCTGTGCGCCGAGATCATGTTCGCCGCCGCCAAGGACCACACCATGCCGGAGTTCCTGCGCCGCGAGAACGCCAACCAGGTGCCGGCCAACGCCCTGTGGCTGACCAACATCTGCGTACAGGTGTTCCTGGTGGTGGTGTTCTTCACCTCGGGCGACCCGGACGGCATGGACCCGTACACCAAGATGCTGCTCCTGGCCACCTCGATGATCCTGATCCCGTACTTCTGGTCCGCCGCCTATGGCCTGCTGCTGACCCTGAAGGGCGAGACCTACGAGAACGATGCCCGCGAACGCAGCAAGGACCTGGTCATCGCCGGCATCGCCGTGGCCTACGCGGTCTGGCTGCTCTACGCCGGGGGCCTGAAGTACCTGCTGCTGTCCGCCCTGCTGTATGCGCCCGGCGCGATCCTCTTCGCCAAGGCCAAGCACGAGGTCGGCCAGCCGATCTTCACCGGAATCGAAAAACTGATCTTCGCCGCAGTCGTCATTGGCGCCCTGGTGGCTGCCTACGGCCTCTACGACGGTTTCCTCACCCTCTGATTACTCCACTGGAGACGTGAAATGAGCACGGAAAAAACCAAACTTGGCGTCCACTCCGAAGCCGGCAAACTGCGCAAAGTGATGGTCTGCTCGCCCGGACTCGCCCACCAGCGCCTGACCCCGAGCAACTGCGACGAGTTGCTGTTCGACGACGTGATCTGGGTGAACCAGGCCAAGCGCGACCACTTCGACTTCGTCACCAAGATGCGCGAGCGCGGCATCGACGTCCTCGAGATGCACAACCTGCTGACCGAGACAATCCAGAACCCGGAAGCGCTGAAGTGGATCCTCGATCGCAAGATCACCGCCGACAGCGTCGGCCTGGGCCTGACCAGCGAGCTGCGCTCCTGGCTGGAAAGCCTGGAGCCGCGCAAGCTGGCCGAGTACCTGATCGGCGGCGTCGCCGCTGACGACCTGCCCGCCAGCGAAGGCGCCGACATCCTCAAGATGTACCGCGAGTACCTGGGCCATTCCAGCTTCCTGCTGCCGCCGTTGCCGAATACCCAGTTCACCCGCGACACCACTTGCTGGATCTACGGCGGCGTGACCCTGAACCCGATGTACTGGCCGGCGCGACGACAGGAAACCCTGCTGACCACCGCCATCTACAAGTTCCATCCCGAGTTCGCCAACGCCGAATTCGAGATCTGGTACGGCGACCCGGACAAGGACCACGGCTCCTCGACCCTGGAAGGCGGCGACGTGATGCCGATCGGCAACGGCGTGGTCCTGATCGGCATGGGCGAGCGCTCCTCGCGCCAGGCCATCGGTCAGGTCGCCCAGTCGCTGTTCGCCAAGGGCGCCGCCGAGCGGGTGATCGTCGCCGGCCTGCCGAAGTCCCGCGCCGCGATGCACCTGGACACCGTGTTCAGCTTCTGCGACCGCGACCTGGTCACGGTCTTCCCGGAAGTGGTCAAGGAAATCGTGCCCTTCAGCCTGCGCCCCGATCCGAGCAGCCCCTACGGCATGAGCATCCGTCGCGAGGAGAAAACCTTCCTCGAAGTGGTCGCCGAATCCCTCGGCCTGAAGAAACTGCGCGTGGTCGAGACCGGCGGCAACAGCTTCGCCGCCGAGCGCGAGCAATGGGACGACGGTAACAACGTGGTCTGCCTGGAACCGGGCGTGGTGGTCGGCTACGACCGCAACACCTACACCAACACCCTGCTGCGCAAGGCCGGCGTCGAGGTCATCACCATCAGCGCCAGCGAACTGGGTCGCGGTCGCGGCGGCGGCCACTGCATGACCTGCCCGATCATCCGCGACCCGATCGACTACTGACAGACAACCCTCTCTCGAGCTGAACGGCGGCGTCCCCAGGAGGGGCGCCGCCCACCGACTTCCCACAAGGAGATCAATCATGGCTTTCAACATGCACAACCGTAACCTGCTCAGCCTGATGCACCACAGCACCCGCGAGCTGCGTTACCTGCTCGACCTGTCCCGCGACCTCAAGCGCGCCAAGTACACCGGCACCGAGCAGCAGCACCTGAAGCGTAAGAACATCGCCCTGATCTTCGAGAAAACCTCCACTCGCACCCGCTGCGCCTTCGAAGTCGCCGCCTACGACCAGGGTGCCAACGTCACCTACATCGACCCGAACTCCTCGCAGATCGGCCACAAGGAGAGCATGAAGGACACCGCGCGGGTCCTCGGCCGGATGTACGACGCCATCGAGTACCGCGGCTTCAAGCAGGAAATCGTCGAGGAACTCGCGAAGTTCGCCGGCGTTCCGGTGTTCAACGGCCTGACCGACGAATACCACCCGACCCAGATGCTCGCCGACGTGCTGACCATGCGCGAGCACAGCGACAAGCCGCTGCACGACATCAGCTACGCCTACCTGGGCGACGCGCGCAACAACATGGGCAACTCCCTGCTGCTGATCGGCGCCAAGCTCGGCATGGACGTACGCATCGCCGCGCCGAAGGCGCTCTGGCCGCACGACGAGTTCGTCGCCCAGTGCAAGAAGTTCGCCGAGGAAAGCGGCGCCAAGCTGACCCTCACCGAGGATCCGAAGGAAGCCGTGAAGGGCGTGGACTTCGTCCACACCGACGTCTGGGTGTCGATGGGCGAGCCGGTGGAAGCCTGGGGCGAGCGGATCAAGGAACTGCTGCCCTACCAGGTCAACATGGAGATCATGAAGGCCACCGGTAACCCGAGGGCCAAGTTCATGCACTGCCTGCCGGCGTTCCACAACAGCGAGACCAAGGTCGGCAAGCAGATCGCCGAGCAGTATCCGAACCTGGCCAACGGCATCGAGGTGACCGAGGACGTCTTCGAGTCGCCCTACAACATCGCCTTCGAGCAGGCCGAGAACCGCATGCACACCATCAAGGCGATCCTCGTCTCGACCCTCGCCGACATCTGACCGCGCTCCTGCGCCCCGGCCCACGCGGCCGGGCGCAGCCGCCTTCCGGAGGTAACCGATATGCGTATCGTCGTCGCATTGGGCGGTAATGCCCTGCTACGCCGTGGCGAACCCATGACCGCGGACAACCAGCGGGAAAACGTGCGGATCGCCGCCGAACAGATCGCCAAGGTGGCGCCCGGCAACGAGCTGGTGATTGCCCACGGCAACGGCCCCCAGGTCGGCCTGCTGGCCCTCCAGGGTGCCGCCTACGACCAGGTCTCGCCCTACCCGCTGGACGTCCTCGGCGCGGAAACCGAGGGCATGATCGGCTACATGATCGAACAGGAAATGGGCAACCTGCTGCCGTTCGAAGTGCCGTTCGCCACCATCCTCACCCAGGTCGAGGTGGACGGTAAGGACCCGGCGTTCCAGAACCCGACCAAGCCGATCGGCCCGGTCTACTCCAGGGAAGAAGCCGAGCGCCTGGCCGCCGAGAAGGGCTGGAGCATCGCCCCGGACGGCGACAAGTTCCGCCGCGTGGTGCCCAGCCCGCGGCCGAAGCGGATCTTCGAGATCCGCCCGGTGAAGTGGCTGCTGGAGAAAGGCACCATCGTCATCTGCGCTGGCGGCGGCGGTATCCCGACCATGTACGACGAGGCCGGGAAGAAGCTCAGCGGCGTCGAGGCGGTGATCGACAAGGACCTCTGCTCCTCGCTGCTGGCCCAGGAGCTGGTGGCCGACATCCTGATCATCGCCACCGACGTCGACGCAGCCTACGTCGACTGGGGCAAGCCGACCCAGAAGGCCATCGCCCAGGCCCACCCGGACGAACTGGAGCGCCTCGGCTTCGCCGCCGGCTCCATGGGACCGAAGGTCCAGGCCGCCATCGAGTTCGCCCGCGCCACCGGCAAGGACGCGGTGATCGGTTCGCTCGCGGACATCGTCGCGATCACCGAGGGCAAGGCGGGAACACGAGTCAGCACGCGCAAGGCGGGCATCGACTACCGCTGATATACCACCCCCAGGGCCGCTTCGCGGCCCTTCTTCATTCTCCCCTGCCGGCATCGGGCGAACCACACGTCATCCGCAGCCTCCGCGGACGCCCCGGCGCCGCGCCTCTGCGCGCGGACTTTCAAGCAAGTCCCGCAACACTCGCCCACGCCCCACCTCTGCCAACAGCCCGGCCATGGGCGCCAATCCCCCCACGGCAGACCGCCAGCACTTGTGGAAAGCCCACGCAACGCGGTATTCAGTAGGAAAATACGTGACTCGATAGTCATGATTCACGTCAGCATAGTCACCCTGATCATTTCAACGGCCACTGGCTCGTGCCCGGGTCAGTGAAGCTCGCCTCGCCGACGGGAAAGGCCGCCATCGCCGCCACGCGCTTCCCGCTCCGGACCAGGCAGCAGCCCGGCACGCGAACGACTATTCGAAGGAGTTTCTGAGTGATGTCTCGACTACCGGTCATTGTTGGTTTCGGTGGCTACAACGCAGCAGGCCGTAGTTCCTTCCACCACGGCTTCCGCCGCATGGTCATCGAATCGATGGACCCGCAGGCGCGCCAGGAAACCCTAGCCGGCCTGGCGGTCATGATGAAACTGGTCAAGGCCGAAGGCGGCCGCTACCTGGCCGAAGACGGCACGCCGCTGTCCCCGGAGGACATCGAGCGGCGCTACGCCGAACGCATCTTCGCCTCTACCCTGGTGCGGCGCATCGAACCGCAGTACCTCGACCCGGATGCCGTCCACTGGCACAAGGTCCTCGAGCTGTCCCCTGCCGAAGGCCAGACGCTGACCTTCAAGGCCTCGCCCAAGCAATTGCCCGAGCCGCTGCCGGCCAACTGGTCGATCGCTCCCGCGGAGGACGGCGAGGTGCTGGTGAGCATCCACGAGCGCTGCGAGTTCAAGGTCGACAGCTACCGTGCGCTGACAGTGAAGTCCGCTGGCCAGTTGCCCACCGGTTTCGAACCGGGCGAGCTGTACAACTCGCGCTTCCACCCGCGCGGCCTGCAGATGTCGGTGGTCGCCGCGACCGACGCGATCCGCTCCACCGGCATCGACTGGAAGACCATCGTCGACAACGTCCAGCCCGACGAGATCGCGGTATTCTCCGGCAGCATCATGAGCCAGCTCGACGACAACGGTTTCGGCGGCCTGATGCAATCCCGCCTGAAGGGCCACCGGGTCTCGGCCAAGCAACTGCCGCTGGGCTTCAACAGCATGCCCACCGATTTCATCAATGCCTACGTGCTCGGCAGCGTCGGCATGACCGGCAGCATCACAGGCGCCTGCGCCACCTTCCTCTACAACCTGCAGAAGGGTATCGACGTCATCACCAGCGGCCAGGCCCGGGTGGTCATCGTCGGCAACAGCGAGGCGCCGATCCTGCCGGAGTGCATCGAGGGCTACAGTGCCATGGGCGCACTGGCCACCGAAGAAGGCCTGCGCCTGATCGAAGGCCGCGACGACGTGGACTTCCGCCGCGCCAGCCGGCCGTTCGGCGAGAACTGCGGCTTCACCCTGGCCGAGTCCAGCCAATACGTAGTGCTGATGGACGACGAACTGGCCCTGCGCCTGGGCGCGGATATCCACGGCGCGGTGACCGACGTGTTCATCAACGCCGACGGTTTCAAGAAGTCCATCTCCGCCCCCGGCCCGGGCAACTACCTGACGGTAGCCAAGGCGGTGGCCAGCGCGGTGCAGATCGTCGGCCTGGACACCGTGCGCCACGCCAGCTTCGTCCATGCCCACGGCTCCAGCACGCCGGCCAACCGGGTCACCGAATCGGAAATCCTCGACCGCGTGGCCAGCGCCTTCGGCATCGACGGCTGGCCGGTCACCGCGGTGAAGGCCTACGTCGGCCACTCCCTGGCCACCGCCAGCGCCGATCAACTGATCTCCGCCCTGGGCACTTTCAAGTACGGCATCCTCCCGGGGATCAAGACCATCGACAAGGTCGCCGACGACGTCCACCAGCAGCGCCTGAGCATCTCCAATCGCGACATGCGCCAGGACAAGCCGCTGGAGGTATGCTTCATCAACTCCAAGGGCTTCGGCGGCAACAACGCCAGCGGCGTGGTGCTGTCGCCGCGAATCGCCGAGAAGATGCTGCGCAAGCGCCATGGCGAAGCGGCCTTCGCCACCTACGTCGAGAAGCGCGAGCAGACCCGCGCCGCCGCCCGCGCCTACGACCAGCGCGCGCTGCAGGGCGACCTGGAGATCATCTACAACTTCGGCCAGGACCTGATCGACGAGCACGCCATCGAGGTCAGCGCCGAACAGGTGACGGTGCCCGGCTTCAGCCAACCGCTGGTATACAAGAAGGACGCGCGTTTCAGCGACATGCTCGACTGAGCGCCACCACAACGGAAAAGGCCCGGCTAGACCGGGCCTTTTCGTTTCAGTGCAGCGCGCGCGCCAGTTGGATCAGCTCGCTGCGCCACTCGGCGGCGCGCGGCAGGGCCAGGAAGGAGCCGTTGAGGTAGTCCTCGCGCGGCTCGTAGGTGAATGGCGCGCCATGCAGGTCGAGCACCTCGCCGCCGGCGCCCTCCAGCACACCCTGGGCGGCGGCCGTGTCCCATTGCGAGGTTGGCGTCAGGCGCGGATAGCAGTCGGCAGCGCCCTCGGCCAGCAGGCAGAACTTCAGCGAACTGCCGATGCTGGCTCGCCGCAGGTCGCCGAAGCGCTCGCTCAAGCCATCCAGCAGGCGCTCCTGGGCCGGGCTGCCGTGGCGCTTGCTGGCCACCACGGTGAAGGCCTCCTCGGGCTCCAGGCGCACACTGATCGGTTGCGCGCGGCCATCGGCCTCCTCGCGCCAGGCGCCGAGACCGGCGCCACCGTAGTAGCAGCGGCCGCTCACCGGCACGCCGACCAGGCCGAACAGCACCCGACCATCCTCGACCAGGGCCACGTTGACGGTGAACTCCTCGCTACCGGAGATGAACTCCTTGGTGCCGTCCAGCGGGTCCACCAGCCACCAGCGCCGCCAGTGGCCGCGCTCGCTCAGCGGTATCTCGCAATCCTCTTCGGAAAGCACCGGAATGTCCGGCGCCAGCGCCCGCAATCCCGCCTCCAATATATGGTGCGCGGCAAGGTCGGCGGCGGTCACCGGCGATTCGTCGGCCTTCGAGCGCACCGCCACGTCGGCGCGCCAGTGCGGCAGGATCGCCTCGCCGGCGCGCCGCACCAGCGCCACCAATTCGCCCCAGGGCACCGGCCTCATGCCTGGTACTCGCCGCGCTGGGTGAGCAGGTCGCGCACCAGGTACAGCGCGGCCAGGGCGCGGCCTTCGCTGAACTGGGCGTGCTGGGCCAGGCTCGACAGTTCGCGCAGGCTGATGCGATCGACGCCCATCGGCTCCGGCTCGTCGCCCGGCAGGCGCTCCTCGTAGAGGTCGCGCGCCAGCACCACCTGGATGCGCTGGCTCATGTAGCCCGGCGACAGCGACAGTTCGGTGATGTGCTCCAGTTGCCGGGCACCGTAGCCCGCTTCCTCCTTGAGCTCGCGGTTGGCCGCCGCGAGGATGTCCTCGCCCGGCTCGACCAGGCCCTTGGGCAGTGACAACTGGTATTCGTCGACCCCGGCGCAATATTCCTCCACCAGCACCGCGTGCTCGGCATCGAGCATGGCCACCACCATCACCGCACCGTAGCCCTGGCCCTTGCCGACCAGACGCTCGTAGGTGCGCTCGACGCCATTGCTGAAGCGCAGTTGCAACTCCTCGACAGCGAACAGTCGGCTCTTCGCGACGATTTCGCTGGCGAGTACGGTGGGTTTCTGACGCATTGGATAACTCCTTGGCGAAGCCGGCGGGTTATCATACCCCGGCTTTTCCGATTATCCCTGTCGGAGATTGATGGGAAGCGACAGATTTCCGCATCGATCGCGACGAACCGCGACAAGAGCCGCCATGCCCACCCTGCCCTGGTCCGCCATCGACACCGTGCTGCTCGACATGGACGGTACCCTGCTCGACCTGCACTTCGACAACCACTTCTGGCTGGAACATCTGCCCCAGCGCTATGCCGAACGCAACGGCCTGAGTCGCGCCGAAGCCGAAGCCGACGCCGTGCTCGAGCCGCTGTTCCGCGAACACGCCGGCCAGCTCAACTGGTACTGCCTGGATTTCTGGAGCCGGGAACTGGACCTGTCGATCCGCGAACTCAAGCACGAGGTGGCGCACCTGATCTCGCTGCGTCCGCACGCCGATACCTTCCTCGCCGCCCTGCGCCAGGCCGGCAAGCGCGTGGCGCTGATCACCAACGCGCACCGCGACTCGCTGTCGCTGAAGCTGGAACGGATCGAACTGGCGCCCTATTTCGACCGACTGATCAGCTCCCACGACTATGGCTACCCGAAGGAGGACGCGCGCTTCTGGAGCGCCCTGCAAGCCGATTTCGGCTTCGACCCGCAGCGCAGCCTGTTCATCGACGACAGCCTGCCGATCCTGCGCAGCGCCCGCGCCTACGGTGTCGCCCACCTGTTGGCGGTACGCCACCCGGACAGCCGTGGCCAGGTCCGGGACACCGAGGAGTTCGCCGCCCAGGAGGACTACCGGCGGCTGCTCGAAGGACTGCCGTAGCCGCGGTTGTCCGCCTGCTCGCCATAACGATGGCGGCTACTGCCCGAAACGCGGTTCGCCGTGGGGAGCGAAGCCGGACAGCAATGCCCAACGGACCCTCGCGCAACGGAAACGAAAACCCCGCCACGCGGGCGGGGTTGGAGAAACGCCGGGGTCACTCGGGAATGCGCAGGACCTGGCCGGGGTAGATCTTGTCCGGATGGCTGAGCATCGGCTTGTTGGCCTCGAAGATCTTCATGTAGGCGTTGGCATTGCCGTATTCGGCCTTGGCGATGGCGCTCAGGGTGTCGCCTTTCTTCACGGTGACGAAGCGCGCCTCCGGAGCGGCCTGGGCCACGGTGATCTTGTCTTCCACCGAGGAGACGCCGGCGACGTTGCCCAGCGCCAGCAGGATCTTCTCTTTCTCCTCCTGGCTGGCCACCTCGCCCGAGGCGATGACCTTGTCGCCTTCCACCGAAACCTGGATGTTCGGGTTGCCCAGGCCGACCTTGGCGACGTGCTCCTTCAGCGACTCGGCCGCCTGTGCCTCATGCCCCGTCAGCGTATCCCACAGCTTTTCACCGGCTTCCTTCACGAACGCGAAAATACCCATCTTTGGTTCTCCCTTTACGGTTACGGTTGCAAGCGGCCGGCGCAATCCCGATCCGCGACTAGCCAAGTCTAGACTGCAAAAACCGGCGAAATATCCCCAGGCTCGTTCGCCACCCCATAACACTGCGCCCATTCGCGTTAAGATTCGGCGACACCCCCGCCACGGAAGCGCCGATGGACATCAAGCAGCTGAAATTCCTCTGCGCCCTCGACGAGACCCGCCACTTCGGCCAGGCCGCCGCGCGTTGCCACGTCACCCAACCGACCCTGTCCATGCGTCTGCGCAGCCTGGAGGAAGAACTCGGCCTGGAACTGGTGCGACGCAGCCAGCGTTTCGAAGGCTTCACCGAGGCAGGCGAGCGCGTACTGGCCTGGGCGCGCAGCCTGCTGGCGGCCCAGGAAGGGCTGTACGCGGAAGCCGCCGCCTGTCGCGGGCAACTGGTCGGGACCCTGCGCCTGGGCGTGGTGCCGTTGGCCAGCTTCGACCCGATGCGCCTGGTCCAGCACATGGCCGGACGCCACCCGGAGTTGCGTTTCCAGCTCTATTCCCTGAGTTCGGAACAGGTACTCGAAGGCCTGGCGCGCAACCAGTTCGATCTCGGCGTCTCTTATCTGGACCGTCTGGACCGCAGCCATTTCGAGGGCATCGAACTGGCGGAGACCCGCATGGGCCTGCTCCATCACCCCAGCCATTTCCCGCTCGACGCCGCGCTGCTGAACTGGGATGCGCTGGCTGGCCTGCCGCTGGGTCTGCTCTCGGCGGGCATGCACTTCCGCCAATCCATCGACCACAACTTCCGCAGCCGCGGGCTGAGCCCCATCGCGCGCCTGGAAACCGACTCGGTGCAGCAGCTGCTGCAGGCGGTGCAGCGCGGCTTGTGCTGCGCGATCATGCCGCTGGGCAGCGAAGTCGACGGCGAGCTGCGCCTGATCCCCATCGAGGACGCCCATACCCTGGCACCGCTCGGCCTGATCATCCGCAGCGGACAGCCGCGCTCAGCGTTGGCCGAAGCCTGTTTCGAGGAAGCCCGGAACTGGTTGGCGCCGCAGTCGTGATAGATCACGTCGATCACTGCATCGGCACAACCGATTAGACGCTGCCCCGCGTCAGGCCTAGGCTGGTGCCACACCTAGAACGATAGGGCCCAGCCCATGCCTTGCCAGCCTGCATGCCCGGTATCCGCGGATACCTGGGCGCCTTCCGCCGTTCCCGACGATTACCGCTACGCCGACCTGCACCTGCCGCATCAGGTCGGCCAGGCCTCCCTTGCCGCCGAGTGTGCCGTGGCGATCAGCTACAACGGACTGAACCAGGCGGTGATGATGGCCTCGCCCGAGGACATCGAGGATTTCGTCCGCGGTTTCAGCCTCAGCAGCGGCTTCGTGGAGTCCATCGACGACATCTATGAAATCCGCGTCCGCGGCCAGGGCGAATCCCTCCACGCCGAGGTCGAAATCAGCAGTCGCGCGTTCTGGAACCTCAAGCGCCAACGCCGGCAACTGGCCGGCGCATCCGGCTGCGGCCTGTGCGGCGTCGAAGCCCTGGAGCAGGCCCTGCCGCAACTGCCGGAACGGTCGCCGCAGGCCCTGCCTCCCGCCGCCCATCTCGTCGCCCTGCGCCAGCGCATCGGGCAAGCCCAGAGGCTCGCGCGCCATAGCGGCGCCCTGCATGCCGCGCTGTATTTCGACGAGCATGGCGAATTGCGCCTGTGTCGCGAGGACATCGGTCGCCACAACGCCCTCGACAAGCTGATCGGCGCCCTGCACCGCCAGGGCCTTGACGCCGCGCGCGGTTTCGCCGTGGTCACCAGCCGCTGCAGCCTGGAGCTTATCCACAAGGCCGTACGTGCCGGGATCGGCACCCTGGTCAGCCTCTCCGCACCCACCGCCCTGACCGTGCAATGGGCGCGCCGCCACCAACTGAACCTGATCCACCAGCCCCATCACAACGCCCCGCGGGTCTACAGCCCGGCGCCGGCCGCAACCGA
Organism: Pseudomonas sp. HMSC066A08; assembly: GCF_001813025.1. Classification (NCBI taxonomy): domain Bacteria; kingdom Pseudomonadati; phylum Pseudomonadota; class Gammaproteobacteria; order Pseudomonadales; family Pseudomonadaceae; genus Pseudomonas; species Pseudomonas sp. HMSC066A08. The sequence continues at coordinate 50,718 of NZ_KV811324.1, forward strand.
GTGAGTCCCTCATGAGCCTGCAACCTCTCCAACCCCGCTACAAGCCCTATGCCGGCGCCGCCGCCGGCTGGGGCGCGCTGCGCAGCGTGGCGCATTTCTGGCTGGACAGCAAACAGCCGTTCAAGAACCTCCGCGCCCTGCTCAAGACCAACCAGAACGGCGGTTTCGACTGCCCCGGCTGTGCCTGGGGCGACTCGCCGGAAGACGGCCGGGTGAAGTTCTGCGAGAACGGTGCCAAGGCAGTCAACTGGGAAGCCACCAAGCGCCGCGTCGACGCGGCGTTCTTCGCCCGCTACAGCGTCAGCGCCCTGCGCGAACAGAGCGACTACTGGCTGGAATACCAGGGCCGCCTCACCGGACCGATGCGCTACGACCCGCTCAGCGACCACTACCAGCCGATCACCTGGGACGCCGCCTTCGCCCTGGTCGCCGAGCACCTGCGACGCCTGGATAGCCCCGACCAGGCGGAGTTCTATACCTCCGGGCGGGCCAGCAACGAGGCGGCCTACCTCTACCAGTTGTTCGTCCGCGCGTTCGGCACCAACAACTTCCCCGACTGCTCGAACATGTGCCACGAAGCCAGCGGCGTGGCACTGGGCCACAGCGTCGGGGTCGGCAAGGGCAGCGTGACCTTCGAAGACTTCGAACACGCCGACGCGATCTTCATCCTTGGGCAGAACCCCGGCACCAACCACCCGCGCATGCTCGAGCCGCTGCGCGAGGCAGTGAAGCGCGGTGCCCAGGTGGTCTGCTTCAACCCTCTCAAGGAGCGCGGCCTGGAGCGCTTCCAGCATCCACAGAATGCGCTGGAAATGCTGACCAACGGGTCCTCGCCGCTGAACACCGCGTTCTTCCGTCCGGCACTGGGCGGCGACATGGCGGCGATCCGCGGGATCGCCAAGTTCCTCCTCGCCTGGGAACGCGAAGCCCAGACCGAGGGTAGCGAGCCGGTATTCGACCACGCCTTCATCGCCGAGCACACCGACGGCCTCGAGGCCTACCTGGCCGAACTGGATGCCACTCCCTGGGAACACCTGGAGCGCCAGTCCGGGCTGAGCCTGGCGGAAATCGAGCAGGCTGCGCGGATGTACCGGCGGGCGAACAGGGTCATCGTCTGCTGGGCGATGGGCATCACCCAGCACCACCATTCGGTGGCGATCATCCAGGAAATCGTCAACCTGCAACTCCTGCGCGGCAACCTGGGCCGCCCGGGTGCCGGTCTCTGCCCGGTCCGCGGCCATAGCAACGTGCAGGGCGACCGCACCATGGGCATCGACGAGCGGCCGCCGGCGGCGCTGCTCGACGCACTGGAACGGCGCTTCGGTTTCGAAGTGCCACGCCACAACGGGCACAACGCCGTCGAGGCGATCGCCGCGATGCTCGCCGGCAAGTCGAAGGTCTTCATCGGCCTGGGCGGCAATTTCGCCCAGGCCACCCCGGACAGTCCGCGCACCCACGCCGCCCTGGCGTCATGCGAACTGACCGTGCACATCAGCACCAAACTCAACCGCAGCCACCTGACCACCGGCCGCGACGCATTGATCCTGCCCTGCCTGGGGCGCACCGACATCGACCGCCAGGCCGAAGGCCCGCAGGCGGTCACGGTGGAAGACTCGTTCAGCATGATCCACGCATCCTACGGGCAACTGGAGCCGCTCTCGCAGCAGATGCGTTCGGAGCCGGCGATCATCGCCGGCATCGCCAAGGCAACCCTGGGCAACCATCCGGTGGACTGGGACGCGCTGATCGCCAACTACGAGCGCATCCGCGAGCTGATCGCCGACACCATCCCCGGTTTCGCCGACTTCAACCGCCGCGTCCGGAATCCCGGTGGCTTCTACCTCGGCAACTCCGCCGGCGAACGGCGCTGGAACACCGCCAGCGGCAAGGCCAACTTCGTTGCCAACCCGCTGCCCCGCGACCTGTTGCCGGCACAGGTGCGCGACAGCGGCCTCGAACCCGACCTGATCCTGCAGACCCTGCGTTCCCATGACCAGTACAACACCACCATCTACGGCCTGGACGATCGCTATCGCGGAGTGAAGGGCCAGCGCGAAGTGGTATTCGCCAACGAGGCGGATATCCGCCGCCTGGGCTACCAGCCGGGCGACAAGGTCGACCTGGTCTCGCTGTGGAGCGATGGCATCGAACGCCGGGTACGCCGCTTCACCCTGCTCGCCTTCGATATCCCCGCCGGCCAGGCAGCCGCCTACTACCCGGAAACCAATCCCCTGGTGCCGCTGGAGAGCGTCGGCGTCGGCAGCCATACGCCGACTTCGAAGTTCATCGCGGTGCGCCTGGAAAGGGCTGCGAGCGACAGTCGCATTATCTGAATGCCCACGAAAAACGCCGCCTCCTGCAACAGGAGGCGGCGTCTTAAGGAGAAAGTCGATGAAAGGCCTTGAAGACAGGCCGCTCGTCGGCGTTAGAATGGCCAGCATCCCGCCAGCAAAAATACCGATTTCGACCCTGAAATCGCGTTTCGCATTCGGTTTAAGACCGCCTCCGCCGAAGAAAGTTCCCCATACAAAACAAGTACTTGGAATATTTCGAGTTTGTTCTACCAATCGTCGGCTGGCGCTTGTCAGCGGTTTGGGCCAACCCCAGCATCGCAGCCGTCATCCCCACAGAGAGAAACTCTCTATGAAGTATTCCTCGATACTCCTGTTGTCCCTGAGTCTGGTCGGTGGCACCGCCTTCGCAGGCGACGACACCCGCGCGGCCATCGGCGGCGCCTTGGGCGGGGTGTTGGGTTCGGTCGTCGGCGATGCGGTCGGCGGCAGCACTGGGGCCGCGATCGGTAGCGGCATCGGTGGCGCAGCGGGCGGTGCCGTCGGCGCCGGACGCGGCAACAAGACCGAAGCGGCGATCGGCGGCGGCCTCGGTGCCGCAGGCGGCAACGTCATCGGCCGGCAGATCGGTGGCAGCACGGGTGGCCTGATCGGCGCGGCCCTCGGCGGCGCCGGCGGCGGCGCGCTGGGCAACCATTATGGCGACGGCAACCGCCGCTACGACGACGATGACGACTACCGCGACCGTCGCTACTACCGCCGCGCCGGCTATCGCGATGGCTATTACCGGCATGACAACGGCCATCACTATGGCCAGTACAAGAAGTGGAAGCGCCACAAGCATCATCGTCGCTACTACGACGACTGAACCCGCCGCTCCCTACGAGGCAAAGGCCGGGCCCGATGGTCCGGCCTTTGTGCGAACGACCGTATTTCCCTCCTGATTGAAACGATGAGGCACGCACGATGCGTAAATCTCTCCTGGTAATCGCGTTCGGCCTGCTGAGCGCACAAGTCGCGCTCGCCGGCGATTCCACCAAGACCGCGGTGGGCGGCGGCGTAGGCGGTGCCCTGGGCAACGTCGTGGGCGGCGCCATCGGCGGTAGCACCGGTGCGGCCATAGGCGCCGGCCTGGGTGGCGCGGCCGGCGGCGCGATGACCGCCAAGGACGGGCGCAAGACCGAAGCCGCCCTGGGTGGCGGGCTCGGCGCGGCCGGCGGTTCAGTGATCGGCAACAAGCTGGGCGGCAGCACCGGCGCGACCATAGGTGCAGGCCTCGGCGGCGCGGCGGGTGGCGCGGTCGGTAACAACCTGGGCAAGGACAACGACAGCGGTCACCGCGGCAAGAAACACCGCAAGCACAAGCATCGTTGATCGGCATACTTGCCGAAGCCGATGTGTAAAAGCCCCGCGACCGCGGGGCTTTTACTTTCTACCGTTCGTCAGCCTTCGGTGCCGTCTTCAACTCGTCGCGAACGATCAGGACGCCACGCGGTGCCTCGATCCCGACTCGGGCCTGGTTGCCGATGATATCGGTGACCAGGATCCGGATGCCGCCTTCGCGCAATTGCCGAATCAGTTCCTCCGCCGGGTAGTCGGCCTTGAGGGACAGGGTGATGCCTTCGCCTTCTCGGCGGGAGAGTATCAGGAAACCCATGTTCCGCGTCCTTGCCAGTCATAGCAGGGGCAAACCGGCCCCTTTGGTGAATGAAATGGTGTGGAGGGATGGTCACAGAACATTGCTCCAGCGTCGAGACTGCAAACGTTCAATCAGAAATGTCCCATCCAGCGCTTCCTGTTCGCCTCACGCCATGTCATGGATTGTCGCACCGGGCTCGCTTTGCTAGCGTGCCGGACATCAATTCCATCCGAGATTTCCAGATGCGCCCGTCGTTCGCCAGTTGGGGTCTGCTTGCCCTCCTGCTCCTGCAAGGCCCGCTGCTCCAGGCCCAGCCGCTGTCGCCGGCTCTCCAGCAACTGTTGAGCCTGAGCAGCCAGCGTTTGCAACTAGCCGATCAGGTAGCCCAGAGCAAGGCCCAGACGGACAAGGCGGTACAGGACAGCCCGCGGGAAGAACAACAGTTGCAGATGCTCGCCGGACAAGCCGGGAGCCACGGGGTCGGCGCCGAGCAGGTGCGCCTGCTGTTCGCCGCGCAGATCGAGGCGAACAAGCTGGTCCAATACCGCCTGCTCAGCCGGCCGCTACCGGACGCTGGCCGGGCGGTCGACCTGGAGCGCATCCGCAACCGCCTCAATCAGCTCAACCTGGAGCTGCTGCGCGGCTACGCCCCGGCGCTCGCCGAACTGCGCGTCGACGACTGCCGGCCGAGACTCAACCAGGCGCTGCAATGGCAGGTACGCAACGATCGCCTGGACGAGCTGCACGCCATCGCCCTGTCACGGGCGGCGGGCGATCTCTGTCACTGGGCCGCGCTCTGAAGCGCGGCCAGCGCATCGCGTAGTTCCTGCGGAATGGCCACCGGGCGGTTGCTTCGGCGCTCCACGAAGACATGCACGAAACGCCCGGCCGCGCTGGCCTCCCGCTCCCCTTCGAGGAACAAGGCCAGTTCGTACTGCACCGAGCTGTTGCCCAGGCGCGCCACCCGCAGGCCCATCTCGATCCGCTGGGGGAAGGCCACCGGCGCGAAATAGTCGCAACTGGAACTGACCACCAGGCCGATCACTTCGCCACCTTGGATATCCAGGCCGCCGCGCTCGATCAGGTAGGTATTCACCGCCGTGTCGAAGAACGCATAGTAGGTCACGTTGTTCACGTGTCCGTAGATGTCGTTGTCGTGCCAGCGCGTGGTGATCGGCTGGAAATGAAGGTACTGCTCGCGCAGCGGTCGCGGGGCGGTCGCCATGCCCGGTCCTCGTAGAAGGGATTCAGTATGCCGCGCGATAGATCGCCAGGGCATCCGCCTCGCCGACCTCGCGCGGGTTGTTGACCAGCAGACGCTGCTGGAGCATCGCGTCGGCGGCCAGGCGCGGCAGCATCGCCTCGTCCACCCCGGCGTCGCGCAAGCGGCTCGGCAGGCCGTTGCGCGGACTGAGCTGGGCCAGCTCGTCGATCAGCTGGGCGGTCAGCGCGTCGCGATTGCCCGGACGCAAGCGGTCGCCCAGCAGCAGCGGCGCCAGCTCGGCATAGAGTCCAGTGGCAGCGGGAGCGTTGAAACGGATCACCTCCGGTAGCACCAGCGCATTGCTCAGGCCGTGGGGAATGTGGAAATGCCCTCCCAGCGGATAGGCCAGGGCATGCACCGCCGCCACCGGCGCATTGGCGAAGGCCTGCCCGGCCAGGCAGGCACCCAGCAGCATGGCCTGGCGCGCCTCGCGGTCGCCGCCGTCGCTTACCGCGCGTTCCAGGTTGGCCGCCAGCAGGCGCAACGCCTCCCGCGCCAGCAGGTCGGACAGCGGGTTCTTCTTCAGCTTGCTGGTATAGCTCTCGATCGCATGCACCATCGCGTCGATACCGGTCGCCGCGGTGACCGCCGGCGGCAGGCCGAGGGTCAGGTCGGCATCGAGCAGCGCCAGGTCGGGCAGCAGGTAGGGCGAGACCACGCCCATCTTGGTGGTCTCGCCGGTGGTGACGATGGCGATCGGCGTCACCTCGGAGCCGGTCCCGGCGGTGGTCGGCACCTGGATCAGCGGCAGGCGCGGCCCGCGTGCGTTGCCGACCCCGAAGACCTCGCCGAGCCCCTGCCCTGCCTCTGGATGGGCGAGCAGCGCGACCAGCTTGGCTACGTCCATGGAGCTGCCGCCGCCGAAACCGACCACCAGCTCGGCAGCCATGCCCCGCGCCCGCCCGAGCGCGGCCTCGACCACCGACTCGGGCGGATCGGCGAGCACCTGGTCGTACACCTCGACGGCCAGGCCCAGGCGCGGGAAGCCGGGCAGGATCGCATCCAGCAAGCCGAGCCGGGTGATCCCCGGGTCGGTCACGATCAACACGCGGCGCGCCCTTCGCTCGCGGCAGAGTTCCGCCAGGCGGATGGCGGAGCCGGCCTCGCAGAGGATCTGCGCGGTAGTGGCGAAACTGAAAGCTTGCATATCGGTCTCCCTGGGCGAGACGCCCGTCAGAACGAGAAATGCTCCTCGGGCAGGGCCATCAGGCAGTCGGCGCCGCCGAGCAAGGCTTCGCGGTGCATGCTCGCCCGCGGCAGGATGCGCCGCAGGTAGAAATCGGCGCTGCGCAGCTTGGCCCGATAGAAATCGCCCTCGCCGGAGCCGCCATCCAGCGCTTCCTGGGCCCGCGCCGCGGCCTGCAACCAGAGGGCCGCGAGCAATACGTAGGCGCTGTACTGGAGGAAGTCCACCGAAGTGGCGCCGATCTCCTGGGGATCGCGGGCGCAGGCCTCGAGTACCTGACCGGTAAGCTGCCGCCACTCCTCCAGGCGTTGCAGCACCGGCTCGGCCAGCGGCGCCAGCGCAGCACGCCCTTGCAGCGCCTCGCTGGCCGCCGCCAGTTCGCCTTGCAGCGCCAACAGTTCGCCGCCCTGGTCGCCGAGCAGCTTGCGGCGGACCAGATCGAGCGCCTGGATGCCATTGGTGCCTTCGTAGATCTGGGTGATGCGACTGTCGCGCATCAATTGCTCCATGCCCCATTCGCGGATGAAGCCGTGACCGCCATAGACCTGTACGCCAAGGCTGGCGACTTCCTGGCCGACATCGGTAAGGAAGGCCTTGACGATGGGGATCAGCAGCGCTGCACGGCGCGTCGCCGCGCGCCGGCCGTCAGCATCCGGATGGCCGTGCTCCAGGTCGAGCTGGCGTGCGCAGCAGGCCGCCAGCATGCGGCAGCCTTCGACCAGGGTCTTCTGGGTCAGCAGCATGCGCCGTACGTCGGGGTGCACGATGATCGGGTCGGCGGCCTTGTCCGGTGCCTGCGGGCCGACCAGGGCGCGCGACTGCAGGCGCTCGCGGGCGTAGCCGAGGGCGCCCTGGAAGGCCCGTTCGGCGATACCCAGGCCCTGCAGCCCGACCTGGAAGCGCGCGTCGTTCATCATCGTGAACATGCAGGCCAGGCCCTGGTTCGCCTGGCCCAGCAGCCAGCCCCTGGCGCCGTCGAAGTTCATCACGCAGGTGGAGGCGCCCTTGATCCCCATCTTGTGCTCGATGGCGCCGCACCCCAGGCTGTTGCGCTCGCCCAGGGAGCCATCGGGCTTGGCGACGAACTTCGGCACCAGGAACAGACTGATGCCCTTCACCCCGGCCGGCGCGTCCGCCAGGCGCGCCAGCACCAGGTGGACGATGTTCTCGGTGAGGTCCTGCTCGCCACCGCTGATGAAGATCTTGCTGCCGCTGATCGCGTAGCTGCCGTCGGCCTGCGCCTCGGCGCGGGTGCGCAGGAGAGCCAGGTCGGTGCCGGCCTGGGGTTCGGTCAGGCACATGGTGCCGGCCCACTCGCCGCTCACCAGCTTGCCCAGGTAGTCGCGCCGCAACGCCTCGTCGCCATGCTTGTACAGCGCCAGCACGGCGCCCTCGGTCAGCCCCGAGTAGACGCGGAAGGACAGGCTGGCGGCCATCAGCATCTCGTGGAAGCACGCGGAGACCATCTGCGGGAAGCCCTGGCCGCCGTACTCGGTGGGGCCGGTCATACTCGCCCAGCCGTTCTCGCTGTACTGCCGGTAGGCTTCGCGAAAGCCGGTGGGAGTGGTCACCACGCCGTCCTTCAGCTTCGCGCCCTCCTCGTCGCTGTTGCGGTTGAGCGGCGCCACCACCTGGCTGGTGTAGCGCGCACCCTCCTCGAGCACGCCATCGATCAGTTCGCGATCGATGCCGTTGCCCAGCAGTTCGCAATGCGCGCCGACATCGAACAGTTCGTGGAGAACGAAGCGCATGTCGCGCAAGGGAGCCTGGTAATCCATCTCAGCGCTCCTCCTGCAGGTCGGCGAAGGCTCCGCCCTCGGCGGCCAGGCGCTCGACCAGGGACGCCGGCTTCCAGCGCGCGCCGTGGCGCTGTTCGAGGAAACGCAGGCGTTGCAGCAGCTCGGCCGCGCCGAGGCGGTCGGCCCAGGCCATGGGACCGCCCTCCGCGGCGGGGAAGCCGTAGCCGTTCAGGTAGACAGTATCGATGTCGGCGCTACGGGCGGCGATACCCTCGTCGAGGATCTTCGCCCCCTCGTTGACCAGCGCCAGCAGGCAACGCTCGAGGATTTCCTCGTCGGCGAAATCGCGCCGCGAGTAACCCAGCGTCTCGGCAACCCGGAGCACCAGGGCATCCACCTCGGTATCGTGCTCCGCCTGGCGGCTGCCCGGCGCGTAGCGGTAGTAACCGGCACCGCTCTTCTGGCCGAAGCGGCCCAGCTCGCAAAGGCGGTTGTCCACCTGCACGGCCGGCTGGTCCTGGCCGACCCCGGCCAACTCGCGGGCGCGCCACTCCAGGTCGATACCGACCACGTCGTACATGCGGAACGGCCCCATCGCGAAACCGAACGCCTGGAGAGCCCGGTCCACCTGGTACGGCAGGGCGCCTTCCAGCAGCATCAGGCGGGCCTCGGTGGCGTAGGGTTCGAGCATGCGGTTGCCGATGAAGCCGTGGCAGTTGCCGGCCACCACGCTGACCTTGCCCATCCGCTCGCCCAGCGCCAGGGCCGCCTCCAGCACCGCCGGCGCGGTCTGCGCGCCGCGCACGATCTCCAGCAGCCGCATGATGTGCGCCGGGCTGAAGAAGTGCAGGCCGAGCACCTGACCCGGACGCGCGGTGACCGCGGCAATGGCGTCGATGTCCAGGTAGGAGGTGTTGCTGGCCAGCACCGCGGAGGGCTTCAGCGCCGCGTCCAGCTCGCGGAAGATCGATTGCTTGAGTTCCAGGTTCTCGTAGACCGCCTCGATCACCAGGTCCGCCTCGCGCATCGCGGCGAGGTGCTGGACCGGCGTGATGCAGGCGCGGCGCGCGGCCGCTTCCTCTTCGCCGATGCGCCCCTGGCGCACGTTGTGCGCGTAGGTGTCGGCCACGGCGCCGAGCGCCTGGTTGAGCATCTGCGGGTTGCTGTCCAGCCACTGCACGTCGAGACCGGCGTTGGCCAGGCACATGACGATACCGCGGCCCATGGTGCCGGCGCCGATCACCGCGGCCTGGCGGAAGGAAAAGTTCTGGCTCATGGTCTTGTCCTCGTTGTAGCGAGCGCAGAAGGAACGGCGGACGAAACCTGCGGCAGTCCGACCGCACAAAAAGCGACCACTACCTTAGGGGAAGGTCGTACTATTTTTGAAATTTAGTCTTGTGATAGCTGGAATTCAGACAGTGAATATCCAAACCTTCGACCTCAACCTGCTACGCGTCCTTGACGCCCTGCTGCGCGAACGCAACGTCTCGCGCGCGGCGGAGCGCCTGGCGCTGAGCCAGCCGGCAGTGAGCAATGCGCTGAACCGCCTGCGCGAGCTGCTCGACGACCCGCTGCTGGTCCGCGCCGGTCGTACAATGCAGCCGACGCCCCGGGCGCTGGCGCTGGAAGCGCCGATTCGCGCGGCGCTGCGGCAGATCGAACAGAGCCTGGGCGACGGCGAGGGCTTCGATCCGGGGCGCAGCCGGCAGCGCTTCACCGTAGCGGTGACCGACTACGTCGAACTGATCTGCATGCCCGCCCTGATGCGCCGCCTGAGTGAGCGGGCGCCGGGAGTTTCCATCGCCATCCAGCACCTGACCCCGACCTTGCCGGCCGAGGCGCTGGACAAAGGCGAACTGGACCTGGTGCTAGGCCGCTTCGAAAACATCCCGGCGCGCTTCCAGCGCCGCCATTGGGCCAGCGAAACACTGCAACTGGTCGCCCGGCGGCACCACCCGCTGCTGGCGCAGGCTCCCGACCTGGCCACCTTTCTGGAGCTACAGCACCTGTGGGTGCACGGCGGGCAGACCAAGGGGATGGTCGACCAATGGCTGGGCAGCCAGGGGCTCAAGCGGCAAGTTGCCTACACCACGCCGAACTACCTGCAGGCAGCGCACATCGCCGCGTACAGCGACCTGGTGGGCGTCCTGCCGCGACAACTGGCGCACTACTTCGAACGATTGCTGCCCCTGCAATCGTTCGACCTGCCGTTCGACCTCGGCCCCTTCCACCTGGAACTGGTGTTCCTGGCCCAGCGCGAACGCGACATCGCCCTGCAATGGCTGGTCGAACAGATCCGCCAGGTCGGGGCCGCCGGACCGGACTAGGGGATTCCGGGCAGTCAGAAGCGGTCGCGAATGACCAGTTCTTCCCGCGGCAGCTTGCCGCTGCGCGGCCAGGGTTCCACGGCCTTTTTCCCGACCGCGACCATCAGGCCGATCACATGGTTGTCCGGCAGGTTGATCAGCCGGGCCACGGCATCGAAGTCGAAACCATCCATCGGACACGAATCCAGGCCCTGGCCGCGGGCGACCAGCATCAGGGTCTGCGCCAGCAGGCCGCAGCTGCGCATGGCTTCGTCGCGCTGTACCTGGGGCTTGCCGCGGTAGTAGGTGTCGATGGCGCCTGTCATGAACGCCTGTACCGCCTCGGGAGCACCGTTCCAGACCCGCTGCGCGTTGCGCTCCCAACTGTCGAGCTGGGCGCATACCACCACCAGCATCGCCGCGTCGGTGACCTGCGCCTGGTCCCAGGCCACTTCACGCAACTGCGCGCGCAATTGCGGATCGCTGACCTCGACCAGCCGCACGTGTTGCAGGTTGAAGGCGGAAGGCGCATGCAGCGCCAGGTCCAGGAGATGGTCCTTCTCTTCGCGAGTCAGGCTGAAGGATGAGTCGTAGCCCTTGATGGCCCGGCGGCTACGCACGGCTTCTTCGATCTGCATGGGAAACATCCACTGCGGGGAAATAAAGGATCGCCACTCTAGGACATTTACGATTCAATCGGCTATCCCACCAATAATCCGACACAACCCCACAGCGAGTGCTTACAGATTTAATCCTAAGATAATTCCTAGGAAGGAATTTTCTTTAGGAATTGTCCTATATTCCACTCCGATGCGAGCACTTGGGAGAGGGCCCCTCCCGGGATGCGCAGACGTAGAAAAATAAAGGATGTAGCTACCCAGGAGTACGGTCATGAACACATTGGGCCGACTGGCTTTGTTCAGTCTTCTTGTAGGAATTTCCAGTCATCTTTCCGCTGGCACCATCAGCGGTGTCATTCGCTTCACCGGTGCCATCGTCGAACCACCCTGCTCGATGAACGCATCGCAGCAAGATGAGTCGAGGAGAGGTTTCCGCCTGAGCGGCTGCCCGATGCATGCGCGCACCGCCGAGGTCAGCATCCGCTCCATGCGGACCGGTGAAGTCCGCAAACTGCAACCCAACGATCTGAGCCTGGGTACCCGGGACTTCTCGGCACGCTATGACCTCGCCAAGAACTTTCGCCGCCCCGGCAGCTACCTGGTGACCGTCAGCTACCCCTGAGCAGCGGCCATGAAAAAACCGCCCGAAGGCGGTTTCTTCATGACGCCGAAACGCGGCTTTACAGCTGCGGGCCGGCGGCCTTGATCGCGTCGGAAACTTCGAATTTCTTGAAGTTCTCGATGAACTGCTTGGCCAGGCCCTTCGCCGCCTCGTCGTAGGCAGCCTTGTCGACCCAGGTATTACGCGGGTTGAGCAGATTGGTCTCGACGCCCGGAACGGCCTTCGGCACGTCCAGGTTGATGATGTCCAGGTGCTCGGTTTCCGCGCCGATCAGCGCGCCGCTCTGGATCGCCGCGATCACGCCGCGGGTGGTCGGGATGTTGAAGCGCTTGCCGACGCCGTAGCCACCGCCGGTCCAGCCGGTGTTGACCAGGTAGACCTTGGAGCCGAAGGCCTTGATGCGCTTGATCAGCAGCTCGGCATAGACGCCGGCCGGACGCGGGAAGAAAGGAGCCCCGAAGCAGGTGGAGAAGGTCGACTTGATACCGCCGCCGGAGCCCATCTCGGTGGAGCCGACCAGCGCGGTGTAGCCGGACAGGAAGTGGTAGGCCGCCTGCTCGTTGTTCAGGATCGATACCGGCGGCAGTACGCCGGTCAGGTCGCAGGTCAGGAAGATCACCGCGTTGGGCTCGCCGCCGAGGTTCTTCTCCGAACGCTTCTCGACGTGTTCCAGCGGGTAGGCGGCGCGGCTGTTCTGGGTCAGGCTGTCGTCGGCGTAGTCGGGTACGCGCTCCTCGTCGAGAACCACGTTTTCCAGAACGGCGCCGAACTTGATGGCTTTCCAGATGACCGGCTCGTTCTTCTCGGACAGGTCGATGCACTTGGCGTAGCAACCGCCTTCGACGTTGAACACCACGCCCTCGCCCCAGCCGTGCTCGTCGTCACCGATCAGGTAACGGCTTTCATCGGCGGACAGGGTGGTCTTGCCGGTGCCGGACAGGCCGAAGAACAGGGTCACATCGCCCGCTTCGCCGATGTTGGCAGCGCAGTGCATCGGCAGCACGTCGCGCTCGGGCAGCAGGAAGTTCTGCACGGAGAACATGGCTTTCTTCATCTCGCCGGCATAGCGCATGCCTGCGATCAGCACTTTCTTCTGGGCGAAATTGAGGATCACGCAACCGTCGGAGTTGGTGCCGTCGCGCTCGGGCACGCATTCGAAGTTGGCGACATTGAGGACCTGCCACTCGTCCTTGCCGGCCGGGTTGTACTGCTCCGGCTCGATGAACAGGCAACGGCCGAACAGATTCTGCCAGGCGGTAGCGGTGGTCATCTTCACCGGCAGGTAGTAAGCCTCGGCGGAACCTACATGAACATGGGAAACGAAATGGTCCTGGGCGTTGTTGAACGCTTCCACGCGGGCCCACAGCGCATCGAACTTGTCGGCCGGGAACGGACGGTTGATGTTGCCCCAGGCGATCGCGTCCTTGGTGCTAGGCTCTTCGACGATGAAACGGTCGACCGGCGAACGGCCGGTGCGATGGCCGGTACGTACGACCAGCGAGCCGTTGGCGGCCAGTTCGCCCTCACCGCGGCGAATGGCTTCTTCTACCAGTTGGGCGGCGCTGATATCGGTGTACACGGCGTTGTTGGCTTGCGTCATGTGGTTCCCCGTCGGCCAGAGGCCGAGTCCTCCAAACTTCGTAGCGCTTCAAAAAACTCACTACAGGAAAAAAGTGGCGGGATTATGCCAGAAAAGCCCGCTGGATGAAAAATCGTCAGTGGCGGGTTTCGGAAGGCCCCTGGCTGCCAGCGCCGGCGAACAACTGGGCGACGTCGGAGGCGTCGAACAGGTAGCGCTGGTTGCAGAACTGGCAGTCGATGGTGATCGAGCCTTCTTCCTCCTCGAGCAGCCGCTCGCAGTCGGCCTGCCCGAGACTGACCAGGGCGTTGGCCGAACGTTCCCGCGAGCAACTGCAATGGAAGACCAGCGGTTGCGGTTCGAACAAGCGCACGGTTTCCTCGTGGTAGAGGCGGTGCAGGACGGTCTCGTTGTCCAGCGCCAGCAGCTCTTCGGCGGTCAGCGTGTCGGCCAGGGTGGTCAGGTGCTGCCAACTGGCCTCGCGGGCCTCGGGGTCCTTCAGGCGATCGGCGGGAAGCTGTTGCAACAGCAGGCCGCGGGCGCGGCGACCGTTGGCGTTGAGCCAGAAACGGGTCGGCAGCTGTTCCGAGCTGGCGAAGTAGTTGGACAGGCATTCCGCCAGGTTCACCCCTTCCAGGGCGACGATCCCTTGGTAGCGCTGGCCCTTGACCGGGTCCACGGTGAGGGTCAGCACGCCTTCGGGCATCAGCTCCTGCATGCCGGCATCGGCGCCGATGGATTCCGCCGAATAGCGGGCCAGGCCACGCACCTGGCGGTCGCTGGAACACTCCACCATCAGCAGCGGAACCGCGCCGCTGGAGCGCGCCTGCAATACCAGCAGGCCGTCGAACTTGAGCGTGCCGCAGAGCAGCGAGGCCGCCGCGAGCATCTCTCCGAGCAGTTGCGCGACCGGTTCCGGATAGGGATGTTTGGCCAGCACTTCGCTGTAGCTGCGCTCGAGATCGACCATCTCGCCGCGCACGTCGGTATCGTCGAAAAGGAAACGCTGGCTCTGATCTGAATGGGACATGCGGGACACAACGCTACGAATGAGGGAATGACAAGTGAGTGACAAAGGCCTATAAAAGCGCGCTTCGTGACAGTCGTACGCCGACCCGGCGCCGATAGGGGGAAACGATTTTATGGATAATGCCTCTCCGTTCCAAGCGGCCTGGCAATGGCGCAAGTTCGCCACCTGTCATCTTCTGGCACTGCTACTGCTGGTCCTGTGGCTCTGGGGGCCCACCCGCGAGCTGATGAACGGCTTCGACTTCTGGCTCTTCGACAAGCTCAACGGCTCCCTCGCCCTCAACGAAACCTGGCTGAAACTCTGGGGCCTGCTCAGTACCCGACCGTTCGACGCGGTGGTCGGGGTGATCCTGCTCTGCCTGCTGATTCGCGGCGACTGGCTGCTGCCGGCAAGCCAGGTACGGCGGCTGACCTTCGGCTTCATCGTGACCCTGCTGATCCTGGTGGTGATCCGCGTGCTCTACGCCAAGATCGCCCATCACCTGCACTGGCAGCATGCCAGCCTGTCGATGCTGATGGACAAGGCCATCCATCTCAGCGATCACTTCCCGGACTGGGAACGCGTGTGGGAAATCAAGGACCGCTCCAAGCGTAGCTTCCCCGGCGACCACGCCTCGGTGCTGCTGGTCTGGGCGCTGTTCATGTCGCTGTTCGCTCGCCGCGCCGGACAGTTCCTGCTGATCTGGACCCTGGCCGTGCTGTTCATGCTGCCGCGCCTGGTAGCCGGCGCACACTGGGGCCAGGACGACTACATCGGCGGCCTGCAGATGGCCCTGCTGGCCCTCGCCTGGGGCTGCTACACACCGCTGGCGGCGAAGGCCAGCGGCTGGCTGGTGCAGATGACCGAACCGCTGTTCCGCCTGCTGGCGAAATTGCCGCTGATCGGCCGCCTCGGCGTGGTCCGCGACTCGGCCTGACGCTCCCCGGTCTCCCCTGCGGGAGACCGGCGCTTCTCACTCCTGGCCACCGCGCAGCTGGTGGATCTGCCGCCGCTGCTTCTTGCTCGGCCGCCCCTCGGTCTGTACGCCCAGCGCCCCGGCCTTGCGCATGGCCGCCGCGCGCTCGCGGCTTTCCACGCTTTCCGCGGTTTCCTCGTAGAGTGCCTGGGCCTCTGGCGCACCACGCCGGACTACGGAAAGCGCGCGAACGGTCACGGTTCGTTCGTCGAAGCCCGTACGAATAGTCAATTCCTCCCCCACCCTGGGTTCCTTGCTCGGCTTGCACCGCTCGCCCCGGCAATGCACCTTGCCGCCCTCTATCGCGGCCTTGGCCAGCGCCCGGGTCTTGAAGAAGCGCGCCGCCCAGAGCCATTTGTCCAGGCGTACCTTGTCGTCGTCTTTCTCGCTCACTGCCATTTCCCGTATCCGTTCCGCCGTTGTCTCGCGACTGTCATCGACAGCCGCTAGGTTCGTCTTCGGCATCCCCGGGCAGCCGTCTGGCGGCCGCCCATAGCCCTGCTAGAATGCCGGCAAAACGCCTGGAATGCCTACCCGTGAAGACATTCGACCAGCTTTCCGTCATCGGCCTGCGCGAGTGGATCGCCTTTCCCGAACTGGGCATGGTCGGGCTGCGTGCGAAGATCGATACCGGCGCCAGCACCTCCAGCCTGCACGCTTCGGACATCGTTCCCTTCGAGCGCGACGGCGAGAAGTGGGTACGCTTCACCGCCCACCTCGGCACGCTGGTGCAGCGCCGGCACCGTTGCGAAGCGCCGATGGTCGCGCGCAAGACCATTCGCAGCTCCAACGGCCAGGCCCAGACCCGCTACGTGATCCGCACCACCCTGGTGCTGGGCGATCGCATGTGGCCGGTAGAGTTCACCCTGGCCTGCCGCAAGTCCATGCGCTATCGGGTGCTGCTCGGCTCCAAGGCGCTGATCGCCGGACAACTGGTGGTCAACCCGGCCCTGGCCTATGTCCAGGATCGTCCCGAGTCGCCGGCCGCCCTGCCCGCGGCGACGGGCATCAACCTGCTCGACGGGAGCCCGGTTTGAGCCATTCGCCGGCAGCACCTGTCCAACCTCCATCCATTCCCGAAACGGCCGGTCCGATGCCTGCCGCGACGACAACCCACAGCCTCGCCGCCGCTGCCCGCCAGCCGGTCCAACCCATCCACAGGTGCTGAATGAAAATCGCCGTGCTGTCGCGCAATCCCCGGCTCTACTCGACCCGTCGCCTGGTGGAGGCCGGGCGGGAGCGCGGCCATGAAATGGTGGTCATCGATACGCTGCGCGCCTACATGAACATCGCCAGCCACAAGCCACAGATCCACTATCGGGGACAACCGCTGGAGGGCTTCGACGCGGTGATCCCGCGCATCGGCGCATCGGTGACCTTCTACGGCTGCGCGGTATTGCGCCAGTTCGAGATGATGGGCGTGTTCCCGCTCAACGAGTCGGTCGCCATCGCTCGCTCGCGGGACAAGCTGCGCTCGCTGCAACTGCTGTCGCGCAAGGGCATCGGCCTGCCGGTGACCGGCTTCGCCCATTCCCCGGACGACGTCCCGGACCTGATCGAGATGGTCGGTGGCGCACCGCTGGTGATCAAGCTGCTGGAGGGCACCCAGGGCATCGGCGTGGTCCTCTGCGAAACCGAGAAGGCCGCCGAATCGGTGCTCGAGGCATTCATGGGTCTCAAGCACAACATCATGGTCCAGGAGTACATAAAGGAAGCCGGCGGCGCCGACATCCGCTGCTTCGTGGTCGGCGACAAGGTGATCGCCTCGATGAAGCGCCAGGCAGCGCCCGGCGAGTTCCGCTCCAACCTGCACCGAGGCGGCAGCGCCAGCCTGATCAAGATCACCCCGGAAGAACGCATGACCGCCATCCGCGCCGCCCGCGTGATGGGCCTGAACGTCGCCGGGGTGGACATCCTGCGCTCCAACCATGGTCCGCTGGTAATGGAGGTGAACTCCTCGCCGGGCCTGGAAGGTATCGAATCCACTACCGGCAAGGACATCGCCGGGATCATCATCCAGTACCTGGAAAAGAACGGCGGCCCCCACCTGGCCAGGACGAAGGGAAAGGGGTGAGCCGGGCTTTCGCAACGCACCGCGTTGCGCCGGCGAACGACCGGCCACGGATGGCCGGGCCGGGGGTTCCGACTGGCACGTAGCTTCGACAGGACGTCAGCGCCAAGCCAACACAACGCAACGCGTTGCGCTGGCGAACGAGCGGCAGCCAGCCTCGACAGAACGCCCATGCCACGCTTGAATGAAGCACCGCCGCAACCGATGCCGGAAACCCCGCCGAACCCTGGGCTCTTCCGGCACTCGAATCCTTTTCTGACGCTTCACGGAATCGCCGCATGACCTCTCGTCCCTCCTCCGACCAGACCTGGCAGCCCATCGACGGCCGGGTGGCGCTGATCGCGCCAGCCTCGGCCATCGCCACCGACGTGCTGGAGGCGACCCTGCGGCAACTGGAAGTGCACGGCGTGGACTACCATCTCGGCCGCCACGTCGAAGCCCGCTACCGCTACCTCGCCGGGACCGTCGAGCAGCGCCTGGAAGACCTGCACAACGCCTTCGACATGCCGGACATCACCGCGGTCTGGTGCCTGCGCGGCGGCTACGGCTGCGGCCAGTTGCTGCCGGGCCTGGACTGGGGTAGCCTGCAGGCGGCATCGCCGCGGCCACTGATCGGCTTCTCCGACATCTCGGTGTTGCTCAGCGCTTTCCACCGCCACGGCCTGCCTGCGATCCACGGCCCGGTGGCCACCGGACTCGGTCTGTCGCCGCTGAGCGCCCCCCGCGAGCAGCAGGAGCGACTGGCCTCGCTGGCCTCGGTCAGCCGCTTGCTGGCCGGAATCGACCATGAACTCCCGGTGCAGCACCTCGGCGGACACAAGCAACGCGTCGAGGGCGCGCTGATCGGCGGCAACCTCACCGCCCTGGCCTGCATGGCCGGCACCCTCGGCGGCCTGCACGCCCCCGCGGGGTCGATCCTGGTCCTAGAGGACGTCGGCGAACCCTACTACCGCCTGGAGCGCAGCCTCTGGCAATTGCTCGAAAGCATCGACGCGCGCCAGCTCGGCGCGATCTGCCTGGGCTCGTTCACCGATTGCCCGCGCAAGGAAGTCGCCCACAGCCTGGAGCGGATCTTCGGTGAATACGCCGCCGCCATCGAGGTGCCGCTCTACCACCACCTGCCCAGCGGGCATGGTGCGCAGAACCGAGCCTGGCCTTATGGGAAGACCGCAGTGCTCGAGGGAAACCGGTTGCGCTGGTAGGGACGGGGCGCACCACTCTCCGTAAGCGCGAGAGGGGGCGGGGAGTGCCGCTGGAATGGCGCAAACCCGTCGGGTATCAGGCCGCGCCGCGCGGCAGCAGCAACCCCAGCGGCAGGCAGACCCGCGCTTCCAGGCCGCCGCCATCGCGGTTGCGCAGTTCGACGCTGCCGCCGTGCTGGGCGGCGATGCGCTTGACGATCGCCAGGCCGAGGCCGGTGCCCTTGCCGCCGCGCGCCTTGTCGCCGCGGATGAAGGGATTGAAGATGCTGTCCACTTCCGCGGGATCGATGCCCTGGCCGCGATCGAGCACACTCAGCACCACGTAGGGCGCCGCGCTTTCGCCGGCCACGTAGCTGGCCACCTCCACCGAACCGCCGCCGTGGTTCAGGGCATTGTCGATCAGGTTGCCCAGCAGACGCTTCATCGACACCCGCCGCAACGGCATCGCCGGTACCGGCTGCAAGGCCATGCGCACCTGCTCGCGAGTCTGGTTGAACGGCGCCACGACCTCGCGCACCAGATCGGTCAGGTCGCCCTCCTCCACCGGCTCGTCGCGGCCGTCGCGGATGAAGGCGAGGAACTGGTCGAGGATCGCGTCCATGTCCTCGATGTCGCGGACCATGTCCTCGACCATTTCCCGTTCGCTCTCCGGCAGCAACTCCAGCGACAGGCGCAGGCGCGTCAGCGGGGTGCGCAGGTCGTGGGAGACACCGGCCAACATCAATTCGCGTTCGCGCCCACCCTGCTCGATGTCCTCGGCCATCTGGTTGAAGGCGCGATACACCTCGGCCATTTCGCTCGGCGTCTCCGGCCCCAGCGGCAGGCGCACGCTGCGCCCCTGGCCGAACTGGCGGGCGGCGACCACCAGGCGCTTGAGCGGCTGGCTGAGCTGGCGGACGAAGATCCAGGCGGCTGCGGTGGAGAGCAGGCCGATGCCGAGGAACCAGCCGAGTACGCTCCAGATCCGTTGACCACGCAAGGGATGAGGATACAGCGGCACCGCCAGCCAGCCTTCGCCGAGGCTCGGCGCGCGCACCCAGAGTTGCGACGGCTGGTGGATACGCAGGCGGGTCTCGGTGTCCGGCCCCAGCTCCATCTGCATCTGCCGCTGGAAGATCTCGGTGTACGGCCAGTGCTGCTCGCCGGGCTGGTCGGCGCTGCTCGGCACCCAGCGCAGGCCGGAAGCCTTGGCGATGGCCGCGCGCGACTCCTCGTCGGCGGCCCAGAACGCGCGGATGGTCAGCGCCGCGCCGTGGCTGTACTGGCGGTCGACGATCACGTCCTCGTTCATCAGCAGGTAGACCAGGGTCAGCGCCTTGGAGAACAGCACGACGATCAGCACCAGCCAGAGGGTGCGGGCGAAGAAGCTTTGCGGGAACCAGAGCGGCGTTTTCATCGATCGGACCGGTTGCGCGCCGGCGGACGGGGCCGACGCCTGTTACGGGTAAGACGACGCGGCCGGTGCATCGCTGCACCGGCCGCGCGGAGACTCAGGCCTTGCGCGCGTTGCCGTCCGGCACGAATACGTAGCCGACGCCCCAGACCGTCTGGATATAGCGCGGCTTGGACGGGTCCGGCTCGATCAGCCGGCGCAGGCGAGAGATCTGCACGTCGATGGAACGCTCCAGGGCATCCCACTCGCGGCCACGGGCGAGGTTCATCAGCTTGTCCCGGGTCAGCGGTTCGCGGGCGTGCTGCACCAGGGCCTTGAGCACGGCGAACTCGCCGGTGGTCAGCATGTGTACCTCCTCGCCCTTCTTCAGCTCGCGGGTGGCGAGGAACAGCTGGTAGTCGCCGAAGGTCACCACCTCGTCGGCACCGGCAGGCGCGCCGGGCACCAGCGGCGCCTGGCGGCGCAGCACGGCCTTGATCCGCGCCAGCAGTTCGCGCGGGTTGAACGGCTTGGCCAGGTAGTCGTCGGCGCCCAGTTCCAGGCCCTGGATGCGGCTGCCCTCGTCGCCCTTGGCGGTGAGCATGATGATCGGCACCTGGTTGTTCTGTTCGCGCAGGCGGCGGCAGGCGGTGAGGCCGTCCTCGCCGGGAAGCATCAGGTCGAGCACAACCAGCTGGAACAGTTCGCGGGATAGAAGGCGATCCATCTGCTCGGTGTTCTCCACCGCGCGGACGCGGTAGCCCTGCTCGTCGAGGAAACGTTCGAGCAGGCGGCGCAGGCGGGCGTCGTCGTCGACGACGAGGATCTTTTCACCTTCGGCCAGGGCGGCAGGGTTCGACATAGAAACTCCCAGAATGAGTCAGGCGGGCATTATCGCCCAGGTAACGGCTGGGCCGGACTGTCCATTGTTAGCAGATTTTTCCCCGACCAGCCGCCCTCCAAGGCGAAACTTGGCAGGTATAATGCGGCGCTTTTGCGGCGGGGCGTTGTCTACACGGCCCGTTTTCGTTCGTTTTACCAGGTGGATCAATGGACAGCATCAACACCCGTATCGCCGAAGAGCTCTCCGCACTGCCCTCCGGCCGCGTTCAACCGCAGCAAGTCGCCGCTGCCGTCGCCCTGCTCGACGAAGGCTCCACCGTTCCCTTCATCGCCCGTTACCGCAAAGAGGTCACCGGCAGCCTCGACGATACCCAGTTGCGCATGCTGGAAGAGCGCCTGCGCTACCTGCGCGAACTGGAAGAACGCCGCGGCGCGATCCTCGCCAGCATCGAGGAACAGGGCAAGCTGACCCCCGAACTGGCCCGCGACATCAAGCTCGCCGATACCAAGACCCGTCTCGAAGACCTCTACCTGCCTTATAAGCAGAAGCGCCGCACCAAGGGCCAGATCGCCCTGGAAGCCGGCCTCGGCGAGCTGGCCGACGCACTGTTCGACGATCCGACCCTGGTCCCGGAAAGCGAGGCCGCGCGTTTCGTCGACGCCGAGAAAGGCTTCGCCGACGTCAAGGCGGTGCTGGAAGGCGCCAAGTACATCCTCATGGAGCGCTTCGCCGAAGACGCCACGCTGCTCGACAAGCTGCGCGTGTTCATGAAGAACGAAGCGACCCTGACCGCCCGCGTGGTCCCCGGCAAGGAACAGGAAGGCGCCAAGTTCAGCGACTACTTCGAACACGACGAGCCGCTGAAAAGCGCCCCGTCGCACCGCGCCCTGGCGATCTTCCGCGGACGCAACGAAGGCGTCCTCAGCGCCTCGCTGAAGGTCGGCGAGGAAGCGCCGGGGACCCTGCATCCATGCGAAGTCATGATCGCCGAGCGCTTCGGCCTGTCCAACCAGGGCCGCGCCGCCGACAAGTGGCTGGCCGAGGTGGTGCGCTGGACCTGGAAGGTCAAGCTCTATACCCACCTGGAAACCGACCTGTTCGGCGAGCTCCGCGACGGCGCCGAGGACGAGGCGATCAGCGTGTTCGCGCGCAACCTGCACGACCTGCTGCTGGCCGCCCCGGCCGGCCCGCGCGCCACCCTCGGCCTCGACCCGGGCCTGCGCACCGGGGTCAAGGTCGCGGTGGTCGACGCTACCGGCAAGCTGCTGGACACCGCCACCGTCTACCCGCATGCGCCGAAGAACCAGTGGGACCAGACCCTCGCCGTGCTCGCCGCGCTGTGCGCCAAGCATCAGGTCGAGCTGATCGCCATCGGCAACGGCACCGCCAGCCGCGAGACCGACAAGCTGGCCGGCGAACTGATCAAGAAGTATCCGGGCATGAAGCTGACCAAGATCATGGTCAGCGAGGCCGGCGCATCGGTGTATTCCGCCTCCGAGCTGGCGGCGAAGGAGTTCCCCGAGCTGGACGTGTCCCTGCGCGGCGCGGTGTCCATCGCCCGCCGTCTGCAGGACCCGCTGGCGGAACTGGTGAAGATCGAGCCCAAGTCGATCGGCGTCGGCCAGTACCAGCACGACGTGTCCCAACTGAAGCTGGCGCGTAGCCTGGACGCGGTGGTCGAGGATTGCGTGAACGCCGTCGGCGTCGACGTCAACACCGCCTCCGCCGCCCTGCTGGCGCGCATCTCCGGCCTCAACTCGACGCTGGCGCAGAACATCGTCGCGCACCGCGACGCCAACGGAGCGTTCCGCACCCGCGACGAGCTGAAGAAAGTCAGCCGCCTGGGCGAGAAGACCTTCGAGCAAGCCGCCGGCTTCCTCCGCGTGATGAACGGCGACAATCCGTTGGACGCCTCGGCGGTGCACCCGGAAACCTATCCGCTGGTGCAGCGCATCGCCGCCGACACCGAGCGCGACATCCGCTCGCTGATCGGCGACTCGGCGTTCCTCAAGCGCCTCGACCCGAAGAAGTTCACCGACGAGACCTTCGGCCTGCCGACCGTCACCGACATCCTCAAGGAACTCGACAAGCCCGGCCGCGACCCGCGTCCGGAGTTCAAGACCGCAGAGTTCCAGGAAGGCGTCGAGAGCCTCAAGGACCTCAAGCCGGGCATGGTCCTGGAGGGTGTGGTGACCAACGTCACCAACTTCGGCGCGTTCGTCGACATCGGCGTCCACCAGGACGGCCTGGTGCACATCTCGGCGCTGTCCGAGAAGTTCGTCAAGGACCCGTACGAAGTGGTCAAGGCCGGCGACATCGTCAAGGTCAAGGTCATGGAAGTGGACATTCCGCGCAACCGTGTCGGCCTGTCCATGCGCATGAGCGACACCCCCGGCGAGAAGGTCGAAGGCCAGCGCGGCGGGCGTCCCGCCGGCGGCGGCCAGCCACGCCAGGAGCGTGGCGCCCCGCGCGGACAGAGCGCGCCGCCGGCGAACAACGCCATGGCCGCGCTGTTCGCCAACGCCAAGCAACTGAAGAAGAAGTGACGGAGCCGTCCATGAGCGAGATGCCCGCCCGCGAGCAGATGATCAGCGCCTACAGCGAACTGGTCGGCCTGGACCCGGTCAGCCTCGGCGACGGAGTCGCCGAGGTACGCCTGCCGATGGCCGCGCACCTGCGCAACCGCGGCGGGGTCATGCACGGCGGCGCGCTGTTCTCGCTGATGGACGTGACCATGGGGCTGGCCTGCTCCAGTTCCCATGGTTTCGACCGCCAGAGCGTCACCCTGGAATGCAAGATCAACTACATCCGCGCCGTCGCCGACGGCGAGGTGCGCTGCGTCGCCCGCGTACTCCATGCCGGGCGCCGCAGCCTGGTGGTGGAAGCCGAGGTGCTGCAAGGCGACAAGCTGGTCGCGAAAGGACAAGGTACCTTCGCCCAGCTGTAAACCGGCGCGGCCGCCATGCGGCAGAATGGCGCGCAACGGCGATCCCGATCCGTGCCGGGCGCCCGCCTCGACGGCTCCCGCCGAAGGCGCGGCGACCGGCCCCCGGACGAAGCGAAAACGCATTTACGTCCTCCCTCTTGTAGACCGCTCGGTCCACCCTCATATTGGGGCGACCGATCTGGGACGCGATCACAAGGAATCCCGACTTGAGCGATCTTCTCTCCCGCCGCCTGGCTCTGCTCGGCGCCGCAGCCAACCTGCCCCTGCTGACCGAGTGCCTGCATGGCATCGAGCGCGAATGCCTGCGAGTCGATAGCGACGGCAAGCTGGCGCTCACCCCCCACCCTCGGGCCCTGGGTTCGACCCTGACCCATCCACAGATCACTACCGACTACTCCGAGGCCTTGCTGGAGTTCATCACGCCCACGGAAACCGACGTCGCCGACACCCTGGGCGATCTCGAGCGCATCCACCGCTTCGCCAGTTCGAAACTGGACGGCGAGTACCTGTGGAGTCCATCGATGCCCTGCGAGCTGCCGGACGAGGAGAGCATCCCGATCGCCCGCTACGGCAGCTCGATGATCGGCCGCCTGAAGTACGTCTACCGCAAGGGCCTGGCGCTGCGCTACGGCAAGACCATGCAGTGCATCGCCGGCATCCACTACAACTTCTCCCTGCCGGAGAGGCTCTGGCCGCTGCTGCGCCAGGCCGAAGGCAGCGAGCTATCGGAACGTGACTACCAGTCCGCCGCCTACATCGCCCTGATTCGCAATTTCCGCCGCTACAGCTGGCTGCTGATGTACCTGTTCGGCGCCTCGCCGGCCCTCGACGCCGGCTTCCTGCGTGGCCGCCCGAGCCAGTTGGAGCGCCTCGACGAACACACGCTCTACCTGCCCTACGCCACCAGCCTGCGGATGAGCGACCTGGGCTACCAGAACAACGCCCAGGCCGGCCTGACCCCCTGCTACAACGACCTGCAGAGCTACATCGACAGCCTGCGCCAGGCGGTCAGCACGCCCTACCCGCCCTACGAGAAGGTCGGCACCAAGCAGGATGGCGAATGGGTACAGTTGAACACCAACATCCTGCAGATCGAGAACGAGTATTACTCGAGCATCCGGCCAAAACGCGTCACCTATACCGGCGAGCGTCCGGTGCAGGCCCTGGCCGCTCGCGGCGTGCAGTACGTGGAAGTGCGCTGCCTGGACATCAACCCGTTCCTGCCGCTGGGCATCGACCTGGACGAGGCGCGCTTCCTCGACGCCTTCCTGCTGTTCTGCGCGTTCAGCGACAGCCCGCTGCTGAACGGCGAGTGCAGCGACGCCACCGACAACTTCCTCGCCGTGGTCAAGGAAGGCAGGCGGCCGGGCCTGCAATTGCAACGTCGCGGCCAGCCGGTGGAATTGAAGGTCTGGGCGAACGAGCTGCTCGAACGAATCGCCGATACCGCGGCACTGCTCGACCGCGCGCGCGGCGGCGAAGCCCACGCGGCGGCGCTGGCGGCGCAGCGGGCGAAGGTGGCCGATGCGGAACTGACGCCTTCGGCGCAGGTGCTGAAAGTCATGCGCGAGCGCGGCGAGAGCTTCGAAGCGTTCTCCCTGCGCCAGAGCCGCGAACACGCGGAGTATTTCCGCCAGCATCCGCTGGCCGCCGAAGAGCAGGCGCGCTTCGAGAAGATGGCCAGCGACTCCCTGGCCGAACAGACGGAGCTGGAACGCGACCAGGATGGCGACTTCGATACCTTCGTCGCCGCCTACCAGGCGAGCATCCTCGGCCTGATCAGCAACTGAGCGAAGCCGGCGCGCCCCTGCGGCCAGGGACGCGCCGGCGGATCAGAGGCTCTTCTCGAATACCTGCGAATTGCGCTGGAAGTTGTACAGCGAGGCCCGCGCCGCCGGTAGCCGCTCTACGCTGCTGGGCTGGAAGCCGCGCTCGCGGAACCAGTGCGCGGTCCGCGTGGTGAGCACGAACAGGGTCTTCAGGCCGAGTCCGCGCGCGCGCTCCTCGATCCGCTCCAGCAGTTCGTCGCCGCGCCCGCCGTGGCGGTACTCCGGGTTGACCGCCAGACAGGCCAGCTCGCCCGCCTCGGAATCGGCGATCGGATAGAGCGCGGCGCAGGCGATGATCAGCCCTTCGCGCTCGACGATGCTGAACTGTTCGATCTCGCGTTCCAGCACCTCGCGGGAACGGCGTACCAGGATGCCCTGCTCTTCCAGCGGGCGGATCAGCTCGATCAGCCCACCAACGTCCTCGATGCCCGCCTCGCGCAACTGCTCGAACTGCTCCTGGGCGACCAGGGTGCCGTTGCCGGTACGGGTGAACAGTTCGCTGAGCAGCGCGCCGTCCTCGGTGTAGCTGACGATATGGCTGCGCTTGACCCCGGCCCGGCAGGCCTGCGCCGCGGCGTCCAGCAGCTCGGCCTGGTAGCTGTTGCCCAGCCGTTGCAGGTGCGCGGACACCTGCTGCGGGCGCAGTTCGCGGACCAGCTTGCCGGAGGCGTCCAGCAGGCCCTGTTCGGCGCCGTAGAGAATCAGCTTTTCCGCTTCCAGGTCGATGGCGGCGCGCATGGCCACGTCTTCGCAGGCCAGGTTGAAGATTTCCCCGGTCGGCGAGTAGCCCAGCGGCGAGAGCAGGACGATGCTGCGCTCGTCGAGAAGGCGGCCAATGCCCTTGCGGTCGATGCGACGGACCTCGCCGGTATGGTGGTAGTCGACACCCTCGACCACGCCGATCGGCCGCGCGGTGACCAGGTTGCCACCAGCGACCCGCAGGCGCGCGCCCTGCATCGGCGAGGCGGCCATGTCCATCGACAGCCGCGCCTCGATGGCGATGCGCAGGCTACCCACGGCGTCGATGACGCATTCCAGGGTCGGCGCATCGGTCACTCGCAGGTCGCGGTGATAGCGCGGAGCCAGGCCGCGCGCGGCCAGGCGCGCCTCGATCTGCGGACGCGAACCGTGCACCAGCACCAGGCGCGCGCCGAGGCTGTGGAGAAGGACCAGGTCGTGGACGATATTGCCGAAATTGGGATGCTCCACCCCTTCGCCGGGAAGCATGACCACGAAGGTCCGGTCCCGGTGCGAGTTGATGTAGGGCGAAGCGTGACGTAACCAGTTGACGTAGTCGGGCATGGTGGGGAAAGCCTGTCGTTTCGTGAGCGAGAGCAAAGCGTGAGCGGCCGGGACGGCCCGAAGGGCGCCGTTATCGTCGTCGCAGCAACATCGACAGGCTTCTCCTCACTTTCTGGTTAACGAGACGGATGGATCACGCGCGAGTTTAAACCCTCGGCGGCCCCCCGGCCGCGGGATTCGACCATGGTACGGGGCCTGGGGCCGGAACGAACCGTTTTACCACTATTTCTGAAAAAAACTATCCGAAAACCCCGGTTAACTCGCACAGCGCTTTTTCGCTAGGCTGCCTCGTTCGCCGTGCCGTCCGGCGCGCAACCACGCGAACGAGGAAAATCCATGAGCGAATACTTCCATCACGTCCTGGTCGGCCTGCTCGCCGTGCTCCCGGTAGCCAACCCGCTGACCAGCGTCTCGCTGCTGCTCGGCCTCGGCGGCAGCCTGCCGCCGGCGGAGCGCAACCGGCAGATATTCAAGGCCAGCCTCTACGTGGCACTGATCATGCTGGTCAGCTTCTACGGCGGCAGCCTGGTGATGCAGGTGTTCGGCATCTCCATTCCCGGCCTGCGCATCGCCGGCGGGCTGATCGTCGCCTATATCGGCTTCACCATGCTGTTCCCCGCCACCACGCCGGACGAGACCGAAGTCCAGCACGACCTGCTGTCGGACGAGGAAAAGATCACCCCGCACTTCCGCGACCTGTCCTTCGTTCCGCTGGCCCTGCCGGGTACCGCGGGGCCGGGGACCATCGCCCTGGTGGTCAGCTCGGCGTCGACGCTGCAATCCACCTACGGAAGCATTCCGCTATTCATCCACCTCGCGGCGATCACCGTCACCCTGTTCACCGCGCTGATCTTCTGGATCGCCCTGCAAAGCTCCGGGCGCATCATGAAGTTCCTCGGCGAATCCGGGATCGACGCCATCTCGCGAGTGGTCGGCTTCCTGCTGGTGGCGATGGGCGTGCAGTTCGTCATCAACGGTGGCTTCGAGCTGGTCGCCGGCCACGCCGCGCTTCAGTCGGCGGCGGGCGTCAGGCAGTAATGCTGGATCAGCCGGCGCAGCACGCCGACCATCGGTTCGATACGCGCCAGCTCCAGGTGCTCGTCGGGCTGGTGGGCACAGGCGATGTCGCCGGCGCCGAGGACCAGGGTTTCGCTGCCCAGGCGCTGGAAATACGGCGCCTCGGTACCGAACGCCACGGCCTCGGCGCGATGCCCGGTCAGGCGTTCGGCGACGCGTACCAGTTCGCTGTCCTGCGCCTGTTCGAACGGCGGCACGGCAGGGAACAGCGGCTGGTAGTCGATGCTCACCTGGTGCCGTTCGGCCAGCGGCCGCAGGCGCTGGCGGATCGCCTCGCGCAACTGCTCGGGCTGCATGCCGGGTAGCGGGCGCAGGTCGAATTCCAGCGAACACTGGCCGCAGATGCGGTTGGGATTGTCGCCGCCGTGGATGCAACCGAAGTTCAGGGTCGGCTGGGGCACGCTGAATTGCGGGTTGCTCCAGGCCCGCTGCCATTCTGCGCGCAGCGCCATCAACTCGCCGATGGTCGCGTGCATGGCCTCCAGGGCGCTACGGCCGAGGTTCGGGTCGGACGAATGGCCGCTCTGCCCGAGAATCTCGATGCGCTCCATCATCACCCCCTTGTGCAGGCGGATCGGCCGCAGGTTGGTCGGCTCGCCGATCACCGTGGCGCGCCCCAGCGGCCGCCCGCTTTCGGCGAGGGCACGGGCGCCGGCCATCGAGCTTTCCTCGTCGCAGGTGGCGAGGATCATCAGCGGCTGGCGGAACGGCTGGTCGAGCAGCGGCAGCAAGGCCTCGATGGCCAGCGGGAAGAAGCCCTTCATGTCGCAACTACCGAGGCCGTACCAGCGGCCGTCGCGCTCGTCCAGGCGCAGCGGATCGCTGCTCCACAGCGCTTCGTCGTAGGGCACGGTATCGGTATGGCCGGCCAGCACCAGCCCGCCGGGACCGCTGCCGTGGCTGGCCAGCAGGTTGAACTTGCCCGGCGAGACTTCCCGGATCTCGCAGCGGAAGCCTAGATCACCCAGCCAGGAGGCCAGCAGGTCGACCACCGGGCGGTTGGTCTGGTCCAGCTCGGGCTGGGTGCAACTGACGGAAGACGCGGCGATCAGCGCACCGAACTGGTCTTTCAGAGACGGCAACGGCATGGGACTCTCCACACGGATCGAGCCCCATCATGGCCTATCGCGGCAGTGGATAAAACCGTCCGTTCCGGTTCCGCCTGCGCCAGCCGACGAAGACCGCGCTCAGGCGCCGAACAGCGCGCGCAGGACCAGGAAGAACAGGATCGCCAGCACCGCGCCGGCCGGCAGGGTCACTACCCAGGACAGGAAGATCGAGCCGATCACCCGCAGGTTGAGCGCGCCGATGCCACGCGCCATGCCGATGCCGAGCACCGCGCCGACCAGGGTATGGGTGGTGGACACCGGCAGGCCGATGGCCGAGGCGCCAACCACCGTGGAGGCGGTCGCCAGCTCGGCGGCGAAGCCGCGGCTGGGGGTCAGCTCGGTGATCTCCCGGCCGATGGTGGCGATCACCCGGTAGCCATAGGTAGCCAGGCCGATGACGATGCCCACCGCGCCCAGCAGCAGTACCCAGGACGGCACCGGCGAACGGCTCACCAGATCCAGGTCGCCGCCGGCCTGGACCACCGCGACGACCGCCGCCACCGGGCCGATGGCGTTGGCCACGTCGTTGGCACCATGGGCGAACGCCATGGAGCAGGCGGTGAAGATCATCAGCACCGCGAAGACGCGCTCGACGCTGGCGAAGCCGCCACGCGGATCGGCTCCGCCAGTGGGTCGGATGCGCAACAGCAGGACGATACCCAGGCCCATCACCAGGCCGCCGGCGAGCAACGCCAGGCCCAGCGTCTGGATGCCGGAAAGCTCCAGGCCGACATGCTTCAGCCCCTTGCCGACGGTCATCAGCGCAACCATGAAGCCCGCCAGGAACATGTACAGCGGCACGTAGCGGCGCGCGCTACGGAACGGATCCTCGGCATGCAGCACCAGCCACTGCACGCTCCTGAACAGGGCGAAGGCGAGCAGCCCGGACAGCACCGGCGTCACCACCCAGCTGGCGACGATCGGGCCGATCGCGCCCCAGTGCACCGCGTGCACCGAGACACCGACCGAGGCGAAGCCGATGATCGCGCCGACGATGGAGTGGGTGGTCGACACCGGCCAACCCTTGACCGTCGCCAGCAACAGCCAGACCCCGGCGGCCAGCAAGGCCGAGAGCATGCCGAAGATGAGCAGGTCGGGAGTCATGTACTGCGGGTCGACGATGCCGCTCCTGATCGTTTCGGTGACTTCGCCACCAGCGAAATAGGCACCGCAGAACTCGAAGACCATGGCCACCAGGATCGCCTGGCGGATGGTCAGCGCGCGCGAGCCCACCGAAGTGCCCATGGCGTTGGCGACGTCGTTGGCGCCGACGCCCCAGGCCATGAAGAAACCGAACAGGCAGGCGAGTACGAGGAAGGCGAAGCCGTGGTCGGCGATCAGGGACATGGGCGGAATCCGTGTGCAGGCAGGGTCGGAAAGAAGACTGGCGCTCACCGCGCCAGCAATTGCTCCAGGCGGTTGCCGACCCGCTGGGCGCGGTCGGCGACATCGCCGATCCATTCGATGATCTGGTAGAGGAACATCACGTCCACCGGCGGCAGCTCGCTTTCCAGGCGGAACAGCTCGCGGCGCACCTCGACCTGGATGCGGTCGGTGTCGTTCTCGATCGCCTCGAGTTCCTCCACCATGCTCTCCACCAGGCTGGTCTCGCGCCCGCCGAAGCCGGTCTCGAGCAGTTCGTTGAGTTCGTTGACCACCCGCAACGCCTGGGCGCTGGCGTCCACCGAGCGCTGCACATAGGCGAGCATCTGGCCCTGTAGCGGCAACGGGATGCGCATGCGCCGGCCCAGCATCAGCCCGACGATGTCCTTGGCGCGATTGGCGACTTTGTCCTGTACACTGAGCAGTTCCAACAGATCGGAGCGCGGCACCGGAAGGAACAGGCTCTTGGGCAGGTGCATCCGGACGTTCTTCTTCAGCCGATCGGCTTCCTGCTCCAGTCGCACCATGTCCTGCTGAACCTGTTCGACCTGCGCCCAGTCCTCGGCGATCACCGCGCGGAAGAACGGCAACAGGCCGGCCGCGCATTCGTGGGCCTTGGCGATGTGCTGCTGCATCGGTCCGATCGGCGAACGGCCGAACAGGCTGATGAACGGATTGGTCGGCATGGAACGCCTCCCTGGTGGAAATGCCGAAAAGTATAGGCCACCCACCCCGCGCGCCTTTGATCTGGAACACCTTCACCCGCGGACGCCTGGCGTCCCGAGCCGGACATCGCCCCATGCAGAAAGAAACCGAAATCAAACTCCGCGTCAGCCGCGCCACCCTGGAAGCCTTGCAGGAGCATCCGTTGCTGAAGAAGCGCAACAAATCGGGCTGGGAGCGCCGCGAACTGTACAACCAGTACTACGACACCCCCGGCCGCGAGCTGGCCCGGGCCAAGGTCGCGCTGCGCATGCGCCGTGACGGCGAGCAGTACATCCAGACGCTGAAAAGCCGCGGGCAGAGCGTGGCCGGGTTGTCCGAACGCAACGAGTGGGACTGGTACCTGGAAAAGAACAAGCTCGACCTGAAGAAACTCGACGACAAGTGCTGGCCCGCAGCCCTCAAGGATCTCGACAAGAAGCAGCTCAAGCCGATCTTCAGCACCGATTTCGTCCGCCAGCGCGCCGAGATCGCCTGGGGCCGCGGCAAGGCCAAGGTGGTGGTGGAGGCGGCGCTCGACCTGGGCAAGGTGGTCGCCGGCGACAACGAAGAGGAAATCTGCGAACTGGAGCTGGAACTGCGCCAGGGCGATGCCGCCGCGCTGCTGGAGCTGGCCGCGGAACTGGCCGCCGACCTGCCGCTGATGCCCTGCGACATCAGCAAGGCCGAGCGCGGCTACCGCCTGTTCGACCCGAACAGCTACGAGGTCGATCCCCCGGCCCAGAAACTGCTGGCGGAAACCCCGCTGGACGGTGCCTTCGCCGCCATCGCCTGGTACCTGCTCGGCAGCAGCCAGCGACTGGCCGAGCAATATCGCTTCAACGGCCACTGGCGTCTGCTGGAGGACTGGCTGCAACACCTGCAGGACCTGCGCACCCTGCTCGGCAGCCTCGGCCAGGCGGTGCCACGCGCCAGCAGTCGCGAGCTGCGCGAAGCGCTGGACGCTCTCCTCGCCGACTGGGCGCCGCGCATCGAGCGCGGCCGTGACGACGAGACGCTACGCCAGCAGGCGCCGCAACTGTTCCGCGGCGAACTCGACGGGACCCGCTGGGGCCTGTTCTCCCTGAACGCCTCGCGCTGGCTGCTGGCCAAGGCCTGGACCGAGTCGCGCAACGAGCGCGGCAACCGCCAGGGCACCGCCGCGCTGGGCAAATGGCTGCTGCGCAGCCTTGCCGAAGAAGCCCAGGCCACGCCGCTGGCGCGCGCCCACCAGTATCCCGAGCTGCTCCCCGACCAGGTGCCGCGCCTGCAGCGCATGCTTACCTGGTTGCGCCTGGCGCGCGGCGTGCTCGACCTGCCGGAGGCCGACCGCCTCTACGGCGAACTGGCCAAGCTGCTGGAGCTGCTGCGGCAACCTGTCGATGCCGAGCGCCTGGCTGCCCGCGCCACGCAGGCCCATACTGTGCTGACGCTCAAACCCTGGAAGGCGCTGATGAAATAAGCTTCGCCGCTACCGCCATCATCCGAAGGGAGTCTGCATGTCCGTGTTCGCCACTGCCGCCCAGGACCGCCTGCTGGACCTCGGCGACCTGCTCCGCGAGCTGGTCGCCCAGGGCCGGGTCGGGCAGGACCAGGCCGAACAGTGCCTGGCGATCCGCCGCAGCGCGGTGCGCAACCAGCAGCATCCGCTGGAGTTCCTCGCCGCGCAGCAGGTCGAGGATCTCAAGCGCCCCGGACGCAAGCTCGACCTGGAGACTCTCACCCAATGGCTGGCCGAGTACGCCGGCCAGCCCTACCTGCGCATCGACCCGCTGAAGATCGACGTCGCCGCGGTGACTCCGCTGATGTCCTACGCCTTCGCCCAGCGCCATGGCATCCTCGCCGTCGCGCTGAGTCCGGAGGAAGTCACCATCGCCAGCGCCCAGCCCTTCGTGCAGGGCTGGGAAAGCAACCTGGTGCATGTGCTCAAGCGACCGATCAAACGGGTGGTGGCGAACCCGGCGGACATCCAGCGCTACACCGTCGAGTTCTTCCGCCTGGCCCGCTCGGTCAGCGGCGCCACCTCGCCGGACCAGAAGATCAGCGGCGTCGGCAACTTCGAGCAGTTGCTCAACCTCGGCGCCGCCGACCAGGAGCCGGACGCCAACGACGCGCACATCGTCACCATCGTCGACTGGCTGTTCCAGTACGCCTTCCAGCAGCGCGCCAGCGACATCCACATCGAGCCGCGCCGCGAGCAGGGCACCGTGCGCTTCCGTATCGACGGCGTGCTGCACAACGTCTACCAGTTTCCGCCGCAGGTGACCATGGCGGTGGTCAGCCGCCTGAAGTCGCTGGGACGGATGAACGTGGCGGAGAAACGCAAGCCGCAGGACGGCCGGGTCAAGACCAAGACCCCGGAGGGCGCCGAGGTGGAGCTGCGCCTGTCGACCCTGCCCACCGCCTTCGGCGAGAAGATGGTGATGCGCATCTTCGACCCCGAGGTGCTGCTCAAGAGCTTCGACCAGCTCGGCTTCTCCGTCGACGACCTGCGCCGCTGGCAGAGCATGACCAGCCAGCCGAACGGCATCATCCTGGTCACCGGTCCCACCGGCTCGGGCAAGACCACCACGCTCTACACCACGCTCAAGCAACTGGCCACCGACGAGGTGAACGTCTGCACCATCGAGGACCCGATCGAGATGATCGAGCCCTCGTTCAACCAGATGCAGGTCCAGCACAACATCGACCTGACCTTCGCCAGCGGCGTACGCGCCCTGCTGCGGCAGGACCCGGACATCATCATGGTCGGCGAGATCCGCGACCTGGAGACCGCCGAGATGGCGATCCAGGCGGCGCTCACCGGGCACCTGGTGCTATCCACCCTGCACACCAACGACTCGCCCACGGCGATCACCCGCCTGCTCGAACTGGGCGTGCCCTACTACCTGATCCGTGCCACGGTGCTCGGGGTCATGGCCCAGCGCCTGGTGCGCACGCTCTGCCCGCACTGCAAGGCGCCGATGCAACTGGCGGACAGCGACTGGCACGAACTGACCCGTCCCTGGAGCGCCCCGCCGCCCAGCGGCGCGCACCAGGCCGTGGGTTGCCTGGAGTGCCGCGACACCGGCTATCGCGGGCGCGCCGGCGTCTATGAAATCATGCTGCTCAGCGATAGCCTGAAAGAACTGATCACCGCCGACACCGACCTGGTCGCCCTGCGCCGCCAGGCCTACAAGGAAGGCACCCGCAGCCTGCGCCTGTCCGGCGCGCAGAAGGTCGCCGCGGGTATCAGTACGCTGGAGGAAGTACTGCGGGTGACCCCGCAGAGCGAACAGAAGTAGCGGCACATCCCGTCGGCGGAGTTCCGACGGTTGCACGGCACAACGCCGGACGGGCCTGCCAGGCCCACAGACAAGGATGTAGACGATGACGAGCGTTCCCCCCGCCGTCCCCGCGCCGACGCTCCCCAGCCCCGGCGCACGGCACCTGCGGCGAGCCGCGAGCGGCGTCCCTGGCTCGATGTGGCTCGGCCGGCCGCCGAGCCGGCGCTGAGGGCCGGCCGATGGAAATCCTGCTGCTACGCCTGGACTTCTGGGACTGGCTGGCCTTCGGTACCGTCCTCCTGCTCCTGGAAACCCTCGGTGCCGGCGGCTATCTGCTGCGGGTCGGCCTCACCGCAGCCTGCGTCGGTGCGCTCGGCGCGCTCCTGCCGGGATTGGCCTGGCCTTGGCAGGTAGGACTGTTCGTCCTGCTCTCCGGTCTGGTAGCCGCCGAGCATCGACGCCGTCGCCGCAAGGCCGGTAGCGTCGAGGAAACGCCGGGGCTGCAGCGACGCGGCGACGACCTGTTCGGCCGCACCTTTCCCTTGCACCGCGCGATCGTCGGCGGGCTCGGCGAGTTGCGCGTCGGACACGCGCTGTGGCTGGTCAGCGGTCCCGACCTGCCGCGCGGCGCCCTGGTCCGGGTCACCGGCCAGAACGGCGCCCTGCTGCACGTCGAACCTGCCGCGCCCTGAAACGCTGAAGCTCCCGGCTGGCGGGGGCTGCGCGGCAACGGAAAAAGCGACCGAACGGTCATCTGCGCCGGAACTCCGGGACGGCAAACGCGATCTGATGTAGCACGCAGCCCCCTATCAGGAGTTTCCCCATGCGTTCCGTCAAACTCACCGCCGCCACCCTGGTCATCGCCGCCCTGCCGCTGGGCTCGGCCATGGCCGATACCTTCTGGCGCAACATCATTTCCTCGGGTGCCACCACGGCCTCCACCTACCTGACCTTCCGCCACGACCACAAGCTGATCGTCGCCGCGCAAGACGACGCCGGCAGCTACATCGCCAGCGACGGCGCGATCCGCGGGCCATACCTGGAAGCCGCACTGCAGAAGCTGCGCAGCGACAACCCGGACCTGCAGGCCAGCGACATGGAACTGGCCAGCGCGATCCTCGCCGGTGGCGAGCAGTCCGCCGTCCAGCAATAGGTCCCGGCGGCCTCGTCTCCCCCGGGGGGGCGAGGTCACTCGCGGTAATCGTCCAGCGGCACGCAGGCGCAGAACAGGTTGCGGTCGCCGTAGACGTTGTCCACCCGGTTCACCGCCGGCCAATACTTGAACACCCGCGCGTGTTCGCTCGGGGTCACCGCCTCGGCGATCTCGTAGGGCCTCTGCCAGAGTCCCGTGACGTCGGCCAGGGTATGCGGCGCCCGTTTCAGCGGGTTGTCCTCCGCCGGCCAGTCGCCGCTCTCCACCTTGCCGATCTCGGCCCTGATGCTCAGCATCGCTTCGACGAAGCGATCCAGCTCCGCCTTCGACTCGCTCTCGGTCGGCTCCACCATCAGCGTGCCCGGCACCGGGAAGGACATGGTCGGGGCGTGGAAGCCGTAGTCCATCAGGCGCTTGGCCACGTCCTCCTCGGTGATCCCGGTCTTCGCCTTGAGCGGTCGCAGGTCGAGGATGCATTCGTGGGCGACGCGCTCGTTGCGCCCGCGATAGAGCACCGGGAACGCCCCGTCCAGACGGTTCGCCAGGTAGTTGGCGGAGAGGATCGCCACCTCGCTGGCGTCGGCCAGCTGCGGGCCCATCATGGCGATGTACATCCAACTGATCGGCAGGATGCTGGCGCTGCCCCAGGGCGCCGCGCTGACCGCGTCGTTCAGCGGGTTCGGCCCTTCGACACGGATCACCGGGTGGTTGGCGACGAACGGCACCAGGTGCCGCTTGACCCCGATCGGCCCCATGCCCGGCCCGCCACCACCATGGGGGATGCAGAAGGTCTTGTGCAGGTTCATGTGCGAGACGTCCGCGCCGATGTCCGCCGGTCGCGCCAGGCCGACCTGGGCGTTGAGGTTGGCGCCGTCCATGTAGACCTGGCCACCGTGGCGGTGGACCACTTCGCAGATCTCGCCTATCCCCTCCTCGTAGACGCCGTGGGTCGAGGGGTAGGTGATCATCAGGCAGGACAGCCGGTCGCCCGCCTCGGCCGCCTTCAGGCGCAGGTCATCGAGGTCGACATTGCCGCGGGGATCGCACTCGACGATCACCACCCGCATGCTGGCCATGATCGCCGAGGCCGGGTTGGTGCCATGCGCCGATGCGGGGATCAGGCAGATGTCGCGCTGGCTATCGCCGCGGCTCTGGTGGTAGCGGCGGATCGCCAGCAACCCGGCATACTCACCCTGTGCTCCCGAGTTCGGCTGCATGCAGATGGCGTCGAAGCCGGTGATCGCCCGCAGCCAGGCTTCCAGTTCGTCGATCATCCGGCGATAGCCCTCGGCCTGCTCGCGCGGCACGAACGGATGCAGTTCGGCGAATTCCGGCCAGGTGATGGGGATCATCTCGCTGCTGGCGTTGAGCTTCATGGTGCAGGAGCCGAGCGGGATCATCGCCTGGTTCAGCGCCAGGTCCTTGCCTTCCAGCTGGCGCAGGTAGCGAAGCATCTCGGTCTCGCTGTGGTGGGCGTTGAACACCGGATGCTGCAGGTAGGCCGAAGTGCGTTGCAGGACCGCCGGGATGCCGTCGGCCACCGCCCCGCCATCCAGGTGCGCGACATCCAGCCCGTGGCCGGCGCCGAGGAAGATCTCGAACAGGGTCGCCAGGGTCGCCGCGTCACAGGTTTCGTCGAGGCTCAGGGCCAGCCGCCGGTCGTCGACCACGCGCAGGTTGACCCGCGCCGCCCGCGCCCGTTCGAGGATCGCCGCCTGACGCTCGCCGACCTCGTAGGTCAGGGTGTCGAAGAAGTGCCGGTTGAGCCGCCGCAGTCCCTTGCTTTCCAGGCCCGCCGCCAGCAGCGCGGTCAGGCGCTGGACGCGTTGGGCGATGCGTTTCAGCTCCTGGGGCCCGTGGTAGACGGCATACAACGAAGCAATGTTGGCCAGCAGCACCTGGGCGGTGCAGATGTTCGAGTTGGCTTTTTCCCGACGGATGTGCTGCTCGCGGGTTTGCAGGGCCATGCGCAACGCCGGGTTGCCGCGGGCGTCGCGGGAAACGCCGATGATCCGCCCCGGCATCGCCCGCTTGTACCCTTCGCGGGTGGCGAAGAACGCCGCGTGCGGCCCGCCGTAGCCCATCGGTACGCCAAAGCGCTGGGCGCTGCCGAGCACCACGTCGGCACCGAGTTCCCCCGGCGGGGTCAGCAGCAACAGGGCGAGCAGGTCGCTGGCGACGCAGGCCAGCGCCTGTTGGCCATGCAATGCCTCGATAAGCGGACGCAGGTCGCGGATCTCGCCGCGACTGTCCGGGTATTGCAGCAAGGCGCCGAACACCGCGTGGGCGGCAAGATTGTCCGGCTCGTCGACGACCAGCTCGAAACCGAACGCCTCGGCGCGGGTGCGCAACACCGAAACGGTCTGCGGATGGCAATGCGCATCGACGAAGAACCGGTTGCTCCTGGCCTTCGCCACCCGCCTGGCCAGGGCCATGGCCTCGGCGGCGGCGGTGGCTTCGTCGAGCAGCGAGGCGCTGGCCAGGTCGAGTCCGGTGAGGTCGATGGTCAGTTGCTGGAAGTTCAGCAGCGCTTCCAGGCGGCCCTGGGCGATTTCCGGCTGGTAGGGCGTATAGGCGGTGTACCAGCCGGGATTCTCCAGCACGTTGCGGAGGATCACCGGCGGCGTCACGGTGCCGTAGTAGCCCATGCCGATCAGGCTCGTCCAGCGCTGGTTGAGCCCGGCGTAGCCGCGCAGGCGCGCCAGGGCGGCCTGTTCGTCGAGCGCGGCGGGCAGTTCCAGCGGCCGGTTGAGGCGGATCGCCGGCGGCACCGTCTGTACGATCAGTTCGGCGCGAGTGGAAACCCCGAGGAAATCCAGCATGGCCTGCTGTTCCGCCGGATCGGGGCCGAGGTGGCGGCGCAGGAAGGCATCGGCGGGCTGGAGCTGGGCGAGGGACGGCGTCTGCGACATGGCTTCGGTCTCGTTGGGGGCGGCATCGCCCTGCCAGCGATCGTCGCCGAACGGATATCGAATGAGAAAGCAACGACGGCGAAAACGCATTTCGCCGCTGCAAAAAGAACAAAGCCTCGAATGATCGAGGCCTTGTCCAAGGATAGCGGGTTTTGTCGCGACTACGCGGCGGCTCAGCCTTCCGCGTCGACGGCGGCCTGGTAGCCAGCGGCGTCGAGCAGCTTGTCCAGCTCGGACGGATTGCTCGGCTTGAGCTTGAAGAACCAGGACGCGTACGGATCGTTGTTGACGTCTTCCGGGGTGTCGGCCAGGGCTTCGTTGATGGCGATGACTTCGCCGCCGATCGGCGAATAGATGTCGGAGGCGGCCTTCACCGACTCGACCACGCCCGCTTCCTGGCCGGCGGCGAGGGTCTTGCCCAGCTCCGGCAGCTCGATGAAGACCACATCGCCAAGGGCTTCCTGGGCATGGTCGGAAATGCCCACGGTAACGCTGCCGTCGGCTTCCAGGCGAGCCCATTCGTGGCTCTGGGCGTAACGCAGTTCGGCGGGAATATTGCTCATCTTGTTTTCCTCGAAGTCGGGGGCGACGGCGGTCGCCATTGCCAGGTTAGATCAGGGGCTTGCCGTGACGCACGAAACTGGGCTGGACCACCCGCACCGGGTACCACTTGCCGCGGATTTCCACCTCGGCGCGGTCGCCGGTGGCGGCCGGCACGCGGGCCAGCGCGATGGACTTGTTCAGGGTAGGCGAAAAGCTGCCGCTGGTGATCTCCCCCTCACCAATGCCAGCTACCCGCACCACCTGGTGGGCGCGCAGCACGCCACGCTCCTCCAGAACCAGGCCGACCAGCTTCGGCTGGTCGCCGGCGGCCTTCTGCGCTTCCAGCGCGCGGCGGCCGACGAAGTCCCGCGCAACCGGCTCCCAGGCTACGGTCCAGCCCATGTTGGCGGCAAGCGGGGAAACGCTTTCGTCCATGTCCTGGCCGTAGAGATTGAGCCCGGCCTCCAGGCGCAGCGTATCGCGCGCCCCCAGGCCCGCCGGGGAGATCCCGGCACCAACCAGCTCGTTGAGGAAGCCCGGTGCCTCGGCGGCCGGCAGCATGATTTCCAGGCCGTCCTCGCCGGTGTAGCCGGTGCGAGCGATGAACCAGTCGCCCTCGGCACGGCCCTGGAACGGCTTGAGTTCGCGTATCAGCGCGGCGCGTGCCGGGGATACCAGTTCGGAGCTGTGCACGCGGGCGTTGGGGCCCTGGATGGCGAGCATCGCCAGGTCGCCGCGTTCCTGCAGGTCGACCTTGAAGCCGGCGGCCTGCGCCTGCATCCAGGCGATGTCCTTGTCGCGGGTGGAAGCATTGACCACCACCCGGTAGCCGTTCTCGG
This sequence comes from Pseudomonas sp. HMSC066A08, assembly GCF_001813025.1. Taxonomy (NCBI): domain Bacteria; kingdom Pseudomonadati; phylum Pseudomonadota; class Gammaproteobacteria; order Pseudomonadales; family Pseudomonadaceae; genus Pseudomonas; species Pseudomonas sp. HMSC066A08. The sequence goes on from NZ_KV811324.1 coordinate 90,500, forward strand.
TCAGGTAGACGATCAGGTCGTCGACCACCCCGCCGTCTTCGTTGAGCATCGCGCTGTAGAGCGCCTTGCCGGTCTCGCCGAGACGCGCCACGTCGTTCGCCAGGAGATGCTGGAGATAGGCCGTGGCCTGCTCGCCGGCGACGTCGACCACGGTCATGTGGGACACGTCGAAGACACCGCAGTCACGCCGGACCTGATGGTGCTCCTCGACCTGCGAACCGTAGTGCAGCGGCATGTCCCAACCGCCGAAATCGACCATCTTGGCGCCGAGCGCGACGTGCAGCTCGTAAAGCGGGGTGCGCAATCCCATGGGTATTCTCCTTCCGGGCGTAGCGGGTGCCGTCGGCAGGGACCGCCGGCACGAAATCGCGCGCATTGTAGCCGCAAGCCCCGGAGCAGGACACCATGGAAGCGTGCCGCAATCCGTGCATAGACCCTACGACCTGCATGGATACTGGGCTCAGCGATCGGAATGATGGGCAGAACGACGAATCAACCCGACCACCGGTAGCAGGCCGACCAGCACCAGGGTCAGGGCCGGCAGCGAGGCGCGCGCCCATTCGCCCTCGCTGGTCATCTCGAAGATCCGTACGGCCAGGGTGTCCCAACCGAAGGGACGCATCAGCAGGGTCGCCGGCATCTCCTTGAGCACGTCGACGAAGACCAACAGCGCGGCGCTCAGCGAGGCCGGCAGCAACAGCGGCAGGTAGACCCGCAGGAACAGCAGCGGGCCGCCCACGCCGAGGCTGCGCGAGGCTTCCGGCAGCGACGGGCGGATCCGCGCCAGCCCGCTTTCCAGCGGCCCGTAGGCCACCGCCATGAAACGGATCAGGTAGGCCAGCAGCAGGGCGAACAGACTGCCCAGCAGCAGCGGCTTGCCGGCGCCGCCGAGGGCGCTGGAAAGCGGGATCACCCAGTGATTGTCCAGCCAACTGAAGGCCAGCATGATCGAAACCGCCAGGACCGAGCCCGGCAGCGCATAACCGAGGTTGCCCAGGCCCACCGCGCCGCGGATAGCACGGGTCGGCGCCAGGCGCACGGCGAAGGCCAGCAGCAGGGCCACGGCGACCGTCGCCAGCGCGGCGATGCCGCCCAGCGTCAGGGTATGGCCGATCAGGTCCCAGTAGCGCTCGTCGAGGTCGAAACGGCCCTGATGCCAGAACCAGACAACCAGTTGCGCCACGGGAATCACGAAGGCGCAGAGGAACACCAGCCCGCACCAGGCGCTCGCCGCCAGCGCCCTGGCGCCGCGCAGGCGGTACAGCGGCGCGCCGCGCGGACGCTCGCTGGCGGCCCTGGCCCTGCCCCGCGTGTGGCGCTCGCCGAGCAGCACCAGGCATACCCCGAGCAACAGCAGGCTGGCCAGCTGGGCGGCGCTGGAGAGGCTGTAGAAGCCGTACCAGGTCTTGTAGATGGCGGTGGTGAAGGTGTCGAAGTTGAACACCGATACCGCGCCGAAGTCGGCCAGGGTTTCCATCACCGCCAGCGCCAGGCCGGCACCGATCGCCGGGCGCGCCATCGGCAGGGCGACCCGCAGGAACGCCTGCCAGGGCGACAGGCCGAGGCCCCGCGCGGCTTCCATCAGGCCCTTGCCCTGGGCGACGAAGGCGCTGCGCGCGAGCAGGTAGACATAGGGATAGAACACCAGCACCAGAACCAGGATCACCCCGCCGGTGGAGCGTACGCGCGGCAACCGCAGGCCGCTGCCGAACCACTCGCGCAGCAGGCTCTGCACCGGTCCGGCGAAATCCAGCAGGCCGACGAAGACGAACGCCAGGACGTAGGCCGGGATCGCGAACGGCAACATCAGCGCCCAGTCCAGCCAGCGCCGCCCGGGGAATTCGCAGAGGCTGGTGAGCCAGGCCAGGCTGACCCCGAGCAGGGTCACGCCGATGCCGACGCCGAGCACCAGGGTCAGGGTGTTGCCGAGCAGGCGCGGCAACTGGGTATCCCACAGGTGGCTCCAGATTTCCCGGTCGATCTCCAGCCAGCTCAGCAGCAGCACGCTGAGCGGCAGCAGGACCAGCGCGGCAACGGTGAAGGTAATGGGGTACCAGCGGCGGGGAGCGGGATGGGCCACGAAATCCTCGGTGCGGAACGAACGACGCCCCGCTCGGACGAGCCGGGGCGCCGAGTATAACCGGCGGTCAGTTCCAGCCGGCGCGGTCCATCATGCGAATCGCCTCGGCCTGGCGCTTGCCGGCGACTTCCACCGGGATGCTGTCGGCCTTGAAGTTGCCCCAGCTGGCGACTTCGGCTGACGGCGCGACCTGCGGGTTGGCCGGGAATTCCTGGTTGATCCCGGCGAACAGCGCCTGGGCATCGGGCCCGGTCATCCATTCCACCAGCGCCTTGGCTGCCTCGGGATGCGGCGCGTGGCGAGTCAGGCCGATACCCGACAGGTTGACGTGGACGCCGCGGTCGGCCTGGTTCGGCCAGAACAGCTTGACCCGCAGGTTCGGGTTCTGCTTGTGCAGGCGTCCGTAGTAGTAGGTATTGACGATGCCGACGTCGCACTGGCCGGCGTCCACCGCCTGGATCACCGCATTGTCGTCGGCGAATACGTCGGTGGCCAGGTTGTTCACCCAGCCCTGGAGGATTTCCTCGGTCTTCTGCGCCCCGTGGGTCTCGATCAGGGTGCCGGTCAGCGACTGGTTGTAGACCTTCTTCGCCGTGCGCAGGCACAGGCGGCCTTCCCATTGCTTGTCGGCCAGGGCTTCGTAGGTGCTCAGCTCTTCCGGCTTGACCCGCTCGGTGGAGTAGACGATGGTCCGCGCGCGCAGCGACAGTCCGGTCCAGCTATCGGTGCTGGAACGATACTGCGAGGGAATGTTCCGTTCGATGGTGGCCGATTTGAACGGTTGCAGCAGGCCCATCTGCTCGGCCTGCCAGAGGTTGCCGGCGTCCACGGTGAGCAGCAGGTCGGCCGGGGTGTTCGCGCCTTCGGCCTTGATCCGCGCCATCAGCGGCGCTTCCTTGTCGGTGATGAACTTGACCTTCACGCCGGTCTTGCTGGTGTAGGCATCGAACACCGGCTTGATCAGCTCGTCGATGCGCGAGGAATACACCACCACTTCGTCGGCGGCCTGGGCCAGGCCGGTGATGCCCAGGGCCAGGGCGGCGAGTAGAGCTTTGCTTGCCTGCATGAAGAACAGCCTCGTCAGCGGAACGTAGGCACGAATGATAAGAAATCTCGCTTGCGAACCCGCGCGACTAAATGTGTCGGGGTGTTTCGCCTGCGTCCAGGCCACCGAGGATGGCGAGGAACGCCTCCACCGCGGTGCTGCGACCATGGCGGCGGGTGAAGACGAGGAAATCGGCCAGCGCCTCGGGCTCTGCCAGCGGGCGATAGACGACTCCGGCCCGAGCCAGCGCGGTGCTGCAACGCGGCACCAGGGCAACACCCTGGCCGGCCGCAACCAGGGCGATGATCGAGGTGATCTGGCGTCCGGCCGGTCCCCTCGTCAGCGCCAGTCCGGCCTTCCGGTAGAGGCGCTCGATCAGTTCGTTGAGGCCGGAGCCGTAGTCCAGCGGAAACAGGATCAGCGGCCGATCACGCAGATCGTACAGGTCGATCCGCTCTTGCCGCGCCAGCGGATCGCCGTTGGGCACGGCCACCACCAGCGGCTCGCCGCCCAGGGCCAGCACCTCGATGCCGACCTGGCCTTCCGGCGGCGGCAGGCGCCCCAGCCCCACATCGATGCCGCCTTCGGCGATCTGCGCCCATTGCGCCGCCGAAGCGCCTTCGAGCAGCTCCAGTTGCACCTCCGGGTGGCGCTCGCGGAACAGTCGGATCGCCTCGGTGAACAGGTCCGACAGGGCGATGGAGCTGGCGTAGCCGAGGGTCAGGTGGCCGGCCAGCCCCTGCGCCAGCTTGCGGGCGAAGCCGGCGGTGCGCTCCAGTTGGTCCAAGAGGCCGCGTGCGTAAGGCAGGAACAGGCTGCCCTCGGTGGTGAGGGTCACCGCCCGGCTGGAGCGGTCGAACAGGCGAAAACCCAGCTCTTCCTCCAGCGCGGATATCTGCCGGGTCAAGGGCGGCTGTGCCATGTGCAGGCGCTGGGCGGCGCGGCCGAAATGCAGGGTTTCGGCAACGGCTGCGAAGCAGCGCAGGCGGCGTAGGTCGAGCATGCGGTTCCTCGGTATCGATCGGTCCTGAATCGGTATTGGCCAGCCCGTCGGGAGCGCCCCTATAACAGGGGGTTTCTCGTCCAGGCAGAGCGTTCCATGAATTCGTCCCAGGGTTTCCCCCGCCTCGCGCTGTTTCTCTGCGGTTGCGCTGCGTTCCTCAATCTCTATACCACCCAGGGCATCTTCGACGAACTGGCGGCGAGCTTTCACATCAGCGCCCATCAATCGAACTGGAGCATCACCGCCACCACCCTGGCGGTGGCCCTCGCCGCGCCCTTCGTCGGCCGACTCAGCGGCGGCCGCGAGCGCAGCCGGGTGATCGCCTTCGCCGCCAGCCTGCTCTGCGTGCCCATGCTGCTGGCCGCCCATGCCGGCAGCTTCGCCGCCTTCCTGCTCTGGCGCTTCGCCGAGGGGATGCTGATTCCCCTGCTGTTCGCCAGCAGCGTGGCCTACATCGGCGAGCGCTGGAGCGGCGGCGCGGTCATCGAACTGACCAGCCTCTATGTCGCCGGGACCATCCTCGGCGGCTTCGCCGGACGCTTCCTCACCGGCCTGCTGACCGAGGAGTGGGATTGGCGCGTCGCCTTCCGGATCCTAGCCGGGCTGACCCTGCTCATCGCTGTCGCCATCCGTGCGCTGCTCCCTGCCAATTCTGGCAGGCAGGCGCCCGCACCCGGGAAACGCCCCTTAGTATCCCGTGAACTGTTCCGGGCTCCGCTGCTGTCGTCGTACGCGGTGGGGTTCTGTGTCCTCTTTTCCCAGGTCGCCATGTTCACCTATATCGGCATCCGTCTCAGCCGTCCGCCCTACAGCCTGGACACCGCTCAGCTCGGCTCGATCTACGCGGTGTTCCTCCTCGCCCTGCTGGTGATTCCCGCCAGCGGCCGCCTGGCCCGCGCCCGCCCGCACCGCCAGTTGCTGCTGGGCGCATCGCTGCTGGGCGTGTGCGGCTCGCTGCTGACCCTGGCGCCGGGCCTGCCGACGATTCTCGTCGGCCTGGCCCTCAGCGCCACCGGCGTGTTCCTCGCACAGTCCACGGTCAACGCCTTCACCGCCAGCAACGCCGGGACCGACAAGGCCGGTGCCGTCGGCCTCTACCTGACCTGCTACTACGCCGGCGGCAGCCTCGGCGCGGTGCTGCCGGCGCCATTCTGGGACCTCTGGGGCTGGCCGGGCTGCCTGGGCCTGATCCTCCTGGCCCAGTTGCTGCCGTTGCTTCTGACCCGCTACGGCTGGTCCGCACCACAGGCCGAACGCGCGGCCCTGCGCGCGTCGCAAGGAAGACCGTAACCATCGCAAGAACAACAAGAACCGACAGGAGCTTAGCCATGAACCATGTCATCACCCCCCACAGCAAGCTGCTCGGCGTCATCGAGCCGGTCCTCAACGACATGCCCGCCGGAGCCCTGCGCCATGCGCTGTTCCGGGCCTTCTGGGACGAGACGGCGTCGTTGCTGGACATCGAGGACGCCTTCGCCCGGGTCACCGCCCGGCGCCAGGCGGTCGAGCCGCTGCGCAAGTTCTTCGCCAGCTGGTCGAAGACCAACAACTCGGCGGCCAGCGTTTCCGGACTGGCCAACCGCCTGACCCTGCTGGCCCGCTCGGAACAGGGTTCGGCAGCGGCAGACCAGCTCTATCGAGCCTGCGGCAGCCTGCAACGGATCACCGACGAAGACCTCGGCGCCCTCGGCAACACCGTGCATGCCGATCTTTTCTACACCATGGCCACCACCCTTTGCGGCGACGACCGCTGGCTGCTGCGCGAGAACTGCCTGCCTTCGGCACAGGCGTTCAAGGACTGGACCGACCGCCAGCGCCTGCGCGAGCGCGACCTGATGCAGGGACTGCTGACCACGCTGGTACACGAGGTCTATACCCACGGCGAGGTGGAGTACATCCACCCGTTGTACAAGGAATGGTTCAGCCGCGACATGGGCGTACCCGCCGAACGCGCCCGCGCCACCGTGGCCTGGGTAACGGTGCACACCGGCGGCACCGAGAGCAATCACTTCGCCCACGCCACGGCGGCGGTGAACGCCTTCGTCGAGGCGATGGAAATCGAGGTGAACGAAGAAGCCGCGCGCAACCTGTTCGGGCTCTACCTGCGCAACAAGGCGCAGGTCATGCGTGACTGCGCGGCGCTGTTCTGAGGACTGGCGGCCCTCCCGTCAGGGGGGAGCCGCCCCGCTCAGACGCGTGCCAGCGCCGGCAGGTCGCCGCTGAGGCCAAGCGCCTGGCGGACGAACAGCGCCTTGGCCTCGTGATGGCCGTCGACCAGGCGCAGGCCGGCGTTGCGCAGCCAGCGCAGCGGCAACCGGTCGGCCTGGAACAGGCGCTCGAAGCCTTCCATCGCCGTCATCATGCCCAGGTTGTGCGGCATCCGCCGCCGCTCGAAGCGACTCAGCACGCGTTCGTCGGCAAGCCGTTCGCCGCGCTCCAGGGCGTGCAACAGGACCTCGGACAGCACCGCCGCATCGAGGAAGCCCAGGTTCACGCCCTGTCCGGCCAGCGGGTGGATGGTGTGCGCAGCGTCGCCGACCAGCGCCAGGCCCGGCTCGACGTACCGCTTGGCGTGCCGCTGGCGCAGCGGGATGCACAGGCGCCGGTCGGCATGCAGGATGGCGCCCAGGCGCTGTTCGAAGGCTTCGCCGAGGGCGGCGCGGAAACCATCCTCGTCCAGCGCCATCAGGCGTTCTGCCTGTTCCGGGGTGGTCGACCAGACGATCGAGCACCAGTGCTCGTCGCCGCGGTCCGGCAGGGGCAGGAAGGCCAGCGGGCCGTCGTCGGTGAAGCGCTGCCAGGCGGTTGCGCGGTGCGCGTTCTCGCAGCGCACGCTGGTGACGATGGCGTGGTGCAGGTAATCCCATTCGCGGGTGGCGCAGCCGGCCAGGCGGCGTACCGCCGAGTTGGCGCCGTCGGCGGCGACCACCAGCGGCGCGCGCAGCTGACGGCCGTCGGCCAGGGTCAGCAGCCAGTCGTCGCCGGAATGGCGCATCTGTTCCAGGCGCGCGTTGGCCAGCAGGCCGGTGGTGGAATCGTGCAGGCGCTCCAGCAGGGCGTCCTGCACCACCCGGTTCTCGACGATATGGCCGAGTACCTCGGCGTGCACGCTGGCGGCGCTGAAGCCGATCCGCCCGGTGCCGGAGCCATCCCACACCTGCATCTCGCGATAGGGCTCGGCGCGGCGCGCGACGATGCCGTCCCAGGCATGCAGGCGCTGGAGAATCCGCCGGCTGGCTTCGGACAGCGCGCTGACCCGCGACTCGTAGGGCGCCTCCGGCTTGAACGGCGCCACGTCGAGCGAGCCGCCGTCCACCAGCAGCACCTCCAGGCCGCTGCCCTCCAGGGCCAGGGCCAGGGCGCTACCGACCATGCCGGCGCCGACGATGACCAGATCCGCGTGCATATCCTCGTTCTCCACTCGTTGGCCCTCTTCAGGCCGCGTTCCGCAGGCGCGGCTTGAGCCGCACGTACAGGGTTTTCTGAACCCGCGCCACCAGGGTGCCGGCGTCGTCGCGCACTTCGGCGTGCAGCCGGGGCAGGTACTTCTCGCCGCCGGCGGTCCGCTCGCGGACCTCGTCGAGCAGCTTCTGGTCGATGCTGAAATGCGCATGCACCGGGCCCTTGCCCGGGCTGACGAACTCGATGTTGGCCGCCTTGTCCCAGACCACGTAGTCGCGGCCCAGGTTCTCCATCAGCATCAGCATGAAGAACGGGTCGGTCATCGCGTAGAGGCTGCCGCCGAACTGGGTGCCTACATAGTTGCGATTGAGCCGGTTCAGGCCCATGCGCACCCGAACCTCGCGGAAATCGCCAGCGATGTACCGCACACGGATGCCCGCCCCCAGGAAGGGCGGGTAGAGGTTCATGGCGAAGCGCAGCAGGCGGGCCTTGCGCGCCGTCGACCAGACCGGCATGGCGCTACAGCGGCCGCGCGCCGAGGCCCATGGCCTGGCGGGCGAACCAGCGCTTGGCCGGCGGCAGCAGGTCGAGCCCGAGCAGGCCGAGGTTGCGACCGGCGCCAAGCAGCGCGCGGTCGTTGGAGAACAGCCGGGTCACCCGGTCGGAGAAGCCGACGGTCATCTGCTGGTCCAGGCGCTGCCCATCGAGGTAGCGCTGCAGCACGGCGAACTCGCCCAGCGGCGCGTCGTCGTGGAGCAGGGCGTCGACCAGCGCCAGGGTGTCGCGCAACGACAGGTTGAAGCCCTGGCCGGCGATGGGGTGCAGACTGTGCGCAGCGTTGCCCAGCACCACCAGGTGCGGACGCACCTGTTCGCGGGCCTCGACCAGGTGCAAGGGATAGCAGTGTCGTGCGCCGACCTGGCGGAAGGCGCCGAGGCGGTAGCCGAAGGCAGCCTGCAGCTCGCCGAGGAAGGCCGCGTCATCGAGGCCGCGCAGGCGTTCGGCGTCCTTGCCGGGGCGGGTCCAGATCAGCGCGCAACGGTTCTCCGGCAACGGCAGCAGGGCCATCGGACCGCTGGGGGTGAAGCGCTCGAAGGCCTGCCCGAGGTGCGCCTCGGAGGGTGATACGTTGGCGATCAGCGCAGTCTGCCGGTACGGCGTCTGCTCCACGGCGATGCCGAGTTGTTCGCGCAGCCCGGAACGACCGCCATCGGCGAGGATCGCCAGCTCGCAATCGAGTTGCGTCTCGTCGTCGAGGGTAAGCCGGTAACCGCCCTCCCGGGCTTCCAGAGTCTTCACTTCGGCCGGGCAGTGCCAGCGCACCACCTCGGGGTCGAGCGCCTTCCACAGGCACTGGCCGAGCCAGGCGTTCTCCACCACGTAGCCCAGCGCCGGCACGCCTTCCTCGATGGCGGTCAGGCGGGTGGCGCCGAAGCGGCCGCGGTCGGAAACATGGATATGCAGGATCGGCTCGGCGCGCTCGGCGATCGCCGGCCACAGGCCGAGTCGCTCGTAGATCTGCCGGCTGCCGTAGGAAAGCGCCGAAGAGCGGGCGTCGTAGCTGGGCTGGTAGGCATTGCCGGGGGCGAAGGGTTCGATCAGCACGATCGACCAGCCGCGCTCCCGAGCGCCGGCCTGCAGGGCCAGCGCCAGCGAGGCGCCGACCAGGCCCCCGCCGATGATCGCCAGGTTGACCTTGCTCATCGTCACCTCAGGCTGCCTCGCTCTTGGCCGCGGCCATCAGCGCCTCGATCTCGGCGACGGTCTTCGGCACGCCGTTGGTCAGCACTTCGCAGCCATTGCGGGTGACTACCACGTCGTCCTCGATGCGTACGCCGATACCGCGCCACTTCTTCGCCACCGAGGTATTGTCCGGGGCGATGTAGATGCCCGGCTCGACGGTCATCGCCATGCCCGGTTCGAGCACCCGCCATTCGCCGCCGACGCGGTACTCGCCGACGTCGTGCACGTCCATCCCCAGCCAGTGGCCGGCGCGGTGCATGTAGAAAGCCTTGTAGGCCTCGTGGGCGATCAGCTCGTCGACGTCGCCTTCCAGCAGGCCCAGGCGCACCAGCCCGGCGGTGATGACCCGTACGGTGGCCTCATGGGCCTCGTTCCAGTGGCGACCGGGGGCGATGTAGTCGAACGCCGCCATGTTGGCTTCCAGCACCAGTTCGTAGATCGCCTTCTGCTCGGGACTGAAACGGCCATTGGCGGGGAAGGTACGGGTGATGTCGCTGGCGTAGCAGTCGATCTCGCAGCCGGCATCGATCAGGATCAGGTCGCCGTCCTTGATCGCCGCGTCGTTCTCGCGGTAGTGCAGGATGCAGGCGTTGCGTCCGGCGGCGACGATCGAGCCGTAGGCCGGCATCTTCGCCCCGCCCTTGCGGAACTCGTATTCCAGTTCGGCTTCCAGGTGGTACTCGAACAGCCCCGGCCGGCACACCTCCATCGCCCGGATGTGCGCCCGGGCGGAGACCTCGGCGGCGTAGCGCATGACCTTCACTTCGTTGGCGCTCTTGTACAGCCGCTGGTCGTGCAGCAGGTGGTCGAGGGCAACGAACTCGTTCGGCGGCTGAGCGCCCTGGCGGGCCTTGGAGCGGATAACGTTGATCCAGTCCATCAGCCGGCGGTCGAAGTCGGGATTGGCGCCAAGGGCGTAGTAGACCCGGTCGCGGCCTTCGATCAGGCCGGGCAGGATGTCGTCGATATCGCCGATGGGAAAGGCGTCGTCGGCGCCATACTGGCCGATCGCACCGTCCTGGCCGGCGCGCAGGCCGTCCCACAGTTCACGCTCCGGATCCCGCTCGCGGCAGAACAGCACGTATTCGCCGTGGGCGCGGCCGGGAATCAGCGCCATCACCGCCTCCGGCTCGGGGAAGCCGGTGAGGTACTGGAAGTCGCTGTCCTGGCGGTAGACATGCTCGACGTCGCGATTGCGGATGTACATCGGCGCCGCCGGCAGGATGGCGATGCTGTTGGGTTCCATCTGCGCCATCAGCGCCTTGCGCCGACGGGCGTACTCCGACTTGGGGATACGGATCATGCAGAAACCTCAGTGCAGTGAAGGCTTGGGAGCGGGCTCCAGCGGCTTGCCGCACTCGGCGAACAGCAGCAGCGGAGCGATCCGCAGGTATTCCATGACTTCCATATAGTCCGTCTCGCCGTCCTCGCTGTCCTCCAACTGGCCCTGGACCTGGGCGATGGCGGCCATGTCCTGCAGCACTTCCTCGGCCTCGCCGGTCAGGCTGCCTTCGCGGGCGGTGAGACCGAAGCCGGCGAGGAAACCCTGGCACCATTGGCCGAGCGCCTCGGTGCGCTGGGCGAGCGGGGTTTCGTCGTCGGGCAGGAGCATGACGACGGCGACCTCGCCGGCGGAAAAGTCCTGCCGGACCATGCCGAGCAGACCGGACAACGCGGCCTTGAGTCGTTCGCCCGGCACGCCGCCGAGCAGTTCGGCGGCGGCGTGTTGCCAGGCGGCCTCGTCGAAGCCGGCGCCGGCGCAGACCCGACCCAGCAGATGGCCGTGCAGTTCGGCCGGCGAGACCGGCATGGCCGCCTCGGCGAGAAGGGAGGAAAAGGCGCTGTAGGCGGAATTCTGAGTGGACATCTCGGGACCCTGACGGCTGGGCGCCATTGGGGCGCTACACGTGAAATGAAGATGGTTATCCTAGCACCGCCCGCCCCGGCAAGACCATGCGACCGGTTGCCGGCGCGCCGGCCCGGCCGGGGCATTGGCCCGGACCGGGGACGATCCTATATAGTTGTCCAATCACCCCAATTCCCAAGCGAGAGCCCATGGAAGACGCCGATCTGCAATTGTTGACGGCCAAGTTCGACCAGCTGCTCCAGAGGCTGGAACAGCTCAAGGCGGAGAACCGGCTGCTGCGGGCGAACGAAAAGTCCTGGCGCGAAGAGCGCGCTCATCTGATCGAAAAGAACGAAATGGCGAGACACAAGGTCGAAGCGATGATTTTGCGTCTGAAAGCCTTGGAGCAGGACACATGAGCCAGTCGAATACCCTCACCGTGCAGATTCTCGACAAGGAATACTGCATCAATTGCCCGGACGACGAGCGCGCCAACCTGGAAAGCGCCGCCCGCTACCTGGACGGCAAGATGCGCGAGATCCGCTCCAGCGGCAAAGTCATCGGCGCCGACCGGGTTGCCGTGATGGCCGCCCTCAACATCACCCACGACCTGCTGCACCGCAAGGAGCGCCTGGACCAGGAAAGCAGCTCGACCCGCGAGCGCGTGCGCGAACTGCTCGATCGCGTCGACCGCGCCCTGGCGAATCCGGCCGATGCCGGCGAAGCCTGACCCGGGCGCGGCCAATTCGGGTATACTGGCCTCCGCTCCCTGGTGTGTTGGCCAGTCGGTGATGTCCCTGAGCCGATAACTGCAACAACGGAGGTTGCCAGTTGGACCGGTGTGCATGTCCGCACGACGGAAAGCCTTAAGGTCTACTGCAACCGCCACCTTGAACTTTCGGGTTCAAGGGCTAACCCGACAGCGGCACGACCGGGGAGCTACCTTTCCACATGATCGAATCGCAAGACCTCAGCCGCCCGGCCCTGCGCCGCAAGCTCCGCCAGGCGCGCCGCGCGCTCTCCCCCCTGCAGCAACGCCTCGCCGCCCGCGCCCTCTATCGACAACTGGCGCAGCATCCCCTTTTCCGCCGTGCCCGCCATATCGCCCTGTACCTGCCCAACGACGGCGAGATCGACCCGCGTCCGCTGCTGCGTGCGGCGCAGAAGCGCGGCAAGGCCACCTACCTGCCGGTGCTGGCGCCCTGGCCGCGGACGCGCATGGTGTTCCAGCGGGTCGGCAGCGGCGAACGCTGGACCCGCAACCGCTTCCGCATCAGCGAACCGCTGGCCGACACCGGCCGCCAGCGCAAGGCCTGGGCGCTGGACCTGGTACTGCTGCCGCTGGTGGGGTTCGACGAACAGGGCGGGCGCCTGGGCATGGGCGGCGGCTTCTACGACCGCAGCCTGGCCTACCTGGCAAGGCGCAAAAATGGTCACAAACCGACGCTGATCGGCCTGGCCCATGAATGTCAGAAGGTGGATCGACTGGCGCTGGCCAGCTGGGACATTCCCCTGGCGGGAACGGTGACCGATGCGGGCTGGTACGTGGCAGGGAAACGCTAGGAAGGAGGGAGAACCCTGGGTACCGCGTTCCATGCGATACCCGGCGAGTCTTACGGCTGTTGCGTCACCTGGGCGGGCGTACTGGCCTGTCGTTCCCAGAGGCTCTGGGTATAACCGGTGGTGACGACCCCAAGTCCGAAGATGATGACCAAAACCCACAGCAAGTCTGGCTTGCGCTTCATCGATTGCCTCCCCCTTCCAGGCAATTTTCGAGGCCGGTCCTTGCGATTATCTTATCGCCTGAGCACCCTGCCCCGCTGAAAAACGGCATTTTCCGATAAGCTGAAGTCATACGCAATTACACTGGCGACCGGTGGTCACGCGCAGACGTTTCCTACGCATATCTACGAAAGAGGAGCAAAGTTCATGCCTGCCTACTGGCTGATGAAATCCGAGCCGGACGAACTCTCGATCCGCGACCTGCAACGCCTCGGAACCGCCCGCTGGGATGGCGTGCGCAACTACCAGGCGCGCAACTTCATCCGCAGCATGAACCCCGGCGACCTGTTCTTCTTCTACCATTCCAGTTGCCCGCAGCCCGGTATCGCCGGTATCGCCCGCATCGAAGGCGAAGCCTACCCCGATCCCACGGCCCTGGATCCCGCCAGCCCCTACCACGACCCCAAGGCCAGCGCCGGGAAGAACCCCTGGAGCGCCCGCGACGTCAGCTTCGTCGAAGCCTTCGCCGAGGTCGTTCCACTGGCCCGGCTGAAGGCGCAGGACGCCCTGGCCAACCTCGCCCTGGTGCAGAAGGGCAGCCGCCTCTCGGTAATGCCGGTCAGCGCCGAGGAATGGCAGGCGATCCTGCCGCTGGCGAAACGCTGAAGCCATCGCTCAGGCCATCTGCGAGATGGTCCGGCGGAAACGCCAGAGCGCGCCGAAGAAGAACGCCGAACCGATCACCACGATGCCGGCGAACTGCGGCCAGACGATGTCGAAACCGGCGCCGCGGAACAGGATCGCCTGGGCCAGGCTGACGAAATGCGTGGTCGGCGCCGCCAGCATGATGTTCTGCACCAGTTCCGGCATGCTTTCCCGTGGCGTGGTGCCACCCGAAAGGATGTTCAGCGGCAGCAGCACGAGGATGGTCAGCAGTCCGAGCTGCGGCATCGAGCGCGCCACCGTGCCGAGGAATATGCCCATGGAGGTGGTGGCGAACAGATGCAATCCGGCGCCGAGCAGGAACAGTCCCACCGAGCCGCTGATCGGCACGTCCAGCCAGCCACGCACCACCCACTGCAACGAGAGCCCCGCCGCCACCAGCACCACCAGCCCCATCGACCAGACCTTGGCCATCATGATCTCGAAGGCCGACAGCGGCATCACCAGCAGGTGCTCGACGGTACCGTGCTCGCGCTCGCGGATCAGCGCGGCGCCGGTGAGGATGATCGACAGCATGGTGATCTGGTTGATCACTTCCATCACCCCGCCGAACCAGGCCTGGGTCAGGTTCGGGTTGAATTCCATGCGCACCTCGATCTGCGCCGGCATGCTCGGCTCCGCGCGGTAGCGGCTGACGAACTCGCGCACCTCGGTGGCGACGATGTTCTGGATGTAGCCCGCGCCGGAGAACGCCTGCCCGGTCTGGGTCGCGTCGACGTTGACCTGGATCGAGGGCTTGCGCCCGGCCAGCACGTCGCGCTGGAAGTCCGGCGGGATATCGAGGGTGAAGGTATACAGGCCGACGTCCATGCCGCGATCCATCTCGGCATGCCCGATCATTTCCGGCGGCCGGAAGTACGGGGGCTGGAAGGCATTGACGATACGCGACGAGAGCTGCGAGCGGTCCTCGTCGACCACCGCGATCGGGGCGTGATGCAAGGTTTCCGGAATACCGGTGGCGGAACTGTAGACGCCCAGGGTGAAGGCCCAGACGATCAGTGCCAGCATCGCGTAGTCGCGGCCGAGGCTGCGGAACTCCTTGATGCCCAGGTTGAAGATGTTGGCCAGGCTGCGCATCGCTCAGTCCTCCTGCTTCTTCAGGCAGGCCACGCTGAGCAGGGTCAGCACCACGATGGAAGCGGCAAGCGGCAGGTAGTAGGCCCAGAGATCGGGCAGGCCCAGCGATTTGGAAAAGGCGCCGCGGCTGACCACCAGGAAATGCGAGGTCGGATAGAGCTTGCCGATCCAGGCCGCCGCACCTTCCAGCGAGGACACCGGGTGGATCAGCCCGGAGAACTGGATCGCCGGGATCATGGTGGCGATCGCCACGCCGAATACAGCGGCGATCTGGCTGCGCATGAACGTCGAGAGGAACAGCCCGAGGCCGGTGCTGGTGACCACATAGAGGAAAGCGCCGAGGGTCAACGCCAGGAAGCTGCCCTTGAGCGGCACGCGAAATACCACGATGGCCAGGACCAGCATCAGCAGGAAGTTGATCATGCCCATGGCGACGTAGGGCAACTGCTTGCCGACCAGGAACTCCAGGCGCGTCACCGGGGTGACATAGAGGTTGGTGATCGAACCCAGTTCCTTTTCGCGCACCACGCCGAGGGCGGTGAGCATGGCCGGGATCATGATCAGCAGCAGCGGGATCACCGCCGGCACCATCGCCTTCAGGCTTTCCACGTCGGGGTTGTAGCGATAGCGCACCTCGGTGCTGGCCGCCGCGCTGGCCTCGGCCCCACCCGCCTGCCGCGAGAGGTCCGCCAGGTAGCTGGTGTGCAGGCCCTGAACGTAGCCGAGCACGGTGTTGGCACGGGTCGGCATCGCTCCGTCGATCCACACGCCGATGGCCGGATCGGAGCCACGCTTGAGGTCGCGCCCGAAGTTCGGCGGGATCTCCACCGCCAGGCTCAGCTCGCCGCTGCGCAGGCGCCGGTCGAGGTCGTCCGGGTCGGTGATCGGCGCATGTTCGACGAAATAGCGCGAGCCGGCGATGTTCAGCGCGTAGGCCTGGCTGGTGGTGGTCTGGTCACGGTCGAGGACCGCCCAGGAGAGGTCCTCGACGTCCATGTTGATGCCATAGCCGATGATGAACATCAGCAGCGCGGTGCCGAGCAGGGCAAGGGTCAGGCGGATCGGGTCGCGGCGCAGTTCCATGGCTTCGCGGCGCGCATAGCTGAACAGCCGCAGGGGGCTGAAGCGTTCGCGTTGCGCCTGGCGCTCCTGGCCATCGCCGGGCTGCTCCGCAACGGCCGGCGCCTCGGCCGGTTGCGCTGGCACGGCGGCACCCGCGGCTTCTTCCAGGTAAGCGATGAAGGTCGCTTCCAGGGTCGGTAGACCGCGCTGGCGCACCAGCTCATCGGGAGTATCGCTGGCCAGTACCTTGCCGGCATGCATCAGCGAAATGCGATCGCAGCGCTGAGCCTCGTTCATGAAGTGGGTGGAAATGAAGATGGTCACCCCGTCGCGGCGCGACAGCTCGACCATCAGCTCCCAGAAGCCGTCGCGAGCCACCGGATCGACCCCCGAAGTGGGCTCGTCGAGGATCAGGATCTCCGGCTTGTGGATCACCGCCACCGCCAGCGACAGACGCTGGCGAATGCCCAGCGGCAGGTCGTTGGGCAGCTCGTCGGCAACCTTCTCCAGGTCGAAGCGCCGGAGCATTTCGCCGACCCGTGCCTGGATGCCATCCGCCGGCAGGTGGAACAGCCGGGCGTGCAGCACCAGGTTCTGCCGCACGCTCAGCTCGGCATACAGGGAAAAGGCCTGGGACATATAGCCGACCCGGCGTCGGGTCGCCATATCGCTGGCGTCCACCGGCTGGCCGAACAGCGCGCATGTGCCTTCGCTGGCCGGCAGCAGGCCGGTGAGCATCTTCATGGTGGTGGACTTGCCGCAGCCGTTGGAGCCGAGGAAGCCGAAGATTTCCCCACGCTCGATACGGAAGCTGACGTGATCGACCGCGACGAAGTCGCCGAAACGACAGGTCAGGCCCTCGGCCTCGATGGCGATCCGCGGCGCGCCTTCGCTCTGCGGTCGCGGCGGGATCACCAATCGATGGTGCCCGGCGCGCTTGCTTTCCGGCAGCAGGGCGATGAACGCCGACTCGAGGCTCTGCGTCCCGGTACGCTCGCGCAACTCCTGCGGCGTACCGGTGGCCAGGACCTTTCCGTCGTCCATCGCCACCAGCCAGTCGAAGCGCTCGGCTTCCTCCATGTAGGCGGTGGCGACCAGCACGCTCATGCCTTCGCGGCCCGCGCGGATACGGCCGATCAGCTCCCAGAACTGGTTGCGCGACAGCGGGTCGACGCCGGTGGTCGGCTCGTCGAGGATCAGCAGGTCGGGATCGTGGATCAGCGCGCAGCACAGCCCGAGCTTCTGCTTCATGCCGCCGGACAGCTTGCCCGCAGGACGCTCGGCGAACGGCGCCAGCCCGGTGCTTTGCAGCAGGTCGGCGATGCGCCGCTCGCGCTCGGCCTTGTCGTGGCCGAACAGCCGGCCGAAGAAGTCGACGTTCTCGAACACCGAGAGCGTCGGATAGAGGTTCTTGCCCAGCCCCTGGGGCATGTAGGCGATGCGCGGACAGACCGCCCGGCGGTGGCGGCGGTCGCGCATGTCGCCGTCGAGTACGCGGATCTCGCCATCCTGCATCTTCCGTGCGCCGGCCAGCAGCGCCAGCAGGCTGGACTTGCCGACCCCGTCCGGACCGATCAGGCCGACCATGCGGTTGGCCGGGATCTCCAGGCTGACGTCGTCCACCGCGCGCGTCTCGCCGTAGCGCAGCGAAACGCCCCGGAGGCTCGCCACGCCGTTCCCGCCAGCGGTCATTGTGGAACCTTGATCTGCAGGTTGGCCGGCCACTCGACCTCAGGGTCTAGTCGCAGGTAGGCCATTCCGGGCACGCCGGTCTTGACGTAGGTGATGTATTTTTCCAGCAGCGCCGGATCGAGCCGCGCCTTGACCCGGAACATCAGCTTCTCCCGCTCGTTGGCGGTTTCCACCGTTTTCGGGGTGAACTGGGCGACGCTGGCTACATAGGAAACCTTGGCCGGGATCACGTAGTCCGGCACCGCGTCGATCACCAAGCGCACTTCCTGGCCCAGTCCGACCCTACCGGCCTGCATGGATGGCAGGAAGAAAGTCATGTAGACGTCGGCCAGGTCGACCATGTTGAGCAGCTTGCCGCCGGCCGGCAGCACTTCCCCCGGCTGCGCCACGCGGTACTGCACGCGGCCGTTGCGTGGCGCCTTGAGCAGGCTGTCGTCGATGTCCGCCTGGAGCCGGGCGACGCTGGCCTTGGCCGCCTCGATGGCCGACTGCGCCTCGATTACCTGGGAACGCCCGGCCTCGATCGCCGCCTGCGCCGAAATCACTTGCGAGCGTGCCGCGGACAACGCCGCCTGGGCGCTCTGCAGGGTCGCCCGATCGTCGTCGAGTTGCTGTTGCGGCAGGGCATTGCGCTTGACCAGCGCCTCGGTACGGGTGAAGCGCTTCTGCGCCGCTGTCAGCTCGGCCTGGCGCTGCGCCACCACGGCCTGGGCGGTGCTCTTCTCGCTCTCGCGCTGGGCCACCAGCGAGGTCGCGGTGAGCTTGGCGTTCTCCGCCTGGCGCACCTGGGCCTGGGCCTGGGCCAACTGCGCCTCGAGCACCTGGGTATCCATCCGCGCGACGATTTCGCCGGCCTTGACGAAGTCGCCCTCGTCGACCTTGATCTCGGCGACCCGCCCGGGAAGCTTGGCCGCCACGTCCACCTCGGTGGCCTCGATGCGTCCGTTGCCGCTGGCGAATCCCTCGCCCAGGCCGGTCGGCCGCGATACCTGCCAGACCAGCACGCCTACGCCGAGCAGTGCCACCACGACCAGGGCCCGGCTCAGCCACCGTTTGCTTTCCTGTTTCATCCCTTCTCCTCGCACGTCCGGCCAGGCCGCGGCTATGGCGCTCACGCTGGAAAGCGCGGCTGCCGCGGACTTCACTGGCTCGATTGTCCCTCCAGGGCGGCGCGCGGGTGTTGATGCACGTCAGACGCGCCCGACCGAACCTCACAGGAAAGCAGAATCCCCGGGGCTTCGCATCCGGGAACGCGGGACAGAACGGATAGTTGACCTCAGGGCTGGACGATGAGGTTGTTGAACAGCAGATCGGTCACCAGCGGCTTGCCCTCTTCCTGCTCGAGGGTCTGCTGGACCTGCTTCAGCGCCTCCTGGCGCAGGCTTTCCTTGGCCTCGACCGTACCCAGGCTCTGGTCGGTCTGCTGGGCGAACAGCATGATCAACTGGTTGCGGATCAAGGGCTCGTGATGCTCGACCTTGGTCGCCGCGTCCTTGTCGGCCACCTGCAGGGCGATGTCGGCCTTGTAGTACTGCAGGCGCGGCCCGCTGCCGTAGTTGCCGACCAGCGCCGGGGTCAGGTCGACGTAGACCGGCTTGTTCGCGCCCTCGCCTTCCGGCGCGGCCTCCTCGGCCGAGGCGAAGGACAGGAACAGACTCAGGCACAGGGCCAGCGACAGGGCAATGGGGGTTCTCACGGGCGCATCTCCTCGACGAATGCCGGCAAGCATAGCCAGACTCTCGGCCGGGCCCAAGCCCGGGGTTTATGGACAACCATCAGTTGCGGCGATGCTGATTGACCCCCGGCGTCTCCCTCCTACACTGGCCGGACCGCAAACTGGAGCGTCCCCGATGAAAGCCGTCCTCTGCAAAGCCTTCGGCCCGGCCAGCAGCCTGGTCCTGGAAGAAATCGCCAGCCCGAGCCCGGCGAAGAACGAAATCCTCCTCGACGTGCACGCCGCCGGAGTCAACTTCCCCGACACCCTGATCATCGAGGGCAAGTACCAGTTCAAGCCGCCCTTCCCCTTCTCCCCGGGCGGCGAGGCGGCCGGGGTGGTCGCCGCGGTCGGCGAAAAGGTCGCCCACGTCAGGCCCGGCGACCGGGTCATGGCCCTGACCGGCTGGGGCAGCTTCGCCGAGCAGGTCAAGGTGCCCGGCTATAACGTGATGCCGATTCCCGAAGGCATGGACTTCGCCAGCGCCGCCGCCTTCGGCATGACCTACGGCACCTCGATGCACGCCCTGAAACAGCGCGCCAACCTGCAACCCGGCGAGACCCTGCTGGTGCTCGGCGCTTCCGGCGGGGTCGGACTGGCTGCCGTGGAGATCGGCAAGGCCATGGGCGCCCGGGTGATCGCTGCTGCCAGTACCCCCGACAAGCTCGCCGTGGCCAAGGCCGCCGGCGCCGACGAACTGATCAACTACAGCGAAGGTAGCCTGCGCGAGCAGCTCAAGGCATTGACCGGCGGCCAGGGCGTCGATGTGATCTACGATCCGGTGGGCGGCGAACTGTTCGAGGAGGCCTTCCGCAGCATCGCCTGGAACGGACGGATGCTGGTGGTCGGCTTCGCCAGCGGCAGCATCCCTTCGCTGCCGGCCAACCTGACCCTGCTCAAGGGCGCCTCGCTGGTCGGCGTGTTCTGGGGATCGTTCGCCCAACGCCAGCCGCAGGACAACGCTGACAACTTCCGCCAGCTGTTCGCCTGGCACGCCGAAGGCAAGCTGAAGCCGCTGGTGTCGCAGCGCTTCCCGCTGGAACGGGCCGGCGACGCCATCGACGCCCTCGGCCAGCGCAAGGCGGTCGGCAAGGTGGTGGTGGAGGTTCGCTGAGCCACGAAATCGGCGAGTGTTGCCTCCCGACCCTGCGGAGAGAGGCATGCCGGGCCGGAGCGATACACCGGCCGAGGCCCGCGCTGTCAGATGTTTTTCCCCTAAGAAGGCCCCGGTTTCCGACCGGGGCCTTCTTATTTCCGACCAATACACTCAACCTGTAACATTTCCGCTATTTTTTCATTTACGAAAAATGTAGTGTTCGCAACCGCGTAAAAAGGCGCGACACAACAACAAGCGGAGCTCGCGATGTTCGGAATCTTTCGTCCCGCGCCACACCAGGCGCCACTGCCCGATGCCGAGGTGGACAGCACCTACCGGCGCCTGCGCTGGCAGATCTTCGCCGGTATCTTCATCGGCTACGCGGGTTACTACCTGCTGCGCAAGAACTTCTCCCTGGCCATGCCCTACCTTATCGAGGACGGCTACAGTCGCGGTCAACTGGGCGTCGCGATGTCGGCCATCGCCATCGCCTACGGCCTGTCGAAATTCATCATGGGCCTGGTCTCGGACCGTTCCAACCCACGGGTCTTCCTGCCGTTCGGCCTGTTGGTGTCGGCGGCGGTGATGTTCATTTTCGGATTCGCGCACTGGGCTACCTCCAGCGTCGCCATCATGTTCGTCCTGCTCTTCATCAACGGCTGGGCCCAGGGCATGGGCTGGCCACCGAGCGGACGGACCATGGTCCACTGGTGGTCGCAGAAGGAGCGCGGCAGCGTGGTCTCGGTGTGGAACGTCGCCCACAACGTCGGCGGCGGCCTGATCGGCCCGCTGTTCCTGCTCGGCCTGGCGCTGTTCGGCGACTGGCGCTCGGCCTTCTACGTGCCGGCCATCGTCGCCGTGGGCGTAGCCGTGTTCGCCTATTTCGCCATGCGCGACACCCCGCAATCCTGCGGCCTGCCGCCGATCGAGAAGCACAAGGACGACTACCCCGAAGGCTACGACGAACACCACGAGCGCGAGCTGTCGACCAAGGAGATCTTCGTCACCTACGTGCTACGCAACAAGCTGCTCTGGTACATCGCCCTGGCCAACGTGTTCGTCTACCTGCTGCGCTACGGTGTGCTCGACTGGGCGCCGACCTACCTCAAGGAAGCCAAGCACTTCAACGTCGACAAGTCGTCCTGGGCTTACTTCTTCTACGAATGGGCGGGGATTCCCGGCACCCTGCTCTGCGGCTGGCTGTCGGACAAGCTGTTCAAGGGCAATCGCGGCGCCACCGGCGTGGTGTTCATGATCCTGGTGACCGTCGGCACCCTGATCTACTGGCTGAACCCAGCCGGCAACCCGGCGATCGACATGGCCGCGCTGATCATGATCGGCTTCCTGATCTACGGCCCGGTGATGCTGATCGGCCTGCAGGCCCTGGAGCTGGCACCGAAGAAAGCGGCCGGCACCGCCGCCGGCTTCACCGGTCTGTTCGGCTACCTCGGCGGCTCGGTGGCGGCCAACGCCCTGGTCGGCTACACGGTGGACCACTTCGGCTGGGACGGTGGCTTCAAGCTGCTGATCGGCGCCTGCCTGCTGGCCATCCTGTTCCTCTGCCTGACCCTGCGCAAACCCGCGGTCCAGGCCGCGCCGCAGCAAGCCGGCTGATGACGCGGCGGCTCCGGCGCCAGGCCGGAGCCGCGTTCAGTCCCGCGGCGCGTAGGCGAACACGTCGGCGCGCATCTGGTGCGCGTCCATCCCTGCTTCGACCAGGGCATCCAGGGTCGCGTAGACCATCGCCGGCGAGCCGCTGGCATACACATGCAGGCTCGACAGGTCGGCGAAATCCTCGCGCACCGCCTCGTGCAGCAAGCCGCAACGCCCCTCCCAGCCACAGAGGTCGCTGACCACCCGGTGCAGGAACAGGTTCGGCAGGCCTTCCCACTCCGTCCAGTGCGGCAGACGGTAGAAATCCTCCGGACGCCGAACGCCCCAGTAGAGATGTACAGGATGGGCGAAGCCGGCGGCGCGGCAGTGCTCGATCAGGCTGTGCATCTGCGACATGCCGGTTCCCGCGGCGATCAGCACCAGCGGACCGTCGGGCAGTTCTGCCAGGTGCGCGTCGCCGAACGGCAACTGGATCCGTGCCAGGCGCTCGCGCTGCAACTGCGCGATCAGCGCGACGGCACTGTCTTCCTTGGCCAGGATGTGCAGCTCCAGGTCGCGGCCCGCATGCGGCGCGGAGGCCAGGGAAAACGCTGCGCTGTCGCCGCCGTCACGCTCCAGCAACAGGTACTGCCCGGCGTGATAGCGTGGCGGCTTGCCGGCCGGCGCGCGCAGGCCGACCCGGTAGACGTCGCCGCCGACCTCTTCGCAGAAGCTCAGCTGGCAGGTCAGCTTGCGCAGAGGCAGTTCACCCGGCGCCAGCACCCCGTCCCAATGCAGCACGCAGTCTTCCAGCGGCTCGGCGAGGCAGGTGAAGAGTTCGCCATGATCGCGTACCTCGCCGTTCTGGCGTACCCGCCCCTCCACCAGCAGCGCCGCGCAGATATGGCAGTTGCCGTTGCGGCAGCTCTGCGGACAGTCGTAGCCAAGCCGCCGGGCGCCATCGAGGATGCGTTCCCCCGGCAGCAGCTCGAGGCAGGCGCCGGACGGTTGCAGGACGATACGCATCAGTCGATCCCGAGGCTCGACCAGAGCGCGTCGATGCGCCGTGTCACCGCTTCGTCCTTGACGATGGCGCGCCCCCATTCGCGGCTGGTCTCGCCCGGCCACTTGTGGGTGGCATCAAGCCCCATCTTCGAGCCGAGGCCGGAGACCGGCGAGGCGAAGTCGAGGTAGTCGATGGGCGTGTTGTCGATCATCACCGTGTCGCGCTTGGGGTCCATCCGCGTGGTGATGGCCCAGATCACATCGTTCCAGTCGCGCGCATCGATGTCATCGTCGGTGACGATGACGAACTTGGTGTACATGAACTGCCGCAGGAACGACCAGACCCCGAGCATCACGCGCTTGGCGTGCCCTGGGTACTGCTTCTTCATGGTCACCACCGCCATCCGGTAGGAACAACCTTCCGGCGGCAGGTAGAAATCGACGATTTCCGGGAACTGCTTCTGCAGGATCGGCACGAACACTTCGTTCAATGCCACCCCGAGGATCGCCGGCTCGTCCGGCGGACGCCCGGTGTAGGTGCTGTGGTAGATCGGTTTCTGCCGGCGGGTGACGCGCTCGACGGTGAACACCGGGAAGCGATCGACCTCGTTGTAGTAGCCGGTGTGATCGCCATAGGGGCCTTCGTCGGCCATCTCGCCGGGGTGGATCACCCCTTCGAGGACGATCTCGGCGCTGGCCGGCACCTGCAAGTCGCTGCCGCGACACTTGACCAGCTCGGTACGATGCCCGCGCAACAGGCCGGCGAAAGCGTATTCGGAAAGGGTGTCCGGCACCGGCGTGACCGCACCGAGGATGGTCGCCGGATCGGCGCCCAGCGCCACGGCTACCGGATAGGGCTGGCCCGGATGCTTCTGGCACCACTCGCGGTAGTCCAGTGCACCGCCGCGATGGCTGAGCCAGCGCATGATCACCTTGTTGCGGCCGATCACCTGCTGGCGGTAGATGCCCAGGTTCTGCCGTTCCTTGTTCGGCCCGCGGGTAACGGTCAGACCCCAGGTGATCAGCGGCCCGACATCGCCCGGCCAGCAGGTCTGGACCGGCAGCCGGCCGAGGTCGACGTCCTCGCCCTCCTCGACCACTTCCTGGCAGGGGGCGTCCTTGAGCACCTTCGGCGCCATGGACAGGACCTTCCTGTACATCGGCAGCTTGGCCCAGGCGTCCTTGAGGCCCTTCGGCGGCTCGGGCTCCTTGAGCTGCGCCAGCAGCTTGCCGATCTCACGCAGCGCGCCGACGTCCTCGGCGCCCATGCCCAGCGCCACGCGCTCCGGCGTACCGAACAGGTTGCCGAGCACCGGCATGTCGAAGCCGGTCGGCTTTTCGAACAGCAATGCCGGGCCCTTCGCGCGCAACGTGCGGTCGCACACCTCGGTCATCTCGAGCACGGGGGAAATCGGCACCTGGATGCGCTTCAACGCACCGCGCTGCTCCAGCTGGGCGATGAAATCGCGGAGATCCTTGAACGTCATTGGCCTAACCATTCACTGCAAGACCCCACATCCTACCTGCTCCCGGCCCATCCGGCAGCAGGCAAACGCGGCATTCGGTCAGTGCTGGCTGGCGATCCGCGACTCGTCGAGGCTCCGTAGCATCGGCTCGAACAAAGGCCCGAGTTCATAGGCCCCCTGGGTCGAAAGATGATTGTTATCCATGTACAGCGACCAGCCATCACGTTCGGCGAAACAATCCAGGCCATCGCAGAGCACGCTGGAGGGATCGAGTACGCTCACCCGCGGGTTGCCTTCGGCCAGCGCATCGAACAACGCATTCACGTAGGCGACGCGCGCGGCGTGCTCAGCGAAGGGAAAACGTGCGCGCCCGACATCCTCCCCGCTCAGGCTCAGCCGCACCAGCCGCGCCGGTGCATTGAACGGCAACAGCGGTACGTCCTTGACCAGCCAGACATGTACGTCGGCCGCGTTCAGCCTTTCGATCATCCCGCTCAGGCGTTGCCGCAGCAGCGCCTCGGCGATCGAGCTCTCCGGCGTGTCGTCCGGCTCGCGGAGAATGTTGCGGGTGCCGTCCTGCGAGTCGCCGTAGACATACATGTCCCAACGCCCGGCGAGGATCACCCCGCCCGGCCGCTGCTGTTCGACGAACTCGAGCATCTGCTGGTTGAAACGCAGGCAATTGTCCTTTTCCAGCATGCCCAGCAACGGCGGACAGCCCGCCAGCGAAGCCTGCCAGATCGGCAGTCGGCGACTGGCAGCCAGTTCGCGCAGCAGCGGGCTCAACGCCGCGGAATGGCTGTCGCCCCAACTGATCAGCTGCGGTCGTTCGGCAGCCAGCTCCGCCGGGAAGCGGCAGATGCTTTCCTGACTGAGCGCCTTCTTGTCGAACATGCAGTCGGTCTGCCCATCGCGCCACTTGGACGCCTTGGCATAACGCAAGGCCTCCTCGGAAAGCCGCGACGGCACGCCATCGTAATGCCGCACCAACTGGCCGACGACTCCCAGCAACAGCAAGCAGCACAGCGCCGCGCCAAGCATCTGCCGGCGCCCGGCGAACAGCTTGCGCTCACGGAACGGCGCCTCGACGCAGTACAGCGACAGTGCCGCCAGGCCGATGCTCGCCGCCAGCAACCCCAGGCGTGCCGGCAGGCCCAGGGTTTCCAGTGCGTGGTACTGGACGAAGACGTACAGCGGCCAGTGCCAGAGGTACAGCGAATAGGAGATCAGGCCGAACCAGACCAGCGGTTGCCAGCCCAGCAGGCGGCGAGCCCAGGTGTCGCCGGCGCCGTTGGCCCAGATCAGCAGGGCGGTGCCAAGCACCGCCGGCAGCGCCGCGAGACCCGGGAAAGGGGTGTCGCTGTCGTAGAGGAACACCGGCAGGAGAATCGCCGCTATCCCGAAGGTAGCCGCCAGTTGCAGGGACCATTGCGAATGACCGCGGCTAGCGCCCGGCAGCAACGCCAGCGCGGCACCCGCCAGGAGTTCCCAGGCGCGCATCGGCAGGAGGAAGAATGCACTGCCAGGTCGCTGGCTCACCGCCCAGACGCTGGCCGCCAGCGATAGCGCCAGGACCGCGAGGAGGATGGCGAGCCGCCAGCGCAGCAGGCGTCCGGAGATCGCGGCCAGCAGTAGAGGGAAGAGAATGTAGAACTGCTCCTCCACCGACAACGACCAGGTATGCAATAGCGGCTTGAATTCGGACGCGGCGTCGAAATAGCCATCCTGCTTCCAGAACAGGATGTTCGAGGCGAACATCGCCTGGTAGCGAACCGAACGCCCTAACTCTTCGTAGTCGCGCGGCGCCATGAGGAACCAGCCGACCACCAGGCTCGCCGCCATCATCACGAACAGCGCGGGGAGAATGCGGCGTGCCCGGCGCGCCCAGAAGTCGACGAAGCTGAAACGTCCCGCCTGCTGCTCGCGCCGGATGATCGAAGTGATCAGGTAGCCGGAAATGACCAGGAAAACATCGACGCCCACATAGCCGCCGGTGATGCCCCCCAAGCCAAGGTGGTAGAACACCACCGGCAGGATGGCCAACGCTCGCAAACCATCGATGTCCCTTCGATAGACCAGGCTCGGCATCCACGTCCCTCCAGATATGCAAAAGGCGCCCCGGTCAACCGGAGCGCCTTTGTTTGGTACTCTCGAAGACTACTTTCGTTTCATCGAATCGAAGAACTCATCGTTGGTCTTGGTCTGCTTGAGCTTGTCGATGAGGAATTCGATCGCGGAAATCTCGTCCATCGGGTGCAGGATCTTGCGCAGGATCCACATGCGCTGGAGCTCGTCCTCGCTGGTCAGCAGTTCTTCGCGGCGGGTACCCGAACGGTTGATGTTGATGGCCGGGAACACGCGCTTCTCGGCGATCTTGCGATCCAATGGTAGCTCCATGTTGCCGGTACCCTTGAACTCTTCGTAGATCACCTCATCCATCTTCGAGCCGGTTTCCACCAACGCCGTGGCGAGAATCGTAAGAGAACCGCCCTCTTCGATGTTCCGCGCGGCGCCGAAGAAGCGCTTCGGCTTCTCCAGGGCATGGGCGTCGACACCGCCGGTGAGCACCTTGCCGGAGCTTGGGATCACGGTGTTGTAGGCCCGCGCCAGACGGGTGATGGAGTCGAGCAGGATGACCACGTCCTTCTTGTGCTCGACCAGGCGCTTGGCCTTCTCGATCACCATCTCGGCGACCTGTACGTGACGGGTCGGCGGTTCGTCAAAGGTCGAGGCGACCACTTCGCCGCGCACGGTGCGCTGCATTTCGGTCACTTCCTCAGGGCGCTCGTCGATCAGCAGGACGATCAGGTGGCATTCGGGGTTGTTGCGGGTGATGTTGCTGGCGATGTTCTGCAGCATGATGGTCTTGCCCGCCTTCGGCGGCGCCACGATCAGACCGCGCTGACCCTTGCCGATCGGCGCGCAGAGATCGATGACGCGGCCGGTCAGGTCTTCGGTGGAGCCGTTGCCGGCTTCCATCTTCATCCGCTCGTTGGGGAACAGCGGCGTCAGGTTCTCGAAGAGAATCTTGTTCTTCGCATTCTCCGGACGATCGAAGTTGATCGAGTCGACCTTGAGCAGGGCGAAGTAGCGCTCGCCCTCTTTCGGCGGCCGGATCTTGCCGATGATGGTGTCGCCCGTGCGCAGGTTGAAGCGGCGGATCTGGCTCGGCGAGACATAGATGTCGTCGGGGCCGGCCAGGTAGGAAGAGTCGGCGGAGCGCAGGAAGCCGAAGCCGTCCTGAAGAATCTCCAGCACGCCATCGCCGGAGATCTCTTCACCACTTTTCGCGTGCTTCTTCAGCAGGGCGAAGATGATGTCCTGCTTGCGCGAACGGGCCATGTTTTCCAGGCCCATGGCATCGGACATTTCCAGCAGTTCGGCAATCGGCTTTTGCTTGAGTTCGGTCAGATTCATAGGAAAGAGATAGGTACGCAGAAAGAGGAATTGGAGAAAGCGTCGAGCTTGGGAAAGCCGTGTCGCAAGGGGGCGACAGGAGCGCTAGAAAGTTCGAGTAGGAAGTGCGTCCGGGACGGCATGCAGAAGGCGACGGAAAAAACGTCGCGAACCCGAATTTAACACCGTGACCACGTGGCGTCTATAGAAACGCAAAAAAAAGCCCCGCGAATCGCGGGGCTTTCCAGCGAGGCCTGGGCCCGGCTCAGATATTGGCGTCGAGGAAGGCCGCCAGCTGCGACTTGGACAGTGCGCCGACCTTGGTCGCCTCGACATTGCCGTCCTTGAACAGCATCAGGGTAGGGATGCCACGCACGCCGTACTTCGGCGGGGTATCCTGGTTCTCGTCGATGTTCAGCTTGCAGACCTTCAGCTTGCCCTGATAGTCCCTGGCGACTTCGTCCAGCACCGGCGCGATCATCTTGCACGGACCGCACCACTCGGCCCAGTAGTCCACCAGCACAGGGCCGTCGGCCTTCAGCACGTCCTGCTCGAAGCTGGCATCAGTAACGTTGACGATATGTTCGCTCATGAAATCTCTCCGTAGTCGGACGCGAATTGAAACGCGAAAGTGCCGACCATCATATCCCGCCTTGACCCTCGCCGGAAGGCGCAGCCGATTGAGAGTCTCTATCGTTGGTCGGCTGATTCCCGATTGATCGGCTGCCGCATTGGCGACCCTCGCCCTATCGTGGCAGGATGGCGCAGTTTTCCAATGGACTTGCAAAGCATGCCGCAAAAACCTGCCGAGGCATTCCCGCTGATTGCCGCCCTGGACCTGGGTTCCAACAGTTTCCACCTCTGTCTGGCCAAGGCCAATATCCACGGCGAAGTCCGCATCCTCGAGCGGCTGGGCGAGAAGGTCCAACTGGCCGCCGGCCTCGACGAGGAGCGCAATCTCAGCGAAGAGGCCACCCAGCGCGGCCTCGACTGCCTGCGCCGCTTCGCCCAGTTCATCAGCGGCATGCCCCAGGGTTCCGTACGCGTGGTCGCGACCAACGCCTTGCGCGAGGCGCGCAACCGCAGCGATTTCATCCGTCGTGCGGAAGAGGTTCTCGGCCATCCCGTGGAAGTCATCTCCGGCCGCGAGGAAGCCCGCCTGATCTACCTCGGCGTCGCCAACAGCATGCCCGACAGCGGCGGTCGCCGACTGGTCAGCGACATCGGCGGCGGCAGCACCGAGTTCATCATCGGCCAGGGTTTCGAGTCCGAGCTGCGGGAAAGCCTGCAGATGGGTTGCGTCAGCTACACCCAACGCTACTTCCGCGACGGCAAGATCACCCCGGCCCGCTACGCCCAGGCGTACACCGCCGCACGCCTGGAACTGATGGGCATCGAGAACAGCCTGCGGCGCCTCGGCTGGCAACAGGCGGTCGGCGCCTCCGGCACCATCCGCGCAGTGGCGCTGGCGATCAAGGCCGGCGGCCACGGCAACGGCGAGATCAGCCCGGACGGACTGGCCTGGCTGAAGCGCAAGGTGCTCAAGCTCGGCGACGTGGAGAAGCTCGATCTGGAAGGGATCAAGCCGGACCGCAGGACCATCTTCCCGGCCGGGCTGGCCATTCTCGAAGCGATCTTCGACGCGCTGGAACTGGAACAGATGGTTCACTCCGAGGGCGCCCTGCGCGAAGGCGTTCTCTACGACCTGGTCGGCCGTCACCAGCACGAGGACGTGCGCGAACGCACCATCAGCTCGCTGATGCAGCGCTACCACGTCGATCCGGAGCAGGCTTCGCGGGTGGAGGCCAAGGCCCTCAAGGTGCTTGCCGAAGTCGGCGACGCCTGGGAGCTGAACGACGAACTGCACCGCGACCTGCTGAGCTGGGGCGCGCGGGTCCACGAGATCGGCCTGGACATCGCCCACTACCACTACCACAAGCACGGCGCCTACCTGATCGAGCACTCCGACCTGGCTGGCTTCTCGCGCCAGGACCAGCAGATGCTGTCGCTACTGGTACGCGGCCACCGCCGCAACATTCCGGCGGACAAGCTGGCGGAGTTCGCCGAGGAAGGCGACAAGCTGGTGCGCCTGTGCATCGTGCTGCGCTTCGCGATCCTCTTCCACCACATTCGCGGCACCCAGGAAATGCCCTCGGTGCGCCTGAAGGCAGAGCCCAAGAGCCTTTCGGTGACCTTCCCCGAGGGCTGGCTGGAAGCCAACCCGCTGACCCAGGCCGACTTCGCCCAGGAAGCCGAATGGCTCAAGCGGGTCGGCTACAGCCTCAACGTGCGGTAAGCACCGGCGCGGCCAGCTTCTCCAGCAGGGTCGCCTGGGTATTGCGGGGGTTCTGGTTGCCGGTGGGACTGAGCCGCTGGTAGCTACCATCGGCCTGCAGCACCCAGGCCTGGGTGTTGTCGGTCAGGTACGTTTCCAGTTCCTTCTTGACCCGCTGCACCAGCTTCTTGCCTTCCACCGGGAAGCAGGTCTCGACGCGCATGTCGAGGTTGCGCTCCATCCAGTCGGCGCTGGAGAGATAGAGCTTCTCGTCGCCGCCGTTGAGGAAGTAGTAGATGCGGCTGTGCTCGAGGAAGCGTCCGATGATCGAGCGCACGTGGATATTGTGCGAGACCCCCGGGATGCCCGGCCGCAGGCAGCACATGCCACGCACCACCAGGTCGATCCTGACCCCGGCCTGGCTGGCCTTGTACAGGGCGCGGATGACCTTCGGATCGGTCAGCGAGTTGACCTTGGCCATGATGTGCGCCGGCTGGCCGAGCGCCGCCTGGGCCGCCTCGCGGTTGATCATTTCCAGCAGGTTCTTCTTCAGGGTGAACGGCGCATGCAACAGCTTCTTCATGCGTAGCGTCTTGCCCATCCCGATCAACTGGTTGAACAGCTTGTGCAGGTCCTCGCAGAGCGCCACGTCGGCGGTCAGCAGGCTGTAGTCGGTGTACAGGCGGGCGTTGCCGGCATGGTAGTTGCCGGTGCCGAGGTGCGCGTAGCGGCGCAGTTCGCCGTCCTCGCGACGGAGGATCAGCATCATCTTGGCGTGGGTCTTGAAGCCGACCACGCCGTAGATCACCACCGCGCCGGCCTGCTGCAGGCGGCTGGCCAGTTGCAGGTTGGACTCCTCGTCGAAGCGGGCGCGCAGCTCGATCACCGCGGTGACCTCCTTGCCATTGCGCGCCGCCTCGACCAGGGCGTCGACGATCTCCGAGTTGGCACCACTGCGGTACAGGGTCTGCTTGATCGCCAGCACGTTCGGATCCTTGGCGGCCTGGCGCAGCAGGTCGATCACCGGGGTGAAGGATTCGAACGGGTGCATCAGCAACACGTCGAGCTTGCTGAGGACGTTGAAGAGGTTTTCCTTCTTCTGCAACAGACGCGGGATCGCCGGGGTGAAGGGCGGGTATTGCAGCTCCGGATGGCTTTCCAGGCCGGTGACGCTGAACAGGCGGGTCAGGTTGACCGGGCCGCTGACCTTGTACAACTCGCTTTCGGACAGGCCGAACTGCTTGAGCAGGTAGTTGGTCAGGTTCTGCGGGCAGGTATCCACTACTTCCAGGCGCACCGCATCCCCGTAGCGACGCGAGAACAGCTCGCCGCGCAGCGCGCGGGCCAGGTCCTCGACATCCTCGGTGTCCACCGACAGGTCGGCGTTGCGGGTCAGTCGGAACTGGTAGCAGCCCTTCACCTTCATGCCGGGGAACAGGTCGTCGGCGTGGGCGTGGATCATCGACGACAGGAACACGTAGTTGTCGCCCTCGCCGCCAACGTCTTCCGGCAGCTTGATGATCCGCGGCAGCAGGCGCGGCGCCGGGATGATCGCCAGACCGGAGTCGCGGCCGAAGGCATCCATCCCCTCCAGCTCGACGATGAAGTTGAGGCTCTTGTTCACCAGCAGCGGGAACGGGTGGGTCGGGTCGAGGCCGATCGGGGTGATGATCGGCGCGATCTCGTCGCGGAAGAAACGCCGCACCCAGGTCTTGATCTTCAGCGTCCAGTGACGCCGGCGGATGAAGCGGATCTGGTGCTTGGCCAGCTCCGGCAACAGGGTCTCGTTGAGTATCCGGTACTGCCGCGACACCTGCTCATGGACCAACTCGCTGATCCGCGCCAGGGCCTGGTGCGGCAGCAGGCCGTCGGCGCCGGCCTGTTCGCGGGCGAAGGTAATCTGCTTCTTCAGGCCGGCGATGCGGATCTCGAAGAATTCGTCGAGGTTGCTCGAGAAGATGAGGAGGAACTTCAGCCGCTCCAGGAGCGGGTAGGACTCGTCCAACGCCTGTTCCAGCACGCGGATGTTGAACTGCAACTGGGAGAGCTCGCGATGAATGTACAGGCTGCTGTCATCCACGCTGGGAACCACCGCAGGTGGCGTTTCCACCGGGATCGTTTCGGCCATCTTCACTTCTGCTTCGCTTTCCACGTTCGCCCCTACGGTTTCGGCGGCGGCGATACGTTCGATCTCATCAAGTCCTTGCTGCGTATTCATTCATCTTCCCGAGGGGGTCAACGCCCCCGTCTTAATTGTTCTGCGGCCTGCTTGGCGAAGTAGGTCAGAATGCCATCGGCGCCGGCACGTTTGAAGGCGGTAAGGGATTCGAGGATCACCGATTCGGCCAGCCAGCCGTTCTGGATGGCGCCCATGTGCATCGCATACTCGCCGCTGACCTGGTAGACAAAGGTCGGGGCGCGGAATTCATCCTTCACCCGACGCACGATGTCGAGGTAGGGCATGCCCGGCTTGACCATCACCATGTCGGCGCCTTCGGCCAGGTCGGCGGCCACTTCGTGAAGTGCCTCGTCGCTGTTCGCCGGATCCATCTGGTAGGTGGCCTTGTTGCCCTTGCCGAGGTTCGAAGCCGAGCCGACCGCATCGCGGAACGGACCGTAGTAGGCGCTGGCGTACTTGGCCGAGTAGGCCATGATCCGCACATTGGTGTGACCTGCAGACTCCAGGGCCTCGCGGATCGCACCGATGCGACCGTCCATCATGTCCGAGGGCGCTACCACCTGGGCACCGGCCTCGGCGTGGGACAGCGCCTGCCGTACCAGCACGTCGATGCTGACGTCGTTGAGGACGTAGCCATCGTCATCGAGGATGCCGTCCTGGCCATGGGTGGTGAACGGGTCGAGCGCCACGTCGGTGATGATGCCCAGCTCCGGAAAGCGCTCGCGCAGGGCGCGGGTGGCGCGCTGGGCGATGCCTTCCGGGTTGTATGCCTCGGCGGCGTCCAGGGACTTCTTCTCCAGCGGGGTCACCGGGAACAGCGCCAGCGCCGGAATGCCCAGGGCCACCCACTCTTCCGCCTCGATCAGCAACTGGTCGATGGACAGGCGCTCGACGCCGGGCATCGACGGAATGCTTTCACGCTGATTGACCCCATCGAGGACGAACACCGGCAGGATCAGGTCGTCGACGGTGAGGACATTCTCACGGACCAGGCGGCGGGAAAAATCATCGCGGCGGTTGCGGCGCAGACGGGTGTAGGGATAGGCGCGGTTGGCGGGAGTGAAGCTCACGGTGTACTCCAGGGCCCAGATAACGGGCACAGTGTGACAGTTATAGTCCCTGATTATGACGGATTGGTAACAAGCGGTGACAGTGACCCAAGGTCGCGGCATCCTGCCGCACCGCCAATCATCGCAAAAAGCCAGCCACGAAGGCCATTCATTGCACAATCAATGACCTGGGCCGTGACGATCGCGCTTTCCCCACGCCCTCAACCGAGTTAGGCTGCGCGTTCATTTCGCTTCGCTGCCCCGATGATGCTCCAACAATTCCTGCAGGACTTCGGCTATTTCGCCCTTTTTCTC
This sequence comes from Pseudomonas sp. HMSC066A08, assembly GCF_001813025.1. Classification (NCBI taxonomy): domain Bacteria; kingdom Pseudomonadati; phylum Pseudomonadota; class Gammaproteobacteria; order Pseudomonadales; family Pseudomonadaceae; genus Pseudomonas; species Pseudomonas sp. HMSC066A08. The sequence goes on from NZ_KV811324.1 coordinate 123,983, forward strand.
GGTACTTTCTTCGAGGGCGAAACCATTCTCGTGCTGGCCGGGTTCCTTGCCTTCCGCGGCTACATGCAGCTGGATACCGTGATTCTCACCGCCTTCCTCGGCAGCTACGCCGGCGACCAACTCTGGTACTTCCTCGGACGCCGCCACGGCCGCCGGTTGCTGGCGCGCAAGCCGCGCTGGCAGAAGCTCGGCGACAAGGCGCTGGACCATGTGCGCCGCCATCCCGACCTGTGGGTGCTGAGCTTCCGCTTCGTCTACGGCCTGCGTACGGTGATGCCGGTGGCCATCGGCCTGTCCGGCTATCCACCGGCCCGCTATCTTCTTCTCAACGGCATCGGCGCCATCGTCTGGGCCGCCGCGCTGGGCTCCGCCGCCTACTACTTCGGCAGCGTACTGGAAGGCATGCTCGGCAACATCAAGAAATACGAGCTCATGGTCCTCGGCGGCCTGATCGTGCTGGGCCTGCTGCTCTGGCTATGGCGGCGTTTCAAGACACCGCGCGGCAACGGCGCGGGCGACAACGCCGACAAATCCGAGTGAACCCGCGCCGGCGCGACTGAACAGCCGGCCCCTTCGCACACTCCAACTCCTTGTACCCTCCGCTCCGGCTGGCCGCCGGGGCCGGCGGCTCGCTATGCTTGCGCGATACCGACCCCGGCCAGGCCCGTCCGGTCCGGATCCTGCGTTCCCAAGGAGTAAGCCTCATGCACAAGAAAGTTGCCGTCATCCTCTCCGGTTGTGGCGTCTACGATGGCGCGGAAATCCACGAAAGCGTGATCACCCTGCTCCGCCTCAGCCAGCGCGGCGCCGAGGCACAATGCTTCGCGCCGAACATCGCCCAGCACCATGTGGTCAACCACCTGACCGGCGAGGAAATGCCGGAAAGCCGCAATGTCCTGGTCGAGTCCGCGCGTATCGCCCGCGGCGAAGTCAAGGACCTGCGCGAAGCCCGCGCCGAGGACTACGACGCGCTGATCGTGCCCGGCGGCTTCGGCGCCGCGAAGAACCTCAGCGACTTTGCCGTCAACGGCGCGCAGTGCCAGGTGCAGCCGGACGTGCTGGCGCTGGCCAAGGCTTTCGCCGAGGCCGGCAAGCCAGTCGGGCTGATCTGCATCGCTCCGGCGATGGCGGCGAAGATCTACGGCGCCGGCGTCCAATGCACAATCGGCAACGACGCCGACACCGCCGACGCGCTAAAGCAGATGGGTGCCGAGCACATCGACGCGCCGGTGGACGAGATCGTCGAAGACAGCGCGCGCAAGCTGGTGACCACCCCGGCCTACATGCTCGCCCAGTCGATCGCCGAAGCCGCCTCCGGGATCAACAAGCTGGTCGACCGGGTGCTCGAACTGGTGGACCAGGACAAGGCCTGATCGGCCAAGCACGAGGGCGGTCGCGCCGCCGCCCTTTTCAAATCCGTGCCTTTACGCCAGCGTGCGTCTCGAAACCACCGAATCGAGACGCCGCGATGAGCGAAACGCCCTCCCCCGCCCTGCCTGACGACGTCCACCAACTGGTGGCGGATTTCTTCCAGCGCATCCCCTTCAACCGCATGCTCGGCATCCGCGTGGCGAGCCTGGGCCGCGAGCGGGTAGTCCTCGACCTGCCGATGAAGGACGAACTGATCGGCAACTTCGTGCAGGGCATTCTCCACGGCGGGGTGATCTCCAGCCTGCTCGACGTCACCGGCGGAGCGATGGCCCTGATCGGCGCCCTCGAACGGCATCGCGAACTGCCAGGCCACGAGCGCATGGCGCGGCTGTCGAAGCTCGGCACCATCGACTTGCGCGTCGACTACCTGCGCCCGGGACGCGGCCGGACGTTCACCGCCAATGCGGTGCCGCTTCGCTCGGGCAACAAGGTCGCAGTGGTGCGCTCGGAACTGCATAGCGACGACGGCACTCTGGTCGCCGTCGGTACCGGTACCTATTTGTGCGGCTGACTCGCACGTAGATCGGCTTCCCGCTGCAGGCGGGTGAGCAGACGGTCCAGGGCGTTGGCGAACGCCTGGCGGTCACGCTCACCGTAGGGCGCCTGGCCGCCGCCCATTTGCCCCTGGTCACGCAGGTCGGCCATCAGGTTGCGCATGGCCAGCTTATCGCCCATGTTTCGCGCGTCGAACTCGCGGCCGCGAGGATCGAGGGCGGCAACCTGTTTCTTGATCAGCCGATCGGCCAGCGGTACGTCGCTGCAGATCGCCAGGTCGCCCGGCTCGGCCTGCTCCACCAGGTAATCGTCAGCCGCATCCATCCCGCTTTCCACCACCACCAGACGCACGCAGGCGAACGGCGGCTTGACCTGCGGCTGGCCGGCAACCATCCAGACTTCCAGCTTGCGCTTGAGGGCGAACTTGCAGACCAGTTCCTTGGCCGCCTTGGGGCAGGCGTCGGCATCGATCCAGATACGCATGAACGGACTTCCATAGAAATGACGACGGCCAGTATCGCACTGGCCGTCGTGGTTGCGCGAACCCGTTCAGTCGGCGGCGTTGGCCGCCGCACGCCGGCGCTCGACGATCCGGCTACGTCCGAAGAGCAGCGCGATGGCCACCAACGCCATGGCCTGGGCCGACAGCGAATAGGCGTCGGCCTTGATCCCCAGCCAGTCGAAGTCGAAGAACGGCACCGGACGGGTGCCGATCACCCCGGCTTCCTGCAAGGCGATGACACCATGTCCGGCGAACACCACCGAGAGCGCGCAGAGCAACGCCGCGTTGATGCTGAAGAACAACCCCAGCGGCAGTTTCGTCGAGCCACGCAGGATCACCCAGGCCAGGCCGATCAACAAGACCACGGCGGTCGCCGCGCCACCGATCACGGCGTTGTGCCCGGCCGGTCCGGCCTGCAACCAAAGGGTCTCGTAGAACAGGATGACCTCGAACAACTCGCGGTAGACCGAGAAGAACGCCAGCACTGCGAAGCCGAAGCGTCCGCCGCCACCCACCAGGCTGCTGCGGATGTAGTCCTGCCAGGCTGCCGCGTGGCGGCGGTCGTGCATCCAGACGCCGAGCCAGAGCACCATCACGCAGGCGAACAGCGAGGTGAAACCCTCCATCAGCTCGCGCTGGGCACCGCCGATATCGATCACATAGGCGGCCAGCGCCCAGGTGGCGAAGCCGGCGACGAAGGCCAGCCCCCAGCCGACGTGCACGCCGCGCACGGCACTTTCCTGCCCGGTATTGCGCAGGAAGGCGAGGATGGCGGCAAGCACCAGGATTGCCTCTACCCCTTCGCGCAACAGGATCAACAGGGCGGAAACGAAACTGATGGAGAAGCTCAGCGAGTCACCGCCAAGCTGCTTGGCGGCCTCCGCCAGCTTGCCCTTGGCCAGCTCCAGCTGTTGCGCCACCTGGGTTTCCGGGAGGCCATCGCGCAACGCCTGGCGGTAGGCCATCAGCTGCTTCTCGGTGGAGCGGCGCAAATCGGCGTCGACGTTGTCCAGCGAGCTTTCCACCAGCTCGAAGCCTTCCAGGTAGGCCGCCACCGACAGGTCGTAGGCCTGGTCGCGGTCGCCTTCGCGATAGACCGCGAAGCTCTTGTCCAGGGTGGCGGCGGTATAGTCGATCAACTGCCCAGGACCGCGCTGCTCCAGCGGCGGATGCGCACGCAAGGCGCGGAAGCTATCCGCAGCGGCCTCGCCGTCATGCTCGGCGACTTCGGCCGGAGTCTGCGTGGCCAGGGTCGCCAGCGGGTAGGCATGGGCCTTGTCCTGCTGCGCACTGCCGGCGCTCAGGCCGGCCACATAGCTGGCCAGGTCCCAGCGCTGGCGTTCGTCGAGTTGGTCGGCGAACGCCGGCATGTCGGTGCCGGCCACGCCCAGGCCGATGACGTTACGCAGGTCGTAGAGGCTCAGGTGATCGAGACGCTGGCGATCGGTGAGGTTCGCCGGCGGCGGCTCCAGGCCGATGCCGGCGGGGCCGTCGCCCATGCCCGCATCGCCATGGCAGATCGCGCATTGCTGGGCATAGATCGGCGCCGCGCGGCTCGGGTCGGGGGTGATCGCGGGGGTCTGCACCACCTGGTAGATATCCGCCACCCGTGCCTCGAGGTTGCGCGCCTGGAGGGCCACGTCCCTTCCCGGCAAGCGCTGCTCGATGGCCTGGCGCAGGCTGGCGACGTCGCTCTCCAGCTCGGCGCGCTCGGGGCGCATCGGCAGGGTCAGGACCAATGCCTGCAGATTGCCGACGAACTCCACCTGTTCCTGGTATTCGCTGGGGTCGACGATCTTGCCGTCAGCCACGGTCGGCGGATAGTCGGCCGCCAGGTAACTCAACAGATGCAAGGCTTGGGAGGGGTCGACGGCCGTGTCGGCAAGAGCTCCAAGGCTGAACGCGCAGACCAGCGGCAGCAGCCACAGCAGGATTTTCGGAGGGTGCATGGCGAAGACGAAGTGAGAATGGAAGAGATTAAATTGTCCCTTCGCCTTCCCGCCCATGCAAGAAATACTCTGTAACAATCACGCCCATCGGCGTGTCGGGCGGCTCAGAGCGGCGCTCGGCGTACCGTCGCCAGCAGCCCCGCGGCGCCGACGAACAGGCTGGCGAAGGTACGATTCACCAGCTTCTGCTGGCGCGGCGAACGCAGTACGCGTAGCACGCGCGCAGCCAGCCCGGTGTAGCCGGCCATGACGATCAGGTCGACGACGATCATGGTGCCGCCCATGATCAGGTACTGCGCCAGCAGCGGCTGGTGCGGGTCGATGAACTGCGGCAGTACCGCGAGCATGAAGATCACCGCCTTGGGATTGCTGGCGTTGACCAGGAAACCACGCAGCACCAGGGTCAACGGTCGCCCCAGGGGCCGTTCGCCATCGGGGCTCAAGGCCTGTGGCGGCGCCTGCCACTGGCGCACCGCCAGGTACACCAGGTAGGCCACGCCGAACCACTTGATCAGGCTGAAAGCCAGCGCCGAGGTCGCCAGCAACGCACCGACGCCGGCGGCGACGATGGCGATCTGCAGGGCCAGGCCGATCTGCAGGCCCAGCGCGTTCCAGTAGCCTCGCGCAAAGCCGTACTGCAACCCGCAGGACATCGAGGCGATGGCTCCGGCGCCCGGCGACAGGCTGATAGCCCAGCAGGCGAGAAAGAAGGCGAACCAGGTACTGACGAGCATTGCACACCTCGGAAAGCGGACGCGGCTGGGAGGGAGACGAAAAACCAGTGTGCACCAAGGCGGAGCGGTCGCACAGGCTTTCCGACGATGCGCGTCGTCCTGCCCTTGCGCAAACGTCCGGGCGGGCAGGAAAAAGCCCGGCAGATACCGGGCCTCTTCGGATGCGCACTCAGCCAGGGAGGGCGGACGACCGCGATACGGCTGTTCGCCCTGGCCCCGAACGCTCTCAGTCCGGCGAACCCTTGCGCAGCTTCACCGGCTCTTCGCCGCGCTTGCGCGCCAGGGCTCCGCGCAGACGGATGTTCAGCGCCTCCACCGCCAGGGAGAAGGCCATGGCGAAGTAGACGTAGCCTTTCGGCACGTGCACTTCGAAGGACTCGGCCACCAGCACGGTGCCGACCACGATGAGGAACGACAGGGCGAGCATCTTCAGCGACGGGTGTTTCTCGATGAAGTCGCTGATGGTGCCTGCCGCCAGCATCATCACGCCGACCGAGATGACGATCGCCGCGACCATCACCGGCACGTTCTGCACCAGACCGACGGCGGTGATCACCGAGTCCAGGGAGAAGATGATGTCGATGATCGCGATCTGGACGATGATGCCCATGAAACCGTGGGCCTTGCCGCCGCTCTTCTGCTCTTCTTCCGCGCCTTCCAGGCTGTGGTAGATCTCCATGGTGCTCTTGAACAACAGGAACAGGCCGCCGAAGAAGAGGATCAGGTCACGCCCGGAGATGCCCTGGCCGAACAGGTGGAACAGGTCGGTGGTCAGGCGCATGACCCAGGTGATCGAGAGCAACAGCAGGATCCGCGTGCCCATGGCCAGGGCCAGGCCGAAGAAACGCGCCTTCGGTTGCTGGGCCGGCGGCAGGCGCCCGACCAGGATCGAGATGAAGATGATGTTGTCGATGCCGAGGACGATTTCCAGGGCGGTCAGGGTCAGGAACGCGACCCAGATTTCAGGATTGGCGAGCCATTCCATAGATGGTTATTTCCCGTTTCTTGTTGGAGTTGAAAAACCTGGCCCACGCCAGCGACGCACGGCTTTCTGGAAGAACAGGCTGTTGGGAACCTGCAGCAGCGGGCCCGGCGAGCCATCCTCGAGGGTTTCTTCCAATGTCGTATATAAGAGATTGATGGCAACCACGCGACCGGTGACACCCGGTTTGTCGGCGCTATCGATCAGCTCCACGCGGTCGCCGATGCGGAACGGCCCGACGGTGAAGATCAGCAACGCACAGAACAGGTTGGAGAGCACGCTCCAGATGGCGAAGAAGGCTACCGCCGCCACCGCGGCGAAACCCGTCAGCGCGGTCCACAGCACTTCGGCGGACACGCCCAGGCGTTCCAGTACCATGATCAGTGCGCTGACCATGATCAACCAGCGCAGGCCGCCGCGCAGCGGCAGGAGCAGCTCCGGCGGCACCGGATAACGCTCGCCGATACGGGTCACCGTGCGCCGGACCAGGCGCTGGAGCAGCCAGGCGACCAGCAGGATGAGCAGGATCTGCAACGCCACCACCAACGGCCCGCTCCAGGTCTGCGTCAACACCTGCAAGTCTTCCATCACTCACTGGCCTCCAGTTCTTTCTGCAGGGCTTCGAGGGTTTCCAGGGCCTCCAGCCAACGTTCCTCCAACTCGCCTTCGCGAACCTTCAGGCTCGATTGTTCGGACAGCAACTCGCGCAATTCGTCCTTTCGCGATGGATCGTACAGGGCGCTTTCGCCCAACCGCGCCTCGATAGCGGCTAGCTTTTCGTGCAGGCCGCCGAGTTCGCGCTCCAGCTTGTCGGCCTCGCGCTTGTGCGGCGCCAACTGCTGGCGCAGCGCGGCCGCTGCCTGGCGCTGGGCGCGCTTGTCGGTGCGTTCGGTCGGCGCGCCCGGCGCGGTCTCGGCCTGCGGCGCCTTGCGCGCGCGATAGTCGACCAGCCAGCGGGCGTAATCGTCGAGATCGCCATCGAACGGCACCACGCGCCCATCGGCGACCAGGAGGAATTCGTCGGTGGTGCTTTTGAGCAGGTGCCGGTCGTGGGAAACCACCAGGACCGCCCCGGAAAACTCCTGTAGAGCCATGGTCAGGGCCAGGCGCATTTCCAGGTCGAGGTGGTTGGTCGGCTCGTCGAGCAGCAGCAGGTTGGGCTTCTGCCAGGCGATCAGCGCCAGGGCCAGGCGCGCTTTCTCGCCACCGGAGAAGTTCAATACCGGCTCGTCCACTCGAATGCCGCGGAAATCGAAGCCGCCGAGGAAATCCTTGAGGGTCTGTTCGCGCTCGCCGGGGGCGATACGCTGCAGATGCAGCAACGGGCTGGCCTGTGGGTCCAGCGAATCGAGCTGGTGCTGGGCGAAGTACCCGATGGCCAGGTTCTCGCCACGCAACAGGCGGCCGCCCAGCTCGGGCAGGTCCCCGGCCAGGGTCTTGATCAGGGTCGACTTGCCGGCGCCGTTGGGACCGAGCAGGCCGATCCGCGCACCGGGCACCAGTTGCAGCTTGACCTTCTCCAGCACCGCCTTGTCGCCATAACCGAGACGGCCTTCGCCGAGATCCAGCAACGGCCGGGAGATCTTGTCCGACTCGCGGAAACTGAAGTTGAACGGCGAATCGACATGTGCCGGCGCCAGTTCCTCGAGACGCTCCAGCGCCTTGATCCGGCTCTGCGCCTGGCGCGCCTTGGTGGCCTTGGCCTTGAAGCGGGCGATGAAGCTTTCCATGTGCGCACGCTGCGCCTGCTGTTTCTCGTAGGCCTGCTGTTGCTGAGCCAGCCGCTCGGCGCGGGTCCGCTCGAAAGCGGAATAGCCGCCGCGGTAGAGGGTCAGCTTGCGGTTTTCCAGATGCACCACGTGGTCCACCACCGCATCGAGGAAGTCGCGGTCGTGGGAGATCAGCACCAGAGTGCCGGGATAACCCTTGAGCCACTCTTCCAGCCAGAGGATGGCGTCCAGGTCGAGGTGGTTGGTCGGTTCGTCGAGCAACAGCAGGTCGGACGGGCACATCAGCGCCTGCGCCAGGTTCAGGCGCATCCTCCAACCGCCGGAGAAATCACCGACCCGGCGCTCCATCTGCTCGCTGCTGAAGCCGAGCCCGGCCAGCAGCTTGCGCGCCCGTGCATCGGCGGTGTAACCGTCGGCGTTGTCCAGCTCGGTATGCAGGCGCGCCAGGGCAGAACCGTCGTGCGCCGCTTCGGCGGCGGCCAGCGCCGCCTGGATCTCGCGCAGGCGACTGTCGCCGTCGAGCACGTAATCCACCGCCAGGCGATCCAGGGTATCGACCTCCTGGCGCATGTGCGCGATGCGCCAGTCGGCGGGCAACAGGCAGTCGCCGGCATCCTGGCCGAGCTGGCCGCGCAATAGCGCGAACAAGCTGGACTTGCCAGCGCCATTGGCCCCGATGAGACCGGCTTTCTGGCCGGCGTGCAGGGTCAGTTCAGCAGCTTCCAGGAGGCGCTGCGGCCCGCGCTGTAGCGTAAGATTGAGGAGTCGAATCATGGCGGCGGAGTTTATCAGTTTCGCCCTTGCGGAGCGTGAGGCTGTATGACTGGAAATGTCTGGAAATTCGCGGTGGACGTCTATGCCCAGCCGGGCGTGGAAACGGTTTGCCTCGCGCTTCAGGAGCAAGGTGCGGACGTCTGCCTCTTGCTGGTCGCCGCCTGGCTTGGCAGGCGTGGCGTGAGCTGCTCGAAAGAACGCGCCCAGATCCTGGAGAACGCCGCGCGTCCCTGGCGCGAAACGGTCATCGAACCCCTGCGCAGATTGCGTTGCGCCTGGCGCGAAGCGGCAACCCACGATGCCTGCCTGGCCGAACTCCGTGAGGAAATGAAGGCCCAGGAACTACGAGCGGAACGGGAACACCTGCAACGCCTGGCCGACCTGGCCACAGCCTGGCTGGAGGGCCAGGAAGCGAATCGCAGTGCGGATGCCTGGCTGCAAGCCTGCAGCCAGGACATCTGCACGGAAGCAGAGCGCCGGGCTTTGCTGGTGCTTGGCTCGGCGGCTTTGCAGACAGCGCCTTAGGAGGCGCTGGTCGGGGCGGCGCCGTTGCTGCCCGCGGCAGGCGTTGCCGAAGCGGCGCTGGGGGTGGCTGCCGGGGCGCTGGGGGTCGTCGCAGGCTTCGCAGCAGGAGCGGTGGAGGGCTTGGCTGCGGCAGGTTTCGCGGCTACGGGTTTCGCCGCAGGCTTGGCCGCCGGTTTCGCAGCAGGCTTCGCAGCCGGTTTGGCTGCAGGCTTCGCGGCCGCGGGTTTCGCCACAGGCTTGGCCGCCGGTTTCGCCACAGGCTTCGC
>NZ_KV811325.1:0-416 GCF_001813025.1 Pseudomonas sp. HMSC066A08
ACCTAACCGGCGATTACGTCTGGCGGCAGAGCCGTCGGCTTGAAGACGGGAAGTTCAGGCCGCTACGGTTGCCCGGAAAACCTTAGCGTACGATTTTTTCCGTTTTCTCTATTCGCCCCAGTCATAGCTGACCTGGTCGCGATCCAGCAAGCGGACATGGCTGGCGATCAGCGCGTCGTCAGCCACCACCTCGATTCGCGTCGGATACAAACGGCTGCTGACCCACTTACCCGCGTACTCACACGGCACCGAGTAACGGTTGCGCCCGACACTGACCAGGCAGGTGCTGGAGACCCGCGCAGGCCGCTCGACGTAACCGTCGAATGGCGCTGGCACAGGCATCAGTTCAGCGCGCTCCAACTCCAGCACTTCGGCCACACTCAGCCCGCTGTATTGAGGGTGCGTCAGCTCGTTCC
>NZ_KV811326.1:0-1416 GCF_001813025.1 Pseudomonas sp. HMSC066A08
CGCACTCCTGCTCCAGCAGGCGCGCTTCGATCTCACCCAGCTCGATGCGGAAACCCCGGATCTTCACCTGGTGGTCGACACGCCCCAGGTAGTCCACCAGCCCATCGGCACGTGCCCGGGTCAGGTCGCCGCTGCGATAGACCCGCTCGCCGTTGCCGTACGGATCCGGGACGAAACGCTCGGCCGTCAGCGCCGGCCGGTCCAGGTAACCCCGCGCCACACCTTCTCCACCCAGGTAGAGCTCACCGGCCAGACCCAGCGGCAGCAGGTCCAGGTCCGCGCCCAGTACATAGGCCCTGCGACGTCCCAGCAAGGTACCGATAGGTGCGTAAGCCGCACCGCACGGATCCTGCGGACGCGCCTTCCACAACAAGGGCGTGACCACCGTCTCGGTCGGTCCATAGCCGTTGAACAGGTAGTCCGGGCGCAGGCTTTCCCAGGCCAGCTCGTAGCTGGCCTGCGGCACCGCGTCACCGCCGAAGCAGTACACCCGCACCGGCGGCGGGTTGCCGTCACGCTCGGCATGCTCGGCCAGTTGCTGCAGGTACACCGGCGGAAAGACCCCGATGGTCACACCGTGACGATGCATCTGCGCATAGGTCTCCTCCGGCAGCCAGATACTGTCGTCGCGCACCAGCACCCGCGCTCCGTTGATCAACGGGTGCATCCAGCCTTCATGAGCACCGTCGAAGGCGAACGACATGAAATGCAGCTCGCAGTCCGCCGGGCTCGTCTCGTAGCGCTCGCCGGTCGCACGGATATGCGACACCAGCGGTCCGTGGGATACCGCCACGCCCTTGGGCAGGCCGGTCGAACCAGAGGTGTAGATCACGTAGGCCAGGTTTTCCTCGGCCAGATCGACCTCCGGCGCACCCTCCGGACGATCCTGCCATTCTCCCGGATCGTCCACCGCCAGGCTCGCCAGGCCGGCGGGCAACGGCAGACGCTCGAGCACGTCGCGCTGGGTCAGCACCAGCGCCGCGCCGCAATCCTCCAGCATGTAGCGCAGGCGCTCGGCCGGATAGGCGATGTCCAGCGGCACGTAGGCGCCGCCGGCCTTGAGTACGGCCAGGAACGCCACCATGATCTCCGCCGAACGGCGCATGGCGATGGCCACCCGCACCTCCGGACCCACGCCCAGTTCCACCAGGCGCTGGGCCAGGCGGTTGGCCTGGCTGTCGAGTTCGCCATAGCTCAGCCGCTGCTCGCCGAACAGCACCGCAATCGCCTCCGGCGCTCGACGCGCCTGCTCCGCGACCAACTGGTGGACGAACGGCCGGCTCGGATAGTCCTCACCGGTCTGGTCCCAGCGCGCCAGCAGCAGGTCCCGCTCGGAACGATCCAATAGCGGCAACTCGCCAACACGACGCGCCGGCTCGCGACAGATCGCCTCCAGCAGGTTGCGCCAGTGTGCCG
>NZ_KV811327.1:0-412 GCF_001813025.1 Pseudomonas sp. HMSC066A08
CGGGATGGCCGACAACTTCTTCGAGCTCGGCGGGCATTCGTTGCTGGCGACTCAGGTCACGGCGCGCATCCATGCCGAGCTGGACATGAATGCCCCCCTGGTCTTGCTGTTCCAGGCCGAGACTTTACAGGCCTATGCGACTTCGCTTGAAGGCTACAAACCTACCGACGCAGCGGACTTCGACGAGCTGCGGGAATTCATGAGCGAACTCGAGGCCGTCTGATATGAATCTCAACAACAATGCCGATCTTGCCCGACGTTTCGCCGGGCTGCCTTTGCCGCAGCGGGAATTGTTCTATCAACGGTTGTGCTCCAAGGGCATCAGCTTCCTGCAAATGCCCATTCCCCGCGTGTGCGAGCAGCCGGGCGCGCACTCGCTGTCGTATGCCCAGCAACGCCAGTGGTTCCTCTG
>NZ_KV811328.1:0-857 GCF_001813025.1 Pseudomonas sp. HMSC066A08
CACGCCATCGTCCACCTGATCGAGAAGAAGCCCGACGGCACCCCGGCCGTGCTCCACGCGCGCGACGCCGAGCTGGGCGACTCCCAGGCCATCGAGAACCTGCTGGCCGACCTCAACGAAAGCTACAACGCCAAGAACAAGGCCTGGGGCTTCTTCCAGGGCGAGTCCGGGGCCTACCCGTTCAGCGGCTGGCTCGGTGAATACCTGGAGGGCGACCGCGACTTCGTCGGCTTCAGCCGCGAAGCGGTCGAGCACCTGCAGAAGCTGATGGAGGAGTCCAATCTCTCCACCGGCGGCCACGTCCTGTTCGCCCACTACCAGCAAGGCATGACCGACTACCTGGCGATCGCCCTGCTGCACCACAGCGAAGGCGTGGCGGTGAACGAGTCGCTGGAGGTCACCCCGTCGCGCCACCTGGACCTCGGCCAGTTGCACCTGGCCGCGCGGATCAATATTTCCGAATGGCGCAACAACAAGCAGTCGAAGCAGTACATCTCGTTCATTAAGGGCAAGGGCGGGAAGAAGGTCTCCGACTATTTCCGCGACTTCATCGGCTGCCAGGAAGGGGTGGATTCGCCGAGCGAGACGCGCACCCTGCTGAAAGCCTTCAGCGATTTCGTGGAAAGCGAGGACATGGCCGAGGAACAGGCCCGCGAGAAGACCGAGACGCTGGTCGACTACGCCACCTCCCAGGCGCGCATCGGCGAGCCGATGACCCTCGACGCGCTCTCGGAACTGATGGACGACCAGCAACCGCGGGCGTTCTACGACTACATCCGTAACAAGGACTACGGCCTGTCGCCGGAAATCCCGGCGGACAAGCGCACCCTCAACCAGTTCCGCCGCTTCACCGGCCG
>NZ_KV811329.1:0-81058 GCF_001813025.1 Pseudomonas sp. HMSC066A08
GTCAGTGATCCTGCATTCGGATCGCGGCAGCCAAGGTGGATTCAATCGGCCGTCGCAACACTGGGTTGCTGAATAGATGTTAGATAGTCGTTCAGTACCTCGGCAGGTGTTTTCCAGCCGAGCGTTTTCCTGGGTCTAGTGTTCAGCGTATGAGCTACGGCTTGGATCTCTTGGTAACTCCAACGAGACAGATCGGTGTCTTTCGGGAAATATTGCCGCAGAAGACCGTTTGTATTCTCGTTCGTACCGCGCTGCCATGGACTGTGAGGGTCGGCAAAGAAGACTTTTACTCCAGACTCAATGGTAAAGCGGACGTGATCCGATAGCTCCTTTCCACGATCCCAAGTCAATGATCGCCACAGCTGAACGGGTAAGCCAGTCACGGCCCTCTTCAATGCATTGGTCATGGTGACAGCACCGTAGCCAGCAAGAGCGGGGCCGTTCTTCGTCCGGGGAGTCGGCCCGTAACCTTCCTCGCGAGGCAGATGAACGAGCATGGTAAATCGGCTTGAGCGCTCGACCAGCGTCCCGATGGCGGATCGGTTCAGGCCAATGATCAGATCACCCTCCCAATGCCCCGGTAAGGCACGATCCTCCACCTCAGCAGGACGGCTGGAAATCATGACATCCTCGCTGACATGTGCCCATGCTTTGGCCTGCGCCCTGGCTCTTGGTACGCGCAACGCCCGCCCAGTACGCAGGCAACTCACCAGTTCATGCTTGAGAGCGCCTCGCCCTTGAATGTAGAGAGCCTGATATATGGCTTCGTGAGACATACGCATGGACTTGTCATCCGGGAAGTCGACTTGCAGCCGGTTGGCAATCTGTTCGGGTGACCAGCCATTGACCCATTTACGGTCACCACGATGTGGTTTATTTCGTCCCTTGAATGGTGCCTGTAGAGGACCGGCAATCTCACGGCCATTAGCGTTATGAACCTTGCCTTCCAAGCGCTCTTGCACGTAATGGCGCAGTTGCGGGTTGGTCACCAATCTCGCCGGCTTCGGTCTCTTGGCAACCAATTCAGCCTTCCACTGCGCGACTGAAGCGCGATACTCGAGCCGGCCGCTACGAGTTGCTGCGTTACGAGTCAGCTCCCGTGAAATGGTCGACGGACTTCGTCCAAGATGGCGAGCAATCTCACGCACACCAACACTTTGCGCCCGGAGCAGCCCGATCTCTTCTCGCTCAGCGAACGACAAGTACCTTCCTGATATGTGGTTCGACATGAATAATGGCATTCCGCCGCGATGACGGAACCAGCGTGTGCCTACCGCTGACGATACGCTAATAGCCTCTGCCGCCCTTTCGCTTGTGATCCCGGTTGCGATCGTTCCCAAAATAGCCGCTCGATCTCTCGGCGAAGTGACGGGGCACCTGGCGAGCGCATTGCCCCTCGCCCCGTCAACTCCCGCATCCACCCTGTAGGTCGCCCCATAAACACCTCCACGATCAAAGGTGTTGCAACGACCGGTTGAATCCACCCAATTCACCAGTGCGGACTACCAGCGTTTTCTGAATCTCAACACGCTGGTCTGCAGCATGAGTGCCGTCGGACATTGCGGCGACAACGCTGCCTGTGAAGGCTTCTTCGGTCAGCTCAAATGGGAGCGCGTTGCCCATCAGTCGTATCGCACTCGTGATGAAGCACGGGCGGATTTATTCGACTACATCGAGCGGTTTCACAACCCACGAATGCGTCGTCGAGTCGCCCGGCAAGATCTGAAGTTTTCAGCCCTTTTTCAAACCGTCCATGGAAGTGGGGTAGCCCCCCACTAGGCACACGGAAAAAATCGTTATAACGTAACAAAATTATCTCTTTCTCTCGGAGTCCCGCCCATGCGCCCACTGCTGTTAGCCCTCGTCTTGCTGCCGTTCGCCGCCCATGCCCATGACGACCACGACCATGACCACGCCCACGGCAGTCTGGGCAAGCACGAGCACGGCGTCGCCCAGTTGAACGTGGCGCTGGACGGCAAGACCCTCGAACTGGAGCTGGACAGCCCGGCGATGAACCTGGTCGGTTTCGAACACGCCGCCAGCACCGACGCGGACAAGGCCGCCGTGGCCAAGGCCCGCGCTCAGCTGGAAAAACCGCTGGAGCTGTTCGCCCTGCCGGTCACCGCCGGCTGCTCGGTGGCCAGCCAGGAACTGCGGAGTCCGCTGTTCGGCGACAAGGCGCCGGCCCACGCGCACAAGGAGAAGGCAGGCCACGAACACGAACACGGTCATGCCGATATCCACGCCCATTACCAGCTCAGTTGCGAGAAGCCCGAGCTGCTCAAGCTGCTGACCCTCGCCGAGTTCTTCAAGCGCTTCCCCGCCACCCAGAAAATTCAGGTACAACTGATCGGTCCCGACGGCCAGAAAGGCGCCGACCTGGCTCCGGCCAGCGCCGAGCTGAAGCTGTAGGATCGTTCCGGAGGCGCCGCGAGGGATTCGGCGCGGCGCCCCTCCATCCATTCTCGAGGCTCCGGCGGAGCGTTCCGCCCCTACCCCCATGAGCGCACTGATCACCCTGACCAACCTCGGCTTCGCCTGGCCCGGCCAGGCGGAGTTGCTGGACATTCCCAACTTCCATCTCGAACGCGGCGAGAGCCTGTTCCTCAAGGGGCCTTCCGGCAGCGGCAAGACCACCCTGCTCGGCCTCCTCGGCGGCGTGCAGAAGCCCGGTCGCGGCAGCATCCGCCTGCTCGGCGAGGACCTGGAAAAGCTGTCCGCCGCGCGCCGCGACCATTTCCGCGTCGACCACACCGGCTACATCTTCCAGCAGTTCAACCTGCTGCCGTTCCTCTCGGTACGCGAGAACGTCGAGCTACCCTGTCACTTTTCCGCGTTGCGCCGTCAGCGCGCCCGCGAACGCCACGGTAGCCCGGCGCAGGCCGCCAGCCATCTGCTCGGCCAGCTCGGCCTCGGCGGCGAACTGCACGAACGCCGCGCCGACAGCCTGTCCATCGGCCAGCAGCAGCGGGTTGCCGCCGCCCGCGCGCTGATCGGCCAGCCGGAGCTGGTGATCGCCGACGAGCCGACCTCGGCGCTCGACGCCGACAGCCGCGAGGCGTTTCTCCAGTTGCTCTTCGCCGAATGCCGCGAGGCCGGCGCCAGCCTGCTGTTCGTCAGCCACGACCAGAGCCTGGCCGGGCTGTTCGACCGCAGCCTGTCCCTTTCCGATCTCAACCGCGCCGCCCGGCCGGCAGGACTCTGAGCATGTATCTCTTCCGACTGGCACTGGCCAGCCTGGCCAACCGCCGCTTCACCGCCCTGCTGACGATCTTCGCCATCGCCCTCTCCGCCTGCCTGCTGCTGGCGGTGGAGCGGGTCCGCACCGAGGCCAAGGCCAGCTTCGCCAGTACCATCTCCGGTACCGACCTGATCGTCGGCGCGCGCTCCGGCTCGGTGAACCTGCTGCTCTACTCGGTATTCCGCATCGGCAACGCGACCAACAACATCCGCCGGGACAGCTACCGGCACTTCGCCGAAAACCCGCGGGTGAAGTGGGCGATCCCGATCTCCCTCGGCGACTCGCACCGCGGCTACCGGGTAATGGGCACCGATGCCGGCTATTTCGAGCACTACCGCTACGGCCGCGGCCAGGAACTGCAACTGGCCGAGGGCCGCGCCTTCGGCCAGGACCTGTTCGACGTGGTGCTCGGCGCCGAGGTGGCCGAAGCCCTGCACTACAGGCTCGGCGAGAAGATCGTGCTGGCCCATGGGGTGAGCACGGTGAGCCTGGTCAAGCACGACGACAAGCCGTTCACCGTGGTCGGCATCCTCCAGCGCACCGGTACCCCGGTGGACCGCACCCTGCACATATCCCTGGCCGGCATGGAGGCGCTGCACGTCGACTGGCGCAACGGGGTGCCGGCGATGGGCGCCGGGCGCGTCAGTGCCGAGCAGGCGCGGCACATGGACCTGCAACCACAGGCGATCACCGCGTTCCTGGTCGGCCTGAAGAGCAAGGTGGCGACCTTCGCCCTGCAACGCGAGGTCAACGACTATCCCGGCGAACCGCTGATGGCGATCCTCCCCGGTGTCGCCCTGCAGGAATTGTGGGGCCTGATGGGCACCGCCGAGAAGGCACTGTTCGTGGTCTCGCTGTTCGTCGTCCTCACCGGCCTGATCGGCATGCTCACGGCGATCCTCACCAGCCTCAACGAGCGCCGCCGGGAGATGGCCATCCTGCGCTCGGTGGGCGCGCGCCCCTGGCACATCTTCGGCCTGCTGCTGGCCGAGGCCTTCAGCCTGGCGCTGGCCGGCGTCGCCCTCGGCCTCGGCCTGCTCTACCTCGGCATCGCCGCCAGCCAGGGCTACGTCCAGGCCAACTACGGCATCTACCTGCCGCTGGCCTGGCCAAGCGACTATGAGTGGAGCCTGCTCGGGGCTATCCTGGCGGCCGCCGTGCTGATCGGCTGCGTGCCGGCCTGGCGCGCCTACCGCCAGTCCCTGGCCGATGGCCTGTCGATCCGCCTATGACCCGGAGATATTCCCCGATGCTGCGCTCCCTGACCGTCCTCCTGCTGGCTTTCGCCCTGCTCCTGGGCAGTGCCGTGGCGCGCGCCGCGCCGCGCGAACTGACCTGGTCGCAACTGATCCCGGCCGGCGCCCCGCCCGCCCCCGCGCCGCTGCCGATCCACGACCTCGCCAACGCCCTCAGCGAAGCCGGCCCGGCGGCCAGCCAGCAGAGCCCCAACGCCCCGGTGGTGAAGGCACTGGACGGCATCGAGGCCAAGCTGCCGGGCTACATCGTACCGCTGGAAATCAGCGAGGCCGGGCTGGTCACCGAGTTCCTCCTGGTGCCCTACTACGGCGCCTGCATCCACGTACCGCCGCCGCCGTCGAACCAGATCGTCTACGTGAAGACCGCCAAGGGCGTGCAGATGGACGAGTTGTACCAGCCGTTCTGGGTCGAGGGCACCTTCAAGGTGGAGAACGCCAGCAGCGAGCTGGCGGCGGCCGGCTACCGCATGCAGGCGAGCAAGGTGACGCCCTACGAATACGAAGGTGGCTGAACGACATGCGACAATCCGCCGCGCCATTTACGTTGCGGCGGTCACATTTGCTCCTAGGATTGATTGAGCTGTGTCAAGGAAGGCAACTGTTAGCTGGCTGACCATTAGCAGCACCAACACTTTCTAATACAAGGAATGGAGCTCATCATGCGTAAGTCCTGGCTTACCGCTTCCCTGCTGGCCCTCACCGTCGCCTCCCCGTTCGCCGCTGCGGATATTCAAGGACACAAGGCCGGTGACTTCATCATCCGTGGCGGCTTCGCCACCGTCGATCCCGACGACAGCAGTTCCGACATCAAGCTGGACGGCGCCAAGCAGCGCGGTACCAAGGCGACCGTCGACAGCGACACCCAGCTCGGCCTGACCTTCACCTACATGTTCGCCGACAAGTGGGGCGTGGAACTGGTCGCCGCCACCCCGTTCAACCACCAGGTCGACGTCAAGGGCCTCGGCCCGGGCCTGGACGGCAAGCTGGCCGACATCAAGCAACTGCCGCCGACCCTGCTGCTCCAGTACTACCCCATGGGCGGTACCAACAGCGCCTTCCAGCCCTACGGCGGCCTGGGCGTGAACTACACCACCTTCTTCGACGAAGACCTCGCCAGCAACCGCAAGGCGCAGGGTTTCAGCAGCATGAAGCTGCAGGACTCCTGGGGCCTGGCCGGCGAACTGGGCTTCGACTACATGCTCAACGAGCACGCGCTGTTCAACATGGCCGTCTGGTACATGGACATCGACACCAAGGCCAGCATCAACGGCCCGAGCGCCCTGGGCGTGAACAAGACCAAGGTCGACGTGGACGTCGATCCGTGGGTCTACATGATCGGTTTCGGCTACAAGTTCTGAGTCGTAGACTGTCGCGGGGCTTGCGCCCCCAACGGGAAAAGGCGCCTTCGGGCGCCTTTTTTCATCCTGCGGAAACGGACCCCATGTACCTCTGGCTGAAGACCCTGCACATCACCTTCGCCCTCAGCAGCGCCGCCCTGTTCGCCTGGCGCCTGGCCTGGAACTGGTCGGGGCGCAAGGCCAGCGGCATCCGCCGCTGGGGACCGCACCTGGTGGATACCCTGCTGCTGCTCACCGCGCTCGGCCTGGTGCACCTGGCGATGCCCTGGCCGCTGCCGCTCTGGCTGCAGGCGAAGCTGGGACTGTTGCTGGGCTACATCGTCTGCGCGGCGTTCGCCCTGCGGATGGCGCGGGGCCCCGGCAAGGGCCTGCTCAGCGTCCTCAGCCTCACCCTGCTGGGCGGGATCTTCTACCTGGCGCTGAACAAGCCCTGGTGGTGATCAGCGGCCGAGCAGGCGCGCCAGGCCCACGCCCATCGGCGTCGGCTGGTCGAAGCGGAAACGCCGCAGCAGGCGCTCGTTGTTCGCCCGCGAATGCCTGATGTCACCGGTTCGCGCGTCGGCGTGGGTCACCGGCGGCAGGCCACCGAGCACCTGGCCGATCTCCGCCAGCAACTGCTTCAGGCTGATGCTGCGATTCAGGCCGACGTTCACCGCCCCAGGTTCCACCGCCGTCGCCTCCAGCGCCTGGACCAGGAAATCGACCAGGTCGGCGACGTAGATGAAGTCGCGGGTCTGCTCGCCGTCGCCGAACACGGTGATCGGCGTCCCCTTCAGGGCGCGCTCGGTGAATATGCTGATCACCCCGGAATAGGGCGAGGATGGGTCCTGGCGCGGCCCGTAGACGTTGAAGAAGCGGAAGATCGCCGGTTCCAGCCCATGCTGGCGGCGATAGAAATCGAGGTAGTACTCGCTGGCCAGCTTGTCCGACGCGTAGGGCGTCAGCGGCGACTTCAGGGTGTCTTCGTCGATCGCCGTGCCTTCCCCGTTCTGCCCGTAGACCGCTGCGCTGGAAGCGAACACCACGCGCTTCACGCCCTGCTCGCGCATCGCTTCGCAGAGGTTCAGGGTGGCGATGAAATTGCTCTGGTGGGTGGCGACCGGGTCGTCCACCGAGGCCTGTACCGAGGCGACCGCGGCCAGGTGGGCGACCGCCGCGCAGTCCTTCAGGGCGGCCGCCAGGGTCGCCGCGTCGGCGGCGTCGCCCTCGACCAGTTCGACCCGCTCGTCGTCCAGGGGCAGGTTGTCGCGCTTGCCGGTGGACAGGTTGTCCAGCACACGCACGCGGTAGCCGCGCGCCAGCAGCGCGTCGGCCAGGTGGGAGCCGATGAAACCGGCGCCGCCGGTGATCAGGATGGGTCGTTCAAACATGCCTGTAGTACCTGTCCAATAGAGCCGGCAAACCTGCGCGCCAGGCGCGCGGCTTGATGCCGAAGGTGTGGAGGATCTTCTTGCAGACCATCACCGCGTGCTGCGGCTCGTCGAGCGCGTCCGGGCGCGCGGCATGCGCCTCCGCCGAAGGCTCCTGGATCAGGTTGGAGCGATAGGTACGCGCCTCGTTGAGGATCACCTGCCCCAGCGCCAGGGTGGTGGTCGCTTCCAGTCCGCCGTAGTGGTAGGTGCCCCACAGCGGCGCCTGGCAGTCGAGTTGCTTGAGCACCGAGAGCACCACCCGCGCGGCGTCGTCCACCGGCGTCGGGTTGCCGCGCCGATCGTCGGCGAGGAACAGCGGCTGCGGTTGTTCGGCACGGCCGAGGAAACGTCCCAGCAAGCCGTTCGGGCTTTCGTCCAGCAGCCAGCCGAAGCGGATCAGCACATGTCGCGGGCAGGCCGCGCGCACGCTCTGTTCCATGCGCCAGAGCGCCTGGCCACGCAAGCCCAGCGGAAGGGTCTCGTCCTTCTCGCTGTAGGCGGTGGCGCGGGCGCCATCGAAGACCCGGTAGCTGGACGGCTGGACCAGGAGGATCTCGTAGTGCTGGCAGAGCTCCGCGAGGCGCTCGACGGCGCGCTCCTGGGCGCCCAGGCGCTCCGCCTCGACCTGCTCGGCCTGGAACCAGTCGTGGTAGAAGGCGAGGTTGATCACCGCGTCGGGGCGCGTTTCGTCCAGCAGGGTGGTGAGGCTGGCGGCATCCCAGCCCTGCTCGGGTGGTCTGGGCGCGAGGAAACCGATGTCTTCCTCCGCCCCTAGGCGGATCAGCGCCTGTCCAAGGGCATTACCGCCGCCCAAAAGCATCAGGCGCATTCGCATGGTGTAGGGGGGCACTCGAAATCTGATAGTGAATAGCGACGCGGCGCACGCCCCAAGGCAATGACATCCTGCGCCTCGCTGGCGACATGAAAGGTGCGGGCATCGGGTGCTGCTTGTCGCGGCAGGTACCCCGGACAGCGCCGCCGTTATTTTCATGCAACCTGACACGCCGCATTCTTGCTGTGCCTCCGGTGAAGCGTCAAGCATTCACCGGGCCAGCTCCGCCTGCGGCGCGGATCGGCGGGACGAATGGCAGCGCGCGGCGGCGTCAGGCCGGTAGCGCGCCGGCCCGATAGTCCTTGGGCGAAACCTCGAACTGCTTCTTGAACGCCCGGCTGAAATGCGCCGAGTCGCTGAAACCCCACTTGAAGGCGATGGAGGTGATCGATTCGCCGCGCAGCCGTGGGTTGCCGAGGTCGGCGGCGCTGCGGCTGAGGCGCTGGCGGAGAATGTAGCGGCAGACGCTGTCGCCCTGCTCCTCGAACAACCGGTACAACTGGCGCACCGAGATGCGCAGGCGGCCGGCGAGCATGTCCGGACTCAGGCGCGGCTCCTGCAGGGATTGCTCGATCAGGCGCTCCGCGTGCCGGCGCAGACTATAGCCATAGAGCCCGGCCAGCGGTCCCTCCAATTCCTCGCCGGCGTGCTGTAGCGCCGGCCCGAGCAGGGCGATCAGCGCCTCCTGCAACGCCCCGCCCTCGTCCGCCACCGCCCACGGTTGCAGTTCTCCGGCGCACACCTGCTGCACCAGCAGGCTCAGCAGGCGACCGCTGGCGCAGTTCGGCGAGAGTTTGCCGAAGGCCCGCTGGCTGGGTGGCAGGTGCCGGCATACCTGTTCGCGGGAGAGATGGAACGAGGTGTGTTCGATGAGTCCATGGGGAATGATCTCGCAACCGCCCGCGGAATCCATCAGTGCCATTTCCCCTGGCGCCAGCTCTATGCTGCCCCCATCCTGGCGCAATTGTGCATGGCCGCTGCGCTGGACGACCAGGAAACAGTGGCGGTCGTCGTCATGATCGGCATGGGTGGCCTGGCGGGCGATGCGCCCGGCGTTGGTGCGGATCTGCGCCAGTTCCAGGCCGCCGAGGTCCTGCCGCGAGATATCGCCGATGAACAGCGTCCGGTTCAGCGCGGGCTGCGACTCGAAGCGCCCGCAGACCTGGCGCAACGCCTGGTTCCAGGCTTCGAAGCTGTTGTGTGCGGAAGACAGGGTATGCACCGGGCACCTCCTGACGGCAACGGCCATCGTTATTGTTGTATGGCGCGGCAATTACCGAGCCACGCAGCGCTGCCGATATGATTAACATGTTATCGATATACCCACAAGCTAGCGCAAATGGACCGGCGGATACGCATCCGGGAGAGCCGGCAAGGGCCGTTCAGGCGGGAGAAAGCAGGCGCTGCAATTGGGCGAAGGCGCCCAGCAGGGCCAGGCGCTGCTCGGCGACCAGGGGGATGTAGCGGCGATAGGCGGGGAAGCGGTTGACCACCTCGCACGCCCCCAGGTGTTCCAGGCTCACGGTCCAGCCCCTGTCGTCGCGGCAGAGGCGCAAACTCCGGAAGTCCAGCGGCATGAGCTGCTCCAGCAAGGCCCGGTCGCCCCCCTGCAAGGCCTCCCGCAACGGCTCGAGCCCGCTCCCGCTGCGTACCTTGCAAAGGATGCCACGACGCCGCAGGCAACCGGCGTGACGCAGCTCCAGGCTGGCCGGCGGCCCCCCAGGCGCCGCCACGAACAGGCTGAACTCGGTGCTGACGATATGCATGAACAGGTGCGCCTGGACCCGCTCGCGAACCTCGAGGCTCAGCTCTTTCGTACGCAGCAACAGCCTGCCGTCCTGCGCCTCGCCGTCGCACGCAGCCAGGTTGCGCCGCACCAGGGCCAGGGTGGCCCCGGGGCGATAGGCGGCTGGCCGCCAGTCGCGCCAGTGGCGCTCATACCAGCGCGCCCAGGCGGACATGCGCCCTCTCCCGTTGCTGCTGGTCCTCTTCGGCGAACTCCTTCTCCAGCACCTCTTCCACCGCCAGCGGACGGAACGGATTCACCCGCTGTACGCACAGGGTCCAGAACAGGGCGTAGGCGGCCGCCAGGCCGAGCATCAGGGCGAACGGCAGGTAGATGTCGGCGGGGTTCATCCCCGGCGGCGTGATGTAGAACATCCCCAGCAGGATTCCGGCGCTGGAGAACAGCTGCGGTAGCGGGAACAGCGGCGAGCGGTAGGCCCGCGGCAGGTCCGGACGGCGGATGCGCAGCAGCACCACGGAGAGGGTCACCAGCAGGTAGGCGGTGCCCCAGGCACAGACCGCCGCCAGGACCAGGTGGATGATCCCTTCGCTGTCGCCGCCCAGCCACCAGGCGTGCAGACAGGGAATCGCCGCTGCCACGGCGATGCACAGCAACGGTGTCTTGAAGCGCGGGTGCAGGTAGGTGAAGGCCTTCGGCAAAGCGCCATCCAGCGCCATTCCATAGAGAATCCGCGGCAGGCCGGCCATCAGGGTGTTGATGGTGGCGGCCCCGGCGAACAGCAGGCCCACGCCCAGCCAGATGCGTCCGAACGGTCCCATCACCTGCTCGGCGAATCGCGGGATCGCCATCGGCGTCTCCAGCAGGTGCAGGCCGCCGCCGAGGTCGAGGTTTTCCACCTGCCGGCGCATTGCCGCGCCGTAGAGGAACATGCAACTGGCCACCCCGACCAACCCCAGGGCCATCGCCCGCGGCAGGGTCCGCGAAGCATGGCGCACCTCCGGCGCCAGCGGCGTGACGAATTCGCAACCGACGAACATGAACATCGCCATGCCCACCAGCGACAGCAGGGTCGGCAGGTCGTCGCCGACCATCGAGGCCCCGAACCAGCCTTGCAACTCCACCGCGGGCAGGCGCAGCAGGCCGGTCACGGCGAAGATCATCAGGGTGCTCCACATGCCGAAGGTGAGGATCACTTCGGCGCGACCGAAGGCGGTGATCCCCACCGCATTCAGCAGGCCGAAGCAGAGCACCATGCCGACGCCCACCAGCCAGGCGCCGCCGCCCGGCTCGGTGAGGGTATTCAGCGACTCGAAGTTGACCAGCGCCATGGTGCCGCTGAGCATGGTCTCGGCGGTGCCGGCGAACACATGGACGATCAGGTAGGCCGACAGCGTGCCGGTGATCGCGAAGAAGCGCCCGAGGCCGCACGACAGGTAGTCGTAGACCGAGCCACGGGTCGGCAGCAGGCAGGCGGCTTCGGCGAAGGTGGTGGACTGCGCCAGCATCAGCAGCAGCGCCACCAGCATCGCCACGGCGAAGGTTCCGCCGCCCAGGCCGAAGCCGGTGGTGGCGGTGAGGATCACCGGGCTGGCCATGATCAACCCGACCGAACTGGCCAGGGCGGTGGGAAAACCAACCCGCCCGCGAAGCAGGTGCTGGGTGAGTCTGGAGTTGGACATCGACGTATCCTCGACGGCAGCGTTGCTGTTGTTGTTCTTGCGTCAGGCCCTGCCAGGGCGCGCCAGGCTCCCTGCGGGACGCGCCGGCGTCCCGTACGCTCCGCCGACAGGCGAGGCGTGTCGAACAAAAGGCTGCCGCGGAGGGCAGCGAAAGAGCCGAACGAATCGGCTCACCCCAACTTCATCGATATCAGTAGGCGATGCACACCGACTTGTTCTCGGTGTACGCCTCGATCGCCGCATGGCCCATCTCGCGGCCGATGCCGGACTGCTTGAAGCCGCCGAACGGCATCGACGGGTCGAGCAGGTTGTGGGCATTCACCCATACCGTGCCGGCCTTGATCCGTGGTACCAGGTCCATGACCTGGCGCAGGTCGTTGGACCAGATGCTCGCACCGAGCCCGTAGATGCTGTCGTTGGCCAGGCGCACCGCTTCGTCGAGATCGTCGAAGGGCGTCGCCACCAGCACCGGCCCGAAGATTTCCTCGCGCACCACCTGCATCCCCGGGGTGACGTCGGCAAGGATCGTCGGCTGCACGTAGAACCCCGTCTCACCCTGGCGCGCCCCACCGCAGACCACGCTGGCGCCCTCAGCCACCCCGCTTTCGATCATCCCCAGGACCCGCTCCTGCTGCCTGGCCGAGACCAGCGGGTTGATCTGCGTGGTCGGATCCAGGCCGGGGCCGATGCTCAGGTCGCCGGCGATGGCTGCCAGGCGTTCCAGCACCTGGTCGAAACGCTTGCGCTGCACATAGAGGCGCGAGCCAGCAGTGCAGACCTGCCCCTGGTTGAAGAAGATCGCGCCGGCGGAACCGGCGGCAGCCATGTCCAGGCTGGTGTCATCGAGGATGATCACCGGGGATTTGCCGCCGAGTTCGAGGGAAAAACGCGTCATGTTCTCCACCGCCGCATGCCCGATCAGCTTGCCCACCGGGGTCGAGCCGGTGAACGCCAGCTTGTCGATGCCCGGGTGCGCCGCCAGTGCCGCGCCGGCCTCGGCGCCCGTGCCGGTGACGATGTTCACCACTCCTGGCGGAATCCCTGCCTCCAGGCACAACTGGCCGAGGCGCAGGGCGGTCAGCGGGGTTTCGTCGGCCGGCTTGAGGACCACGGTGCAGCCGCAGGCCAGGGCCGGGACGATCTTCCAGATCGCCATCAGCAAGGGGAAATTCCACGGCACGATGGCTCCGACCACGCCCACCGGCTCCGGCACCGTGTAGGCCCGGTAGCGCGCGCCTGGGACCGCGGCGATCGACAGGTCGAGGCTACGGCCCTCGATCTTGGTCGCCCAGCCGGCCATGTAGCGGATGAACTCGACCGAGGCGCCGACCTCCAGTGCCCGCGACAGGTTGATCGACTTGCCGTTGTTCAGGGTTTCCAACTGCGCCAGTTGCTCGCCATGCGCCTCGATCCGTTCCGCCAGTCGCAGCAGCAGGCGCTCGCGATCGGCCGGGCGCTGGCCTGCCCAGTTGCCTTCGAACGCGCGCCGCGCGGCAGCGACTGCCCGGTCGACGTCTTCGGCGCCGGCGCGGGCCACGCGAGCCAGCTCGGCGCCGGTCGCCGGGTCGTACAGCGGCATGTCGGCGCCGGAACGCGCCGGCCCGGACTCACCGTCGATCAGCAGGCCATGGGGACTGCGCAAGAAGGCGCTGACGGACGGGTCGATGGCAATACTCATGTGTGCTCCTCGGCTTGGCGACGGCGCTGCGTCGTGCATGCGCCTACTACCCGGGAATACTCTGGACCCGCCGCTCCCCCGCTCGCTTGCTCCAGCCTGCCGGGTTTCTTGCCGCTGCCTGCCAAGCCAGGCAGAGAAAGACAAGACGGCACGCGGGGGCATGGACATTCTGCCCGGCAGGCGGGACAGTGGGCGTCCCGCCGCCTCGTCCCACGGGAGCCCCGCGCCATGTCTTCGACCCTGTCGCCCGACCTCGGCCCGCGCTGCATGCAGGCCTTCACCCAGGTGGTGCCGGCCAGCCTGTGCGTGTTCTATCGCATCGACGAGGACTGTCGCGCATACGACTTCCAGCTCCTGCGGATGCCGGCCGGCATGCATCGCGACTACCTGCGCCACTACCGCGACTACGATCCGCTGCAGCCGCGCCACTGCCTGGCCAGCGCTTCGCCGGTGGTGCCGCTGCGCCAGGGTATCGCCCGCCAGCCCGCGAAGGACAGCGCGCTGTACCAGGGCTTCCTGCGACGCCACGGGATCTGCGACGTGGTCGAGGTACTGGCGCATGCGCAGCAGCGTCCGGTGGCGGCCCTGTCGTTACTGCGCGACGCCCGGCTAGGAGCCTTCTCCGAGCAGGAACTGCGACAGTTGCGCGCCCTGCATGGCCTGATGGAACTGGCGGCGCAGGCATGCGCCACGCCAGCGGCCAACGCCGAGCGCCTGCAAGGCCTGACGCCGAGGGAACGGGAAATCGCCCTGCTGCTGCGCGACGGCGTCAGCAACAAATGCCTGGCGCAGTGCCTCGGACTCGGCCTGCCGACGGTGAAGACCCACCTGCTCAACCTGTTCCGCAAGACCGGCGCGCGCAGCCGCACCGAGCTGGTGAAGCGACTCTTCCTCTAACCGCCCGCGGCCTGGGGGCTGCGCGCCTCCAGCCAGAAGAGAAACTGCCGCACCGCCAGCGGCTCGCCGCTTTCGTACAAGCCGCGCAGGCGCTCGCGGTGGCGCCCGAAGGAAAAACCGGGAAATACCCAGGGCAGGTTCGACAGGTACCAGGCCAGGGCGCCGACGTCGGCGAAATGCAGCACTTCCCAGCCTTCGCCGCCTGCCACCGGCAGCAGCTCCGCGGCCTCCAGCCGGGCGCGGGCGAAACCCAGGTTCCAGTGCGGCGCCTCCGGCGTCGGCGCCGGTTCGCCGCTCTCCCGGAGGCCGCCCGCTACCATCCCCGAGTCTCCCCGCCAAGGCAAGTCCACGGAAAATGTAAAGCCTGCTTGACAAAAAACAGCCTCCCGTCCAATGTAAAGCACCCTTTACACGGACGATTCAACCATGACCCACAGACGTTTCTTCCTCGAACTGCTTCTCGCGCTGGTCGGCTATGCCGCTGCCGTTCTGATCAGCGGCCAGTTGCTGGCGGGCACGGAACCGGGCGCCGGCCGGGTCTTCCTCGCCCTGCTGCCGGTGCCGCCGATGGTCGCCCTGGCACTGGTGGTGATCCGTTACCTGCGGCGCCTCGACGAAATGGCCCGGCGCATCCATCTCGAAGCCCTCGCCCTGGCCTTCGTCGGCACCGCCCTGCTCACCTTCACCTACGGTTTCCTCGAAACCACCGGCTTTCCGAAACTCTCGATGTTCTTCGTCTGGCCCCTGATGGGCGCGTTCTGGGCCATCGGCTGCGTCCTGGGACTGAGGCGCTATGCATGAGGAACCGCGTTCGCGAGTTGCGCACGGAGCGCGGTTGGTCACAGGCGGAGCTGGCCGGAAAGCTGGAGGTATCGCGGCAGACGGTGAACGCCATCGAAACCGGCCGCTACGATCCAAGCCTGCCCTTGGCCTTCAAGCTCGCCCGGGTGTTCGGACTGGCTATAGAAGCGATCTTCGACGACCGGGAAGGCCCGCTGGACTGAGTCCGGTCCCGCTTCCGAAAACGTCCGGGGCGCCCCCTGGCACCCCGGCGGCGAGCCCTCCTTACCCTGTACCAAATGGCAGTTGCCGCATCTCCCCTCGGGGCTAGCCTTGGACCAGGCCTATCGCCAGCCTTCCCCCTGGTCCCCGCTCGATACGCTGAAAAACCACGGATAACGTCTTTTCCACCGGCAAGACAGGAGTCTCAGCCATGTCGAAAGATTCTGTTCTTGGCTTATTCAGGCAACACGCAGATACCCATCCCGAACGCCCCGCCCTCGTCGATAGCGAGCGCTCGTTCAGCTATCGCGAACTCGACCGGCTCAGCGACGGGCTGGCCGCCCACCTGGCCAGGCGCGGCGTCGCCCGGGGCGACCTGCTGCCCCTGCTGGCCGAACGCTCGGCCGAACTGGTCATCGCCATCCTGGCGGCCGCCAAGTGCGCAGCGGCCTACGTACCGGTGGACCGTCGACAACCCGACAGGCGCAAGCGGGAAATCCTCCGCCAATGCCAGGCCCCCTTGGCCCTCGCCACCCAGGCCGAGGACCTGCCGGGGCAACCGGTGGAGGTCATCGCACAGGCGCTCGCGACGAGTGCAGCGGGTGCCGCGCCGAGACCGGCGCTCGACGGCAGCGAAGCGCTGTATGTGATCTTCACCTCGGGCACCACCGGCGAACCCAAGGGCGTGGTGATCGAGAGTCGCTCCCTGGCCAACCTCGTGGGCTGGCACAACCGGCGCTTCGAGATGGACCAACGGAGCCGCACCACCCTGATGGCCGGCGTCGGCTTCGACGTTTCCCAATGGGAAATCTGGTCCACCCTGTGCGCAGGCGCCTGCCTCCACCTGGTGCCCGACGAGGTGCGCCCAGACCCGGCGGCGCTGCTGGCATTCTTCGCCGAGCAGCGGATCAGCCACGCCTTCGCGCCTACCGTGATGGTGCCCGCGCTGGCGGAGCAGCCCGCCCCGCCGTCGCTGGCGCTACGCTACCTGTTCTGCGCCGGGGAAAAACTGCCGCCGGTCGCAACCGGCGGGCTGCCCTATACCGTGGTGGATTACTACGGCCCGACCGAGGCCACGGTCTTCGCCACCTGCCGCATCGTCGACGCCGAAGCACATCGGCGACCCGCCTCGATCGGCACGCCCATCGACGGCTGCGAGGCATTCATCCTCGACGCCGACGACCGGCCTTGCCATGGCGACCGACCCGGTGAACTGAACCTGGCGGGCGTCTGCCTGGCGCGCGAATACCTGCGCGACCCGGACATGACCGCCAGGCGCTTCCACTGCTCGCAGGCACTGCGGCGCCGGCTCTACCGCACCGGCGACAGGGCCCGCTGGCTGGCCGATGGCAGCCTGCAGTTCCTCGGTCGGCTGGACGACCAGGTGAAGATCCGCGGCCACCGCGTCGAACTCGGCGACGTCGAGGCCGCGCTATTGCGCCAGCCGGCTATCCACGGCGCGGTGGTGCTGGCGCATGCCGACCCACGCTCCGGTAGCCAGCAATTGAGCGCCTTCGTGGTCCCCCGCCAGCAGGACGGCGATGCCAGGGCCGTGCTCGCCGCCATCAAGACCGCACTGCGCCAGGAACTGCCCGACTACATGCTGCCCAGCCGCTACCTGTCGCTGGACAGCCTGCCGACCACGGTCAACGGCAAGATCGACCGCCAGGCTCTGCGTCGACACCTGGACGAACAATCCCAGGAACGACTCGACGAGCAACGCTTCGGTACCCCCGGCGAACTGCAAGTGGCCCTGGCCTGGCAGGAAGTGCTGGGGCATACCGACTTCGGCCTGGACGACAGCTTCTTCGAGGTCGGCGGCCATTCCCTGCTGGCCGCCGCCCTGGTGCGCGAACTGAGCCGGCGCTTCGGCAACCGTGCCTACATCCACGACCTCTACCGCACCCCGAGCGTGCGCCAACTGGCGGCCAGCCTGGCGCGGCGCGCCGGCGAAGCGCCGCCGGCGCTGGACAGCGAACCGGCCCAGGAGCTGCAACGGGACGTGCGCCTGCCCGCCGACGTGGATTTCAGCCGGCCCATGGACACCGCCCAATTGCTGGCGCCACGGCACATCCTGCTCACCGGCGCCAGCGGGCTGATGGGCGCCCACCTGCTCGCCGAGCTGCTGGCCAGCCGCGAGGCCGACCTGCATTGTCCGGTCCGTGCGCAAAACGACGCCCACGCCCTCGAACGCCTGCGCCAGGCCGCCCGGCAGCACCGCATCGAACTCGCCGAGACGGACTGGCGACGGGTCAGGGCCTACGCCGCCGACCTCGCAGAACCAGGTTTCGGACTACCGGCGGAAACCTATCGCGAGCTGGCCGGCAGCGTCGACCAGGTCTTCCATTCCGCCAGCGCGGTGAACTTCATCCAGCCATACAGCTACATGAAGCGCGACAACGTCGAGGGGCTCGGCCAGGTCCTGCGCTTCTGCGCCAGCGGCCGCTGCAAGCCGCTGATGCTGCTGTCGAGCATCTCGGTGTACAGCTGGGGCCACCTGCATACCGGCAAGCGCCTGATGCGCGAGGACGACGACATCGACCAGAACCTGCCGGCGGTGGTAACCGACATGGGCTACGTGCGCAGCAAATGGGTGATGGAAAAGATCGCCGACCTCGCCGCCGAACGCGGCCTGCCGCTGATGACCTTCCGCCTCGGCTACGCCACCTGCCACAGCCGTACCGGCGCCTATGCCGACTACCAGTGGTGGAGCCGGCTGGCGCGGACCTGCCTGGAGTACCGGGCCGTGCCGCTCCTGCGCGAGTTGCGCGAGGGCCTGACCACGGTGGACTACATGGTAGAGGCGATCAGCCTCATCGCCCGCCAGCCTTCGGCGCTGGGCAAGAAATTCAACCTGGTGCCGAGCATTCCGCGCTGCCTGACCCTGGACGAGTTCTTCGGCCGTCTCGGGCGACGCGCCGGGCGTCCCCTCCGGCAGATGCCGTTCGACGACTGGGTAAGTCTCTGGGAAGACAATCGCGACGCCCCGCTCTATCCCCTGCTGAGCATGTTCCGCGACAACATGTACGCCGGCCGCAGCACCGTCGAGTTGTACCAGGACACCTATCTCTGGGACTGCACCAACGTCGAGGAACACCTGCGCGGAAGCGCCGTGCGCGAGCCGGAGTTCGACGACCGCCTGCTCGACCTGTACCTCGCCGGCCTGGGCGGCAGCGCCATGCGGTAAGTTCGAGGCCGCCGCGGCGGTTACCGCAGCGGGACGCACTTGGGTATCCTGTCCGCTTTATTGCCCGGAGAACCTCATGCACAACGTTCTGATCGTCGGCGCCTCGCGCGGCATCGGCCTGGGGCTGGCGGATGCCTTCCTGCAACGCGGCGCACAGGTATTCGCCGTCGCCCGGCGACCGCAAGGCTCTCCCGGGCTGCAGGCACTGGCGGAGCGGGCCGGGGAGCGCTTGCAAGCGGTGAGCGGCGACCTCAACCAACGCGACTGCGCCGAACGCATCGGCGAGGCGCTGGGCGAGCGGCGGATCGATCGCCTGATCGTCAACGCCGGCATCTACGGCCCGCTGCAACAGGATGTGGCGGAAATCGACGCCGAGCAGACCGCCCAACTGTTCCTGACCAATGCCATCGCGCCGCTGCGCCTGGCCAGGGCACTGTCCGGGCGGGTTAGCCGGGGTGGCGTGGTGGCGTTCATGAGTTCGCAGATGGCCAGCCTGGCGCTGGGCCTGTCGGCCACGATGCCGCTCTACGGCGCCAGCAAGGCGGCGCTGAACAGCCTGGTACGCAGTTGGGAGGGCGAGTTCGAGGAGTTGCCGTTCAGCCTGTTGCTCCTGCATCCCGGCTGGGTGCGTACCGAAATGGGCGGCGACAGCGCGCCGCTGAGCGTCGAGGAAAGCGCCGCCGGACTGGTCGCGGCGGTGGAGGATGCCGCGGGCGTGAATGCCTGTCGCTTCGTCGATTATCGGAACCAGCCGCTGCCGTGGTGAAGCCGCGCCATCTGGCGCTTCAACGAATGCGACAGTCGCCTTCCGCCGCGTAACGGATCAGGTCGGCGTCGCGCTTGATCCCGAGCTTCTTCATCGCGCTGACCTTCTGCGTGCTGATGGTCTGCACGCTACGGTGCGACTGCTCGGCGATCTCGGTGATGGTCAGTCCGGAGCCGAACAGCCGGACGATCTCCGCCTCGCGCGCGGTCAGACGCTCGGTATGGGAAGAGAGAACCTGATTGACGAAGATGTCCCTAATGGACGGGGAGAAATACTGATTTCGCGAATAGGCCGCACTCACCGCCATCAGCAGATGACTGGTCGAGTCGGACTTGCTCAGGATGCAGTTGATCCCCTGCTTGAGAATGGCCCGGATAAGTCCCGGATTATTCAACATGGTGAAAACCACCAGTTGCAGGCCAGGATAACGACGCCGCAGCAATGACAACAACGCCAGTCCATCGCCATACTTTCCTCCGGGCATCGTATAATCCACGATAGCCACGTCACAGACATGTTCATTGAGCTGCGCGATCAGTTCGGTAGAGTTCGAAACTTGCCCAAGTACTTCCAGCGAGTTATTCCGACTCAGTTCGTAGGAAATACCTAGCGAGATGGCGGGATGATCATCCGCAACCATGACACGAATGCTATGTACGGACATCCTTGCTTCTCCTTAAACTACACACGGCACGGCCGAGGGACAGCATCGCCAGGGAACGGGGAAGCTCGACCGCGCTGACCATGCTCCGGCTAGGCACCTCCCGCGCAGCGCGGGAACGGCGTGCCAATCCGCAGCAAGGAAGCACGAACCGGGAGCCCGTCGACAGCACATGTCCCGACCCCAAGTGAACGAGTGTATTCTCTAGTAAGTCCCGCTCCCCTTACATAGTAAAACTACTATTTTTCACTTAAAAAACTAACAACAAAGACACTTGAAAAGCCTCAGAAAACCGCTTACCCACACAACCTGAAGATATATAAACCCCGGAATACTACTCAACAGGAACACTCCCCCGAACCTCATCGACTAAAAGCCAAATAAATTAAATATCCAGCAAATACCCTGAAACCCATAGAAAAATCTCTACGAAAAATACAGAAACCGACTATTTACCTGGCAATTAATTCGCTATAAAAATTAAAAAAATTTGAAAAGTCTGTATCCCATGCGGCAGATCAGCGTTCTGGTTCTGGAAGATCATCCGTTCCTACGCTTGGCAGCGGTCACCACCCTGCGCCGGGCGGGTCTCGTCGACATCCACGAAGCGCAGAATGGCAGCGAGGCCCTGGCCCTGCTCAAGCAAAGCGGTGGGGTGGATATCGCCATCTGCGACCTGCAGATGCCGGAAATGGATGGCCTTGCCTTCATCCGGGCGGTGAGCGAAGTCGGCCTGGTGCGGGCCGTCGCCCTGAGTTCCTCGGTGGAAAGCCCGCTGCGGACGGCGGCCACCAACCTGATCCAGCGCCTCGGGCTGGATTTCATCGGCGACCTCGGCAAATCCTTCGACACCCAGGCCGTGCTCGATGTGCTGTCCGCCTTCAGGAACATGTCCAGGATGCTCCCGCCCGCTCTTCCCGCCTTGCCGCAAAGGCCCACGCCGTCGCCGGCGGACGTCCGTCGCGGCCTGGCCTGCAACGAGTTCGAAGCCTATTACCAGCCCAAGCTCCTGCTACGGGGCAACCAGTTGCAGGGCGCGGAAATACTCGCCCGCTGGAACCATCCTCGCCTGGGCCTGCTGACCCCGGGATCCTTCCTGGAAGTACTACAGGCCGAGGGACTCGCCGATGACCTGCTGGCCCGCATGCTCGGACAGGGACTGGAGTGGCAACGACAATTGCGCCGCTACGCGTACGGAAAACCGGTGGAGTTGGCTTTCAACCTTGCGCCGGCCCAGGCGATCTCGCCCGGCCTGATGGAGTTCCTCGCGCAGGCCCTGCGGCGCCATCGCGCCTGCGCCGAACATGTCCTTTTCGAACTCGCCGAAGCCCCCTTCGCGGAATCGCCCGCCCTGCTGCTGGAGAACCTGACCCGCCTGCGCATGCTCGGTTGCGGATTGGCCATGGATGATTTCGGCTCGGGCCATTCCTCCCTGGAACGCCTGCTCGACCTGCCATTCACCCAGATAAAACTGGCCATCCCCTTTACTCGCCACCTGCTGGGAAACCCCGATTGCCAGGCCATCATCCACGCCACCGTGCTACTGGCCAGGAGCCTCGGCGTGCAACTGGTGGCCACCGGCGTGGAAAGCGCCGAACAGCGCCTGCTGCTCGACGACCTGGGCGTGGCAGTCGGCCAGGGGGTCGCCCTCGCCCCGCCCATGACCGGCCGCGAGTTCCTGCACTATTGCCTGGGGCAGAAGCACTGATCCGTTCGCCTGGAGCCAGAGGACTCCCGGTCGCCGCGATATCAACCTGCCATTTATCAATACATTAATGAAAACTGCGCTTCGACCGGTGCTCCACACTCCGGACAGGTTGCCGGAAGCCCATCGACAGGCCCGACAGATCACTCGATGCGCCCGCTATCTGCCGACGCTGCGACTGATCCGGGGCGGCTTGTGCCTGCCCTCGCCGATTGCCGCGCAAGCGTTCCCTGCGCCCTCCGCCATTCATCTCGACCTGCTCAGCCGCTATGCCCCAGCCTTATCGCGATAGCGGCGGGGAGATCGCCGGGGTGGTCTGCGGCTGGTGCGATATTTCCGAGCAGGTGCACCTGATCGAGGCACTCGAAGCCGCACGTGGCCAGGCCGACGAGGCCAACCGTTCGAAAACCGCGTTCCTCGCCACCATGAGCCACGAAATACGCACGCCGCTGAACGCGGTGATGGGCACCCTCGAACTGGCACTGAAGCGCGCCGCCAGGGGCGAGCTGGATCAGGCCGGGCTGAAGACCACCTACATCTCGCTCAGGGGAAGGTGAAGCTGAACTCGGCGGCGCCGTCGGCCGCCCCGGCCCTGAGCTCGGCCTGGGCACCGGTCCGGATATAGGCGGCGCTCAGGGGAATATCGGCGCTGTCGCCGATACGGCGCATCGGGTAGGGAGTGCCATCGAAGCGAACCCGCTGGCCGGTCAGGCCATTGTCCACGACGATACCGAAGCCCGCCGCGCCGCCGCTCTTCAGGCTGAGAATCGTCGGATCAGGCTGGATCGCCGAGGCGTACTTGTCCTTGAAGGCGACCAGCGGTTTCGCCGCCGCCGCGCAGTCGCTCAGGGTAATGCTGAAGGCGCGCGGCGTAGAGGTATCGTTGAGCCGCGGGAAATCCTTGAGGGCCACGTTCCCCAGCCTGACCTGGATCGTCTGCCCGACATCGACCCGGCACTTGTTCGGGATCACCGGCGGCGGCCCGCCGCCGATATTGATGGCTGCCGGCCCGACCAGGCGGTGAGGCGTCCGGCAGATTCCGGCCGGCGTGTTGCCGGTCGGCACGTCGAAACGCCCTCCCAGGGCGGTTTCTCCCTTGAGCATATCCACCGCCCACAGGTTCAGCGTAGCGCTGCCGGATACGCTGGTGACCTGCAGCTCGCCACTGGGCAAGTCCTTCGGATCGACCGTGAGAACCAGCTCCTGCAGATAATCGTTGATCGTGTTGCCGGCCTTGCTGGTGACTCGCCTGTCGAGGGCATGGGGAACGCTGTCGACGGGGACCAGACGCATTGCCCCGTCCTGCGCATCCATCGAGACCCGGTAGCCGATACCGGGCACGTTGGTCTGCACCGTGCCGTAAAGGCCGGGGTAACCGACGCCGCTCCAGTTTCCTCCCAGGATCAATTCATGCGGCTCCGCGGCGCTGGAGGTCTGGTAGTTGAGAAAGAGGTTGACCGGTCTCACCGCCAGCACCGTTCCGCGGGGTGTGCTGCTGGTCAGGTCGTTCACGGTACGCCAGGATCCGCCCTGGCCATTGCTGAAGGTACAGTTCCGGGCGATCTCGTCCTGCGCCCAGGCCTGCGGGAGCGAAAGGCCACCGATCAGGCAGCAGAGCAGGACCGGCCGGACAAGCGGAGCGCGGATCGGAACGTCGGCGGCAAAGAGCCTCGCACGCATGGAGTATCTCCAGGTTGCTGTTACGGAAAGGGGGCGTCCCGCCTGCGCGAGCGACCACCTGCGAAAGGCAAGGCGGCCCCTTCCCGGGGCCGCCCGCCGGCTTTACCAGATGTTGCCGTAGTCGACGCCCGCCGGCGGCAGGACCGCCGCCTCGCCGGTCACATAGTTGCCGGCCAGGGTTCCGCGGTTCTCGCCGACCAGCGAGCCGTAGATCTGGCCGTAGCTGGATTGCGGACGGAAGTTGATCTTGCCGCTGACGCCGGAATACTCGATGGTGCCCAGGTTGACCCCGGCGATGCCGCCCATCGAAACGTAGTAATCGCCGCTGACGGAACTCTCCGACGAGGAGGAACTGATCCGGCCCTGGATCTGGTTCTCGCCCACCAGGCCGCCGATGCGGCTGCGCGCCCCACCCTTGACCTCACTTTTGCTGCTGGACGCCATGAGGGTGCCGAAGTTGACTCCGGCCAGGCCGCCGACCGAGCTGTTGGCGCCACCGGAGACGACGCCGCTGGTATCCGCGCTGGAGATATCGCCGCTGTTGCTGCCGACGATGCCACCCACCTGGCTGTTGGTCCCGCCGAACACGTCGCCACGGGAGATCACATGGCTAAGGGAGGCATTCAGGTTGCTGCCGACCAGGCCACCGACCCGGCTGTTGGCCCCACCGGTGACCTTGCCGGTCGCCTCGGCGGTATCCACCCTCGCCGCCGTGTTGGTGCCAACCAGGCCACCGATGTCCCCGCCATAGTTGTCCGTGACATTGCCGCTCGCCTTGACGTTGGTCAGGACGCTGTCGCCCTCGCTCCTGCCCACCAGGCCGCCGGTCGCCAGCCCGCCGCTGCTGGAAACCGCACCGCTGGCCTGGGATTGCGCGATCGTGCCGTTGCTGTTCAGGCCGACCAGGCCGCCGCTATAGCCGGCGCCGCCGGCCACGACCTGGCCGCTGGCGCTGCTGCGGGAGATGTCGCCCATCAGGTTGAAGCCGACCAGCCCCCCTACGTTGAGCCCGGCCCTGGAGGTCTCGACTCGTCCCTGGGCAGAGGCGTTGACGATCCTGCCGCGCGAGTTCAGGCCAACCAGACCGCCGACGCCCCCCAGGCTGTTGCGCTCGGTGGACTTGGCGGTCACCAGGGTGTTGGTGGTGCTGTCTTCGATGATCGCTTCCAGGCCATTGGAAGCGTTCTCGCCAACCAGGCCGCCGATGGCCGTGGTGGGCGCATAGCCACTCACGGTGCCGCTGACCGAGGCACCGCTGATCCGTCCGCCATTGTTGCGGCCGACCAGGCCGCCGACGGCGTTGGAGCGCAGGCTGCTGCCGAGAACGTTGACGCGGGTGGCGGTGACGTTGGCGATACGCCCGGAGTTGACGCCGACCAGGGCGCCCAGCGAAGAGGGTCCGGCACCGTAGTTGTTGTCGGAGACCCTCAGGTTGTCCAGCTTCAGGTTGGTCAGCGTACCGGAGGAGCGGGCGAACAGGCCGACGTTGGAACCGGTGTTGGTGATCGACAGGTTGCCGATGGTGTTCCCCAGGCCGTCCAGGGTGCCGGTGAAGACCCCGGCGGGACCGCCGATGGACTGCAGCGCCGTGCAGTACGCGCTGCCCAGGATCTTGTTGCCGAGGACGTACAGGCCGTCCAGGTTGGTATTGATGGCCTGCAACTGCGCCAGGGTCTGGATGACCGTGTAGTAGTAGCCGCCGGAGGTATAGGTGGTGTTGGCTCCGGACAGCGTGACCGAGGCGGCGCCGTTGACCCGGTGGCCCTTGCCGGCATCCAGGCTCAGGCTGCTGGCGGCGCCGCTCAGAACGATATTGTCGTTGATCTCGATCGCGTCCCGGGCCCTCAGGCTCAGGCCGGCCTTGGCGCCACTGGCGGCAAGCTTGCCGTTCAGGTTGAGGTTGGCCGCCGAGTTCAGCGTCAGCCTGTTGCCCGCCGCCCAGGTGACCGGGCCGTTGAGGTCGAGGTCGCCCTGGGTAGAGTTCAGCTCGATATTGGTGGTCGCCAGGTTGCGCGACAGGGTGTCGACATGGATGGTACCGCCGCTGGCCAGGGCCGTCCGGTGGACGTCGACCTTGTCGGCGCTGATCTTCCAGGTGCCGTTGATACCGTTGCTGGCCAGGGTGTTCACCTGGGTCGCCAGGTTCACTTCGACTTCCTTGCCCCTGACCTCCACGCTGCCGCCATGTCCCGGCGCGTTCTGCGCATTGGCGGCCAGCGCCCCGCCGACCGTGACCTTGCCGTCCCCGCCGTCGAGGACGATCCTGCCGGCACTGCCGCGCAGGGTTCTGGCCTCGATGGCGCCCTGGTTGTTGACCACCGAACCGAGCAGCGAGCTGGTGGCCCTGGCGGTCATGATCACCTGGCCGCCGTCGGCCTTGAGCAATCCGCCATTCCTCACCAGCGCCTCGGCGACAGCGCCGTTGACCTGGATGTCGAGCAGCTTGTTGCCATCGAAGTTCAGGGTGAAGTCACCGCCTCCACCGAGGGCGACACTGCCCATCTGCGCCTGGATCGTCCCCTGGTTGCTGACCTGCGCCCCCAGCAGCGCGATGCTGCCGCCCTCTGCCGCGGTCAGTCGGCCCAGGTTGGACACCTCGCTGGTCGACGTGCCGGAAAACTGGAACTTGCCGGCCTTGAAGTCGGCATCCTTGATGTCCTGGGTCGACGCCACCAGGCCACCGACGTTGACCTGGGCGGTGCGCCCGAAGAGCACGCCGTTGGGATTGACCAGGAATACCTTGCCATTCGCATCGATGTTGCCCAGGATCTCGCTGCCCCTGGTTCCGAGCACACGGTTCAAGGCGATCGACGTGCTGCCTGGCTGGTTGAAGGTGACCCGCTCGCCGAGACCGACGCTGAAGGAGTCCCAGTTGGTGATCAGCTTGTCGGTATGCTGGTTGATCGACATGCTCTTGTCGCCCACCTGCTGGATATCTCCCGACCCTTCGACCACCTTGCCCCCGGTCGGCAGCGCATGGGCCGGGGTCATGGCGACCGCACCCAGCAGCGCCAGCGTCGAGGCGACTACCGCCCGCGCGCCGGCGGACTTGCCGCGACGGCGGGTGCCTTCGCTGGCGACGTTCCAGCAACCCTGGGATGCGTTCCAGACCAGTGCATAGCATTTGTTCATCTGCTTATTTCCTCTCCAATGAAGCCCCGCAACCGATTTGCCGGGCCGTGTCGCGACAGGACCCCATCTCCCCGGGCCCTTGCCGAACTCCTACGGGTGTAGCGAGGCCTGCGGGAGCGCCGAGGCGACTCCGGACTTGAACTGGCCACTGTCCCCCACCACGTCGTAATGCACCCGCGTCGCTCCGGCAGGAGCAGGGCCTGGCAGGCTGAGCGGCGTACGGCTGAAGGGCGCCAGGGTGACGCTGCCGAGGGACAGCGCGCCGTCGCCCTCGCCCAGTTCCAGGCGCGCCAGGGACACGTGATAGGGGCTGCGGTTGTCGGCCTCGAGCAAGGTCCGGGCGCCTGCCGTCGTGGCTGGGCGCAAGCGCCAGAGCACCTGTCCGACGGCCTCCTGCGGATCGCCCTGCAGCCCTCGCGGGCGGAACAGGAGCTTCATGCGCAGGCGGTAGCTGAGCAGCAACAGGTTGGTGTCGCCCTTGTTCTTCGAGGGCACCTCGAGCAGGTTCAGCCAGAACAGCGACTCCCGGTCATCCGGCAGCGCCTCGCCGCTCTGGCGCAGTTGCAACGCCTGCGTTTCATGGGGCTCGATGCGCAACAGGGGCGGCGACAGGACGAAAGGCACCTGGATGCTGCTCGGGTCGGCGGAATCATCGCCGCGGTCCAGCCAGGACTGGACCAGGATCGGTCGCATGCCGCCATTGCCGAGGCGAATCGTCAGGCCCTCGGAGCCTGCCGGATAAACGAAGCGGGTGCCCACCACGGACAGCGCTGCATCGGCATTCGCCAGCAGCGCCAGCAACACGCCCGGAACCATGCCGCAGCGACGCAGGTATCGACGAATCACAAGCGTTGTCCTCCGCCGTCGCCGCCCATGGGGCGGCAGGTCAGCCGCAGCACCGTCGCAGGCGCCACGCGGGCGGCCAGCGCATAGTCGATCAGGCACTGCTGGCCTGGCTCATCGCCCCAGTGCACCCGCAGCGTGCCGCGCTCCCGCTCGACGCGCAGCACCAGGCGGCTGCCCTGGCCGACGGCGCCGACACTCTCTCCGCTCCGCGCGTCGAGCACCTCCGCGGCGAAGGGCAGCGGCTCGCCGCTGGGCATCCGGCTGTCGATCAGCAACGGATGGGCGATCCGCGTCGGATAGTCCAGGCGCACCACCGCCCCGGCGGTGGGCGCCACGTTGCGCGAACTGGCCTTGAGTTCGACGGCCTCGGACATCCCGAGGGGGTCGAGGTCGATGCTGTTCGACTGGTAGGGAGTCAGGTTGGGGACCACCGCATAGCCGCTGCCATCGACCCTGTTGCCCGAATAGCCGGCGCGGGCGCCCAGGGCATCGGCGGCATGTACCAGGCCGATGGTCTCGCCGAGCATCTGCGAGGCAGTCAGCCCGCCGGCGTGGGCCACCAGGCCACCCGAGGCCTTGAGCGAAACCTGTCGGAACCCCGGCCCTTGCGACAGGCTGCTGCCCAGTTCCACCTGCGGCAGGCGGTAGTCGAGGCTGGCGTTCTTCGTGGTCTCCCCGCGTTCTCGATCGTGCGAGGCCGACAGCGCGTAGGAAAGCTCATCGTGCCTGCCCAGCAGGCCGGACACCCCACTGGTGAGCTGCGTGCCGCTGTTGCTGTCATGGGTGAGGTAGCTGCTCAGGGTCGGCGAGCCACGGCCGGGCCCACCCAGCGGAACGGAAACGCTCAGGCTGAACAAGGTGCTGCTGGCACCGCCGCGGTCCCGCTCGGAGAAGCCTTCGTACTGGCTGCGCAGGCGCTGCGCGGACAGGGTGTAGCTGACGTCGCGCCACTGGTTGCTGTAGCCGATGGAGAAATTCACCGCGCGGCCGCCACGGCTCCAGTAGCGCTGCGAGGAACCGTTGAGGAAGAGGTTGCCGCCGCCGAGTTGCTGGCTGATGTTGGCGTCCACCCGGTTGCGCAGCCGCGAGAACGATTCCAGCGGCTCGCCGCGCGCCACCCGGTCCTGCATGAACGCCGCGTCGCGCAGGCCCAGGTAGCCGCTGGTGGAATAGCGATAGGCGAGCAGCGAGAAGTTGGTTCCCGTGTTCGGCAGGTTCTTGCTGTAGGAAAGACGATAGCTCGAGCCGTTCAGGTCGCCGCCGCCGGGCACATCGGTGCGCGCCAGCGTCACGTCGCCGGCGAAACCGCCGACCGGCGT
Organism: Pseudomonas sp. HMSC066A08; assembly: GCF_001813025.1. Classification (NCBI taxonomy): domain Bacteria; kingdom Pseudomonadati; phylum Pseudomonadota; class Gammaproteobacteria; order Pseudomonadales; family Pseudomonadaceae; genus Pseudomonas; species Pseudomonas sp. HMSC066A08. Next base: position 28,399 of record NZ_KV811329.1, read on the forward strand.
GTTCAGGGCCAGGCCCAGCAGCGTCGACAGGTAGCTGCCGGTGAAGGCGCCGCCGCCATAGGCGGTCAGGTCGTTGCCCAGGCCACGCTGGTAGATGCCCTGCACCAGGTTCGGCCGCCGCTCCAGGCCCGGGTCGTTGATCTCTCCCGCGGTCAGGCTGTAGCGCGTGGTGCCGGGACGCAGCAACTGCACGGTGGTGGCGAACGGCACGATGAAGGTGCGCACCTCGCCGCTGGCCTCGGCCACCCGTACCTCCAGGTCTCCGCCGAAGCTTGCGGCCTGTAGTTCGTCGAGGGCGAAGGCGCCAGGCGCCACCGTGGTCTCGTAGATCAGGTAGCCGCGCTGATAGACCGAGACCCTCGCGTTGGTATTGGCCGTCCCCCGCACCACCGGCGCGTAGTAGCGCAGCGAGTCCGGCAGCATCCGGTCGTCGCTGGAAAGCCGGGCGCCGCGGAACGACACCGGATCGAAGAACTCGCTGCTGGTCGAACTCTCCCCCACCAGCAATTGCGAGCGCCAGGCCGGCAGATCGGTCTGGGCGTAGGTGGCGCTGCGTTGGTAATGGCTGCCGTTGCGCTGCGACCAGGTGGCCGTGCCGTTGTGGCGCAGGCGCAGCCGGCCCAGGTTCAGGCCGGCGTTCAGCCCGGCATAACCGCTTGTGTTGCTCCGGCCGCGGGTATCGGTGTTGTAGAGGCTGGCGTTGTAGTTGAGCAGCGCGGCGGGAATACCGTTGTCCCAGCTCGACGGATCGACGTAGGTCTTCGAGGAGGCCAGGCTCAGGTAAAACTCGGGCACCGAGAGATAGACGGCCTGCTCGGCAATGTCCAGCCTGGTCGTGGCGCCCGGCACATGGCGCGCCAGTGGCTGGCAGACCAGTCCCTCGGGCAACGGGACGCCGCCGGAGACGCCGCCCTGTCCGCGCGCACTCCTGGCCAGGTCGATACCGGCCCGCTCCAGCAGGCGCCGGTCGTAGCAGAGCACCGCGCTGTCCTGGCCCGGCTCGCGGCGTAACTCGACGTCCTCGACACCCCGCCATTGGTTGTTGACCAGCAGGTCGAGCCGATAGCGCCCCGGCTCGATGACGTTGCCGCGCTCGAAGCGCGAAGTGTCGATGGCGCGGCCCCCCGCGCCCAGCGATAGCATCTGCGGATCGAAGACGATCCGGCGCGACGCCCCCTTGCCGGCGGACGGCGTCGGCGGGAGGGCCGGACCTGGCGCCGCCACGTGCCGTACGCCCCCTTCACGCGGCTCGGCGCAAGCGACGCCGCCCCAGAAGAGGGGAGGGAACAACAGGAGAGCAAGGGCAGGACACCGGGCGGGCGTGGAGAAACATCCTTGTTTCGCCATGCGCGAAGGGGAAGACGACTCATGGCGCGATCCATGAGCCGAAAGCCTCCCATGACGAAAAACTTTAGGCATATGTAGTCCCTGCGGCGATGGATAATCGCCGCCCATATGTCGAACCAGAGGGATCCCGCTATTCGCCGAGCACTCGTTCGAGCGTGGAACGACCACCGTAATCGTTGACCACCTCATAGCGGACGGAAGCGTTCCGCCTATCGAGTGGCATGTTCTTCTTTGCGCCGAAGTCTTTCCGGGAGAATGGGGAAACCATGCCATTGCCGATCGAGGCGGCGCGTCCATCGACAAGCAACTCGACGTCGGAGAAAGAAACGAAATAAGGAGTTGGATTATCGACTCGAACGACGGGGCTTCGCCCCGCACTTCCGACCAACTTCCAGCGAAGTTTTTCCGCTGCGGAGTCGGCACTCTTCAACTGGCTGGGACGGAAGAACAACTTGAGGCGAGAACGGAAGGAGAACTGCAAGGCGTTCTCGTCGCTCTCGTCCCGTGGCGGCACTTCCAGGATATTCAGCCAGAACACCGACTCGCGGTCCTTCGGCAATGCCGCGCCGAGGTAGGCGACACGCAGGACCAGCCCGCCGCTGGGCTCCACCCTGGCGACGGCGGGGGTGATGCTGAATGGCATGTTCAGTTGCTCGGGCGGCACATCCTCGCGTCCATCGTCGATCCAGGCCTGCGCCAGCACCGGCACGCTGGAGGTATTGTTTACCCGCAGGGTGACTTCGCGCTCATTGCCAGGAAACACGACGCGGGTGCCCTGGGCGACCAGCCCGGCCTCGGCCGGGAAGACGCCCAGGGCGAAGACCACGGCACTCGCCGCAACCCAAGAGAGGAGAACATTGTGCATTGGCGAAGCCATGGTCGCGCCCCTATGCCCGAACCGCTTACTGGTACGCCAGCACGTAGCGGATATGGGACACGCCGCTGCCCGGAGTGACGGTGGCGGCGGTGGAGACATAGGACGCCTTGTATTTCAGGGTCGCGGTGTTGTTCTTGATCTCGGCCTGTTGCGGCGAAACCTCGGCCGAGCCCAGCGGGATCTTGGAATTGTTGCCGGCGTTGTTGTAGATCTGGATCTGCACGCCGCCGGCCGGGGAGTTGCTGGTCAGCTTCAGGTTGCCGGTGGACGGGTCCACATTGGTCACGGCGTCGAAGGCGATGGAAGCCTTCTTGCCATCGGTGCAGCCGGCGCCGGACAGGACCAGGTCGAAGTTCTTGAAGGGGGATGCGGTGCCGACCGCGGTGAATACGCCGGGAGCTACGGTACCCAGGTCGACATGGGTGACGTTGCCTTCGCCCGGCGCCTGACCGTTGATGTCACAGGTCACGTCGGAGATGCTGCCCATGAAGTTGACCACACCATCAGCCGCAAACGCGGGAGAACCCATGACCAGGAGAGCGCCGGAAACGGCGAGGGGAGCAAGAACGCTACGCTTGAACATGTTCATCTGATTTCCTTTCAAGTGGATGGAACATCCTGACAACACCGTCGAGGTCCGCTGCAAGTTCGGGCCGAGTGGGCGAGCCAAGTCTTTGTGCAACAAGAAACAGCCGCTGCGAGCAGCCATGACTGCCGGGCAGCTGGCAAATATCGCTCGTAACGCGAAGAAGGATGTTAGAAAGAAAGGAGAGACTTAAAAATAATAAACATACGAAAATACATGTAGTCCTTTTCCGAGAGCCACATATAAATCACTTTCAGACCACCCCTCACAAACAGAATAAAGTTACAGCACTCATATCAAATCGATTATTCGAATTACCGAAAGTATCTTCCCGCACAAACTTTCACGTTACTCAAGACAATTCCCGCCGCCCCGTCGGCACCTCAACCATCCGGTCGATACCGTGCGTTGTCGTGGTACGCCAGCATGGCGTTTTCCCAGCGACCGGAGATCCGCCATGTCCGCCTCCCCCCACCCCGAATGGATCACCGTCGGCGTCCTGGCCGACGGCTTCGCCCCGGACAGCCATGTCCTTCCCGCGTGCAACGCGCTTGCCGGACGCAGCCTGACCCTGCACTTCGCCAACGGCTGGATCATCGAGCACCGCTTCGAGCGCCAGCGCCTGCACTGGCGCCTGGCCGGCGGCAGCGCCAGCGGCGAGTCGGCCTACCGCGCCAGCTCGCTGCGGGAGAACTTCTATCTGGTGGACTTCCTCAAGCAGGAAGACGGCCGGACGGTGTCGGTCAGCCTGGTGCTGGATCTCGAGCACCTGGCATTCACCGCGGTGCTCGGTACCCTGCCCGCCCGCGCCACCTGCGAACAGGGCCTGTTCGCCCGGGCCCTGGGCGGACAGGAGCTGACCGGCGTCGAGGCCGGCTTCCTGCACGGCAGCCTCGACCGTCCCTGGCAGGCCGGCGCCTGTCCGCACGCTCCCAGCGAAGAACTGCTCGGCCTGCGCAACCAGTATGTCTATAGCGCCAACGAGGCCTACGAGCACATCTACCTCAATCCGCGCTTCTACACCTGGCAATGCCTGCGCGGCACCGAACAGGGCCTGGCCGACACCGACCGCTGCCACCACTACCGGCTGGCCGAGCGCCTGTACCTGTTCGTCTGGCGCGAGAAGATCGTGCCGACCCTCGGCGTGCTGCTCATCGACCTCGAGGCCGGGCGCACCGACGGCAAGATCTTCGGCTACCAGGGCGACGACTTCGCCACCCCGGTGAATTTCCCGGTCGGCGCCCTCGCCCGGGTGCTCAACCAGACCCGTCACGAACCCTGAGGATGACCATGAACACGACCCTCGGCCTCGACCTGCCCCGCGTCGAGACGCTGTTCCAGCGCGAACTGCGGCGCTTCGACGAATTGCATCCGCGTTCGGCGGCGGCGTACCGGGAAAACCTCCGCCACTGGCTGTACGGCGCGCCGCTGCACTGGATGCAGCAGTGGCCGGGCACTTGCCCGCTGCTGGTGCAGGAGGCCCGGGGCGCGCGCGTCACCGACATCGACGGCCAGCAGTACGTCGACTTCGCCCTCGGCGATACCGGCGCCATGTTCGGCCACGCCCAACCGGCGGTGGCCGACGCCATCGCCCGCCAGGCGCGGCGCGGCTCGACCCTGATGCTGCCGACCGAGGACAGCCTGTGGGTCGGCGCCGAGCTGGCGCGCCGCTTCGGCCTGCCCTACTGGCAGGTGACCACCTCGGCGACCGACGCCAACCGCTTCGTCCTGCGCCTGTGCCGGATGCTCAGCGGGCGCGACAAGGTGGTGGTGTTCAACTGCAACTACCACGGCAGCGTCGACGAGTCGCAGGTCGAGTTCGACGACGAAGGCCACATGATCCCGCGCGACGGGGTGCATCCCAACGGGGTGCGCCACGAAGCCACCACCCGCCTGGTCGAGTTCAACGACCTCGCCGCGCTGGACGCCGCGCTCGCCCACGGCGACGTCGCCGCGGTGCTGACCGAGCCGTTCATGACCAACGTCGGCATGGTCCCGCCGGCCGAGGGCTTCCACGCCGGCCTGCGCGAGCTGACCCGCCGCCACGGCGTGGCGCTGGTCATCGACGAAACCCACACCATCTCCTGCGGCCCCTCCGGCTACAGCGGCGCGCATGGCCTGGAGCCGGACTTCTTCGTCCTCGGCAAATGCATCGCCGGCGGTATTCCCAGCGCGGTCTGGGGTTGCAGCCAGGCGCTGGCGGAACGTATCTGGGCGGTGCTGCCGCATTTCCACCCGGGGCAGGCGATCAACCACTTCGGCTTCGGCGGCACCCTGGCCGGCAACGCCCTGCAACTGGCGGCGATGCGCGCCACCTTCGCCGAGGTGATGAGCGACAGCGCCTACCAGCACATGTTCGAACTCGCCGCCCGCCTCGAAAACGGGGTTCGCGCGATCCTCGAAGAACTGCGCCTGCCCTGGCACGTGACGCGCATCGGCGCGCGCGTCGAATACCTGTTCATGACCCACGCCCCGCGCAACGGCGGCGAGGCCCATCGCGCCCGGCACGGGCAGATCGAGGCATACCTGCACCTCTACCTGCTGAATCGTGGCGTACTGCTGACGCCGTTCCACAACATGGCGCTGATCTGTCCGGCGACCGGCGCGGAAGACGTCGACCTGCACAACCGCCTGCTGCGCGAATGTCTCGGCGAGCTGCTGGAGCGTGCCTCGTGAGACGCCTGGAGAATCGCGTCGCGCTGGTCACCGGGGCCGGCCAGGGAATCGGCCGCGCCATCGCCGAATGCTTTGCCGCGCAAGGCGCCAGGGTGCTCCTGGCGACCCGCACCGCCAACCACGGGCAGGCCACCCTGCAGGCGATCCGCGCGACGGGCGCGGAGGCCGAGCTGCTAAGCGTCGACCTGGGCAGCCGCGACGCCGCCGAACAGGCAGTGCGCGCCACCCTGGAGCGCTTCGGCCAGTTGGACATCCTCTTGCATAACGCCGCGGTCTTTGCCCAGTGCGCACTCGCCGAACTGGACGACGAGACACTGGAGCAGACCTTCGCGGTGAACCTGAAAAGCTGCTTCTGGCTGACCCAGGCAGCCCTTCCCGCGCTGCGCCGCAGCCTGGCGGGGCGGGTGCTGGTGACCTCCTCGGTGACCGGACCGCGCACGGCGATTCCCGGACTCGCCCACTACGCGGCGAGCAAGGCCGGGGTCAACGGTTTCATCCGTGCCGCCGCGCTGGAACTGGCCGGCGACGGGATCACCGTGAACGGCGTCGAGCCCGGCCTGATCGCCACCGCGGCGCTGAACAACCTTGGCGAAGCCGGCGATCTCGCAGAGCACATTCCCCTGCGCCGAGTCGGCCAACCGCAGGATATCGCCCATGCCATGTTGTTCCTCGCCTCCAGCGAAGCGAGCTACATCACCGGGCAAACCCTAGTGGTGGATGGCGGGGCGTTGTTGCCGGAGAACGGCGGCCTGCCCTGACCCCCTGCCGGGGCTCGTCGTCCGGGCTCGCCCTCTCCCTGAAGGGCGAGGGCGCCGTTTCGGCGCATACGGCAACCCCCTCCACCACCTGCGGCTCCGGTAGGGCGAATAACCGCTCGCGGTTATCCGCCAGGCGTGCTCCGGCGTATCAGCGAAGAACGCCCAGCCTCACGGGCAAAGGCCCTCCATTTGCCGGGCGATTATCGAAAGACCCTGCGAAATGGATGAATAAGAATGACTCTCAGCAGGTTAGTATCGGAACTCCCTATCGAGAGGATTCGCTTCATGTTCCGCTCTACCTCCCACGTCCGTACCGAATCGGCCGCCCGCTACATCAACCGCCTGTGCAAGCACTGGGGGCACAAGTTCGAGGTCGAACTCACGCCCGAGCGCGGCTTCATCGACTTCGGCGACTCCAACTGCGAGCTGCTGGCCCATCCGGACCACGTGCTGATGGTCCTCAACAGCCCCGACGAAGACAGCCTCGCGCACATGCAGAACGTGGTCGCCGACCATCTGCAACGCATGGCCAGCAGCGAAAGCCTGGAGATCAGCTGGCAACCCGCCGACCGCTGAACGCGCCGCCACCCGGCCGTCTCGCACGGCCGGGCGCCGCGCATTCCGGACGGTCATGGAAAGTGCAATTCATTCCCCGGAAAAGCCATTCAGCTCGCTCTCGTCCCGTCCCATCATCCCTCCAGGCGCTCTCGCGCAGATAACAACAATGACTGGAGTCGATGATGAAACCCGAAGATTTCCGTGCCTCTGCCACCCGTCCGTTCACCGGCGAGGAATACCTCGCCAGCCTGCGCGACGACCGTGAGATCTACATCTACGGCGACCGCGTCAAGGACGTCACCAGCCACCCCGCGTTCCGCAACGCGGCCGCCTCCATGGCCCGGCTCTACGACGCCCTGCACGATCCGCAGAGCAAGGACAAGCTCTGCTGGGAGACCGATACCGGCAACGGCGGCTATACCCACAAGTTCTTCCGCTACGCGCGCAGCGCCGACGAACTGCGCCAGCAACGCGACGCCATCGCCGAGTGGTCGCGGCTGACCTACGGCTGGATGGGCCGCACCCCGGACTACAAGGCCGCCTTCGGCAGCGCCCTCGGCGCCAACCCGGGCTTCTACGGGCGTTTCGAGGACAACGCGAAAACCTGGTACAAGCGCATCCAGGAAGCCTGCCTGTACCTCAACCATGCCATCGTCAACCCGCCGATCGACCGCGACAAGCCGGTGGACCAGGTCAAGGACGTGTTCATCTCGGTGGACGAGGAAGTCGACGGCGGCATCGTCGTCAGCGGCGCCAAGGTGGTCGCCACCAACTCCGCGCTGACCCACTACAACTTCGTCGGCCAGGGCTCGGCGCAACTGCTCGGCGACAACACCGACTTCGCCCTGATGTTCATCGCACCGATGAACACCCCCGGCATGAAGCTGATCTGCCGCCCCTCCTACGAACTGGTGGCGGGCATCGCCGGATCGCCGTTCGACTACCCGCTGTCCAGCCGTTTCGACGAGAACGACGCGATCCTGGTGATGGACAAGGTGTTCATCCCCTGGGAGAACGTACTGATCTACCGCGACTTCGAGCGCTGCAAGCAGTGGTTCCCCCAGGGCGGCTTCGGCCGGCTGTTCCCGATGCAGGGCTGCACCCGCCTGGCGGTCAAGCTCGACTTCATCACCGGCGCCCTCTACAAGGCCCTGCAATGCACCGGCTCCCTGGAGTTCCGCGGCGTGCAGGCGCAGGTCGGCGAAGTGGTGGCCTGGCGCAACCTGTTCTGGTCGCTGACCGACGCCATGTACGGCAACGCCAGCCAATGGCACGGCGGTGCCTTCCTGCCCAGCGCCGAGGCCCTGCAGGCCTACCGCGTGCTGGCGCCGCAGGCCTACCCGGAGATCAAGAAGACCATCGAGCAGGTGGTCGCCAGCGGCCTGATCTACCTGCCCTCCGGCGTTCGCGACCTGCACAATCCGCAGCTCGACAAGTACCTCTCCACCTATTGCCGCGGCTCCGGCGGCATGGGCCACCGGGAGCGGATCAAGATCCTCAAGCTGCTCTGGGACGCCATCGGCAGCGAGTTCGGCGGCCGCCACGAGCTGTACGAGATCAACTACGCCGGCAGCCAGGACGAGATCCGCATGCAGGCCCTGCGCCAGGCGATCGGCAGCGGGGCGATGAAGGGCATGCTCGGCATGGTCGAGCAGTGCATGGGCGACTACGACGAGAACGGCTGGACCGTGCCGCACCTGCACAACCCGGACGACATCAACGTACTCGATCGCATCCGCCAATGACGCCCGCGTCGCGTCCGGAGGTTATTCCCATGTCCCAGCTCGAACCCAGGCAGCAGGCCTTCCGCAACGCCATGGCGCATCTTTCGGCGGCGGTCAACGTGATCACCAGCAACGGCCCGGCCGGACGCTGCGGGATCACCGCCACCGCGGTCTGCTCGGTCACCGACAGCCCGCCGACGCTGATGCTCTGCATCAACCGCAACAGCGAGATGAACACGGTGTTCAAGGCCAACGGCCGACTCTGCGTGAACGTCCTCAGCGGCGAGCACGAAGAGGTGGCCCGCCACTTCGCCGGCATGACCGAGGTCCCGATGGAACGCCGCTTCGCCCTCCACGACTGGCGCGAGGGCCTCGCCGGGTTGCCGGTGCTGCACGGCGCCCTGGCCAACCTGCAGGGACGCATCGCCGAAGTCCAGGAGATCGGCACCCACTCGGTGCTGTTGCTGGAACTGGAGGACATCCAGGTCCTCGAGCAGGGCGACGGCCTGGTCTACTTCAGCCGCAGCTTCCATCGCCTGCAATGCCCCCGGCGGGCGGCCTGAACGGCGCCTCCGGGAATCCTCCGCCAGCGTTTCGAAGCCACCGCCGAGAACCCGGCCAGGCCCTCAGCGACGGTGCGCCGGCGGGATCGAGTAGGTGCCGACCACATGGGCGACCGGTTCCGCGTCGCCTTCGGAGAACAGCGAGACCTCGCCCATCGCCAGGGTCTTGCCGACCTTCATCAGGCGGCACTCGGCGACCACCCGGCGGTCCGCCGCCGGACGCCGCAGGAAGTTGATGGTCAGGCTGGTGGTCACCGCCAGCGGGACGATGCCGATCTCGCCCAGTACCGCCACGTACAGCGCGACATCGGCGATGGCCATCAGGGTCGGCCCGGAGACCGTGCCACCGGGGCGCAGGTCGCTGGCGTCGACCGCCTGCCAGACCGTGGCGCTACGCTCGCCGACGGCTTCGACCACGACCCGGGTCTGGGGAAATTCGTGCTGGATGAAACGGGCGATCTGCTCTTTCTTGTCGGTCACGGAACGGGTCCTTGGCAGTAGGAGGAGGAAAGGTACGGTAGTCGGGTCTAGCGGCCACGCGCCTCGCTCGGCGTCATCCCGTAGCGCGCCTTGAAGGCCCGGGCGAAATGCGCCTGGCTGGAGAAGCCGTGGCGATAGGCGACCTCGGCGACATCCAGGCGCCGGCCCTGGGGCGAAGCGAGCAACTGGCGGGCCCGCTCCAGGCGCCGTTCCTGCAGGTAGCGCCCGGGCGAGCTACCTTCCTGGGCGAACAGCCGCGCCAGGTGCCGGCTGGAGACACCGGTGGCGGCGGCCACCCGCTCGCAGCTCAGGGCGGGTTCGTCGAGATGCTGCTGGATGTACTGCTTGGCCGCCAGCAGATAGGACGCGCCCAGGGCGCTGGCGCGGTGCTCGCCGGCATGGTCGCTGATGATGCTCGCCAGCAGGTCGTAGGCTTCCTCCTGGTAGCGCTCGGCATCCGCGCCATGGGGGCTGTCGAGGAAATCCCGGGTACGCTCGCCGAGGGTCCGCACCAGCAGGCGCTGCACCGGGCTTTCCGCGCCGATCTTCAGCGGTCCCTTGAAGTCGCGCAGGCAGCGCTCGGCGAAATCGTCCTGGGGAATGTCGAAGATGAACTGCCGCATCGGTCCGGAAAAACCGAACAGGTAGGGCTTGTCGGTCCGGTAGATCACCAGCTCACCCGGTTGCAGGAGGTTGCAGCCGTTGTCCTGGTAGAAGAACGACTGGCTGCCCTGCACCAGGGAGACGAAGATCGACTCCTTGGGCACTGCGCGGATCATCGAGCGGTCGCGCTCCACCACGTGCTCGTTGCCGCCGATGCGGGCCAGCCGCAGGCGTTCGAGGCAGAGGTTGTCCTGGGTCGCGGCGAAGCCGGCCTGGGAATACGACGAACATTTCAGGCCAACCAGGATGGAAGCGTTGTAGTCCTCCCAGAACGCCAGCCGCTGCTCCAGGGGAATGTCCTGGGTGCTGGCCCGCCGGGTTTCGAGCAAGGCATGTGCGGGCATTTTTATTCTTCTCGTCTAACGCTGCGTGGACCTCCCGGACCTCAGGCAAGGCCTCCGGGGCCAGGCGCCGGACCGCTCCGCCGACCTGTCGCGGTCGGTCGGCGAGGCGCCTGGCACCCCGTCATTAACATCTGAATCCTTTCCTCCGTCAATCGCCCTCCAGCCGGCTCCGACGCTGGGCAGGCCAGCTTGGCGGCGCGCCGCGGGTCGCGCCAGGCCATGTCCGAAAAGCGCAAGTTTCCTGGCCGCCAGGGTCAAACCCGAAGGCCCGCCCATGGCTAGAGTCGGCCCGACGATAACAACGACAGAGGCCGCCCCATGCCCGAACTCGCCACCCGTGAATTCTGGAAAGACCTGCAACCGATTCCCGACTGCTTCAAGCCGGACGCCAAGCCCGAGGTCTACCTGCGCAACGCGCCGACCGAGGACGAGCGCCTCTACGTGCCCTTCACCGAGACCGTGAAGTCGCGCCCGCTGTGGATCTCGCCAAGCGAAAACCGCTGGTGCGACATCCTGATGGCGACGAGCGCCGGCCTGGTCAACCGCCACTACCACCCGCACGAGGTGTTCGCCTACACCATCAGCGGCAAGTGGGGCTACCTGGAGCACGACTGGACCGCCACCGCCGGCGACTTCGTCTACGAGACGCCCGGCGAGGGCCACACCCTGGTGGCCTACGAGCACGAGCAGCCGATGCGTGCGTTCTTCATCGTCAAGGGGCCGCTGGTCTGGCTCGACGAGAAGGGCAACGCGGACGGCATCTTCGACGTCCACGACTACATCGCGATGTGCCGCGCGCACTACGACAAGATCGGCGTCGGCGCCGCCTACATCGACTCCCTGTTCCGCTGACCCCGGGCGCGCGCCGCCCTGGCGGACGCGCGCCTCCCCGCCGGCCGGCCCGCCCGGCCTGGAGACCGACATGGCGCATAACAACAATTCCGCCAGTTACGAAAACGTCCTGCTCTGCGTGCTGTTCCTGACTTTCGGCTTCGTCTTCTTCGACCGCCTGGCGCTGTCCTTCCTGTTTCCCTTCATGGAACAGGAGCTGCAACTGAGCAACAGCCACCTGGGCATGCTCTCCTCGGTGCTGGCCCTGGCCTGGGCGGTATCCGGCGCGCTGGTCGGCGCCTGGTCCGACCGCCGCGGCCAGCGCAAGCCGCTGCTGATCGTGGCGGTGATCCTGTTCTCGCTGTGCTCGGCGCTGTCCGGGCTGGTCGGCGGCTTCCTCAGCCTGCTGCTGTTCCGCGGCATCATGGGCCTGGCCGAGGGGCCGATCCTGCCGCTCTCGCAATCGCTGATGGTGGAGGCCTCCTCGCCGCATCGCCGCGGCCTCAACATGGGTCTGCTACAGGGCTCGGCGGCCGGCCTGCTCGGCGCGGTGATCGGCCCGCCGCTGCTGGTGGCCCTGGCCGAAGCCCTCGGCTGGCGCCACGCCTTCATCGTCTCGTTGCTGCCGGGCCTGCTGATCGCCTGGCTGATCTGGCGCCATGTGCGTCCCGACCCGCCCCGCGCGCAGCGCCCGGCGCCGCGCGCAGAAGAAGCGAAAGGCAAGCGCCTGGCACTGCTGAAGAGCCGCAACATCCTGCTCTGCACCCTGATCAGTTGCGTATTCGTCACCTGGTTCATCGTGCTGATTTCCTTTACCCCGACCTTCCTGGTCAACGCTCGCGGCTTCAGCCCGGCGACCATGGGCAGGCTGATGAGCTGCCTGGGTGTCGCCTGGGTGGTCTGGGGCTTCGCCGTACCGGCGATATCCGATCGCATCGGCCGTCGGCCGACCCTGGTGGCGTTCTCCCTGCTCGCCGCGTGTTGCCCGCTGGCGCTGCTCTATGCGCCGAACGCGACCAGCCTCGGCCTGCTGTTGCTGCTGACCTACACCGGGCTCGGCTGCTTCACCCTGTTCATGGCGACCATCCCGGCGGAGACCGTCTCGCGCAGCGTCATCGCCACCGCCCTCGGCCTGATCATGGGCCTCGGCGAACTGGTCGGCGGTTTCCTCGCGCCGACCGTGGCCGGCTTCGCCGCCGACCGCTTCGGCCTGTCCATCGTCATGTGGATGTCCTGCGGCGGCGCCCTGCTCGCCGCGTTCCTCTCGCTGTTCCTGCGCGAAACCGCGCCCGCCGTGCTGGCGCGCCAGCGCAGCGCGCCTACCTCCGTCCTGCAAGGAAACCAACCATGAAAGCACTGCGCTGGCACGCCGCCCGCGACCTCCGCCTGAGCGAGCTGGAACGCCAGGCGCCGCGGCCCGGCGAAGTCGAACTGGAAGTCGCCTACTGCGGCATCTGCGGCAGCGACCTGCACGAATACCAGAGCGGCCCGCACTCGATTCCCCAGGTCGAGGCACACCCGCTGTCCGGTTGCCGCGCGCCACTGACCCTCGGCCATGAGTTCTGCGGCGTGGTCGCCGCGCTCGGCCCTGGCGTGGAGGGACTGCGCATCGGCGACCGCGTCGCGGTGGAGCCGGAATACCGCTGCGGCGAGTGCCGCTACTGCCGGGAGGGCCGCTACAACCTCTGCGAGTCGATGGGCTTCATCGGCCTGATGGGCGACGGCGGCTTCGCCGAGCGCGCGCGGGTGCCGGCCTACATGCTGCACTGCCTGCCGGACGCGGTGAGCTTCCGCCAGGCCGCCGTGCTCGAACCGGCCGCCGTGGCCCTGCACGCGCTGCGCCGCAGCAGCCTGGCGCCGGGCCAGCGCTGCGCGGTGTTCGGGCTCGGTCCGATCGGCCTGCTGCTGGTGATGCTCGCCCGCCTGCGCGGAATCGAGGACATCGCCGCGGTCGACGTCAGTCCCGAGCGCCTCGCCCTGGCCGGCGAATTCGGCGCCAGCCGGGCGCTCGACGCCCGTGACGGCGACACGGCGGCGCGCCTGCGCGAGAGTGGCGCGCTCGATTGCGCCTTCGAGGCCGCCGGCAGCCAGGCCAGCCTCGACGCCGCCCTGGCCAGCCTGCGCAAGGGTGGCGAGCTGGTGCTGGTGAGCCTGATGGGCGAGGTCCGGCTGGACGCCTTCGACCTGGTCAACCGCGAACTGCGCCTGCTCGGCAGCGTCGGCTACCGCGACGCCTACCCGGAGCTGATCGCCCTGCTCGCCGATGGCCGCCTCGACCTGGCCCGCGCAGTGACCCGCAGCGTGCCCCTGGAGCAGGCCGTCGAGCACGGTTTCGAGGCCCTGCTGCGCGACAAGTCGCAGGTCAAGGTGCTGGTCAATCCCAACCCGGCCCTGGCCGACACCTGAAGGAACGATCGCCGATGGTTTTCCAACACGATATCTACGCCGGCCAGCAGGTGCTGGTCACTGGCGGCAGCTCCGGCATCGGCGCGGCCATCGCCGTGCAGTTCGCCGAACTCGGCGCCGAAGTCCTCGCCCTCGGCCTGGACGCCGACGGCGTGCACGCACCGCATCATCCGCGGATTCGCCGGGAAGAACTGGACATCACCGACAGCCAGCGCCTGCAGCGGCTGTTCGAAAAGCTGCCGCGCCTGGACGTGCTGGTGAACAACGCCGGCATCAGCCGCGACCGCGAGGAATACGACCTGGCTACCTTCGAACGGGTGCTGCGCCTCAACCTGAGCGCCGCCATGCTCGCCAGCCAACTGGCCCGGCCGCTGCTGGCGCAGCGCGGCGGCAGCATCCTCAACATCGCCTCGATGTACAGCACCTTCGGTTCCGCCGACCGCCCGGCCTACAGCGCCAGCAAGGGCGCGATCGTCCAGCTGACCCGGTCCCTGGCCTGCGAGTACGCCGCCGAGCGCATCCGGGTCAACGCCGTCGCCCCCGGCTGGATCGACACGCCGCTGGGCGCCGGGCTCAAGGCCGACATCGAGGCCACCCGCCGGATCATGCAGCGCACGCCGCTGGCGCGCTGGGGCGAGGCGGCCGAAGTGGCCAGCGCCGCGGCCTTCCTCTGCGGTCCCGGCGCGAGCTTCGTCACCGGCGCCGTGCTGGCGGTGGACGGCGGCTATCTCTGCGCCTGAGCCGCCTTCGCTCCGGATGCACCTGTCCGCTTGGGGCGGACAGCGATGCGCACGACAGAACAACAACAAGACGAGTGCCTTGCCATGAAAACCCTCCGCACCTTGCCGGCGCTGCTCTGCGCCGGTTTCCTCGGTCTCTCCGCGCAGGCCGCCGAAGACAGCCGCAGCGGCCCGCTGGCCGGGTTCGGCGAACGACTCCAGCGCCACGGCGTGAAGACCCACGCGCAGTTCTGGAGCCTGTCGCTGAAGAACCTCGACACCGGCCCGCGCCAGCACAGCTTCGGCAACAGCGGCGACCTGTTCCTCGGCGCCGACCTCGACCTCGCCACCCTCGCCGGCCTGGACGGCGCCTCGCTGCACATCGAGGAAACCCTGTTCATCCTCGACCGCGGCACCGGCCAGCCCACCGGGCCGAGCTGGCAGGGCGCGGTGGGCAGCTATTTCGGCGGCGCGCCGCTGCACAACGACATCGGCGCCAACCAGCTGAGCCTGCTCACCTGGCAGCAGCAGTGGCTGGGCGGACGCCTCGACAGCCATCTCGGACGGACCAATGCGCGGCGCTATTTCCTGATCTACAACTGCGAGACCGTGGTCACCTGCAACGACCCGATCATCGACGCCTCCACCGGCATCCTGCCGCCGCCCTACGGCGCCTGGGGCGGTTACCTGAAGTACCGGGCGACCCCGACCCTGTACCTGCACGCCGGGGCCTTCGAGTCCAACCCGGTGGATTACCTGAAGAAGCGCCATGGCCTCGATTTCGGCACCGACGACGCCAGCGGCACCAGCCTGCTGCTGGGGATCGGCGACAAGCGCGAGGAAAGCCTCGATCCCTACCGCTCGCACTATGAACTCAACGCCTACCTGAACACCGCCAACCAGGTCGACCCGCTCACCGGCGCCAGCGACCACGGCAGCGCCGGCGGCTTCTTCAAGTTCCAGCAGCTGTTCTGGCGCGCCGACGGCGGCCGCCTCGATTCGCCGAGGGCGCTGGGGCTGTTCGGCTCGCTGTCGGTATCGGCCGACGACAAGCAGCCGTTCCGTCATTTCGCCGAGCTGGGCCTGACCTACCATGCGCCCTTCGACCGCACGCGGGACAAGCTCAACCTCAAGGCCAGCTACCTGCGCCTGAACGATCACCAGCTGGAGTTCCAGCGCCAGGCGCGGATCGCCGCTGGCGGCGATGCGAAACTCGGCCAGCGCGACGTGTACGCCCTGGAAACCAATGCGCACATCGCACTGACCCCGCACATCGCGCTGGAGCCGTCGGTGCAGTACATCTTCAACCCGGACAACTACTACAACCCCGGCGCTCGCGAACTGAGCGGAGACGGTTTCGTCGTCGGCCTGCAACTGATGGTCGACATGGGCTCGCTGCTGGGGCTCTAGCGCGCCGCCTGGCAGCCTCGGTCAACCCCGCCGGCAGGCTGGTACAAGCGGCCAGGCGCGCTTCCCCGTCCAATGGAGTAGCGTCGCGCCCATGGGCGCGGGGCGAAAAAGAACGCCGGGCGAGGCCCGGCAGCACACCCAGAAAGGTGCCGACATGACTTCCACTGCCCGCCGCTCGTTCGACTACATCGTGGTCGGCGCCGGCTCCGCCGGTTGCGTCCTGGCCAACCGGCTTTCCGCCGATCCCGCCGTCTCGGTCTGCCTGGTCGAGGCCGGCCCCAGCGACCGCACGCCGCTCCCCGCCGCCTACATCCGCACGCCGGCCGGGATCATCCGCCTGATCGCCAACCCGAAGTGGAACTGGATGCATCGCTTCGCCGCCCAGCCCGGCACCGCCAACCAGCCGATCGCCTGCCCGCGCGGCAAGGTCTGGGGCGGCTCCAGCGCGATCAACGGGATGATCTACATCCGCGGCGACCGCCACGACTACGACCGCTGGGCATCCCTCGGCAACCGTGGCTGGAGCTACGACGAGCTGCTGCCCTACTTTCGCCGCTCGGAACATTTCGAGCCGGGCGAATCGCCCTGGCACGGGCGCGGCGGCGAATTGAACGTCGCCGCGCAGCGCAGCCCGCACCCGATCAACCAGGTGTTCTTCCAGGCCGCCGAGGAAATGGGCTGGCCGTACAACGCCGACTTCAACGGCGAGCGCCAGGAAGGCATCGGCCCGTTCCACGTCACCCAGGTCAACGGCGAACGCTGTAGCGCGGCGCGCGCCTTCCTGCACCCGGCCCTGGCGCGGCCCAACCTCACCGTGCTCAGCCCGGCGCTGACCCTGCGTGTGCTGCTGGAAGGTACCCGCGCCACCGGCGTGGAGATCAGCCAGGCTGGCGAGGTCGTGCAATTGCAGGCACGCCGCGAAGTGATCCTCAGCGCCGGCTCGATCAACTCGCCGCAGCTCCTGTTGCTCTCCGGCATCGGCCCGGCGGCGGAACTGGCGCGCCACGGCATCGTCCAGCGCCATGAGTTGCCTGGGGTCGGCGAGAACCTGCAGGACCACCAGGACATCGTGCTGATGTACCGCACCGAGGCCAAGCTCGGCTACGGCCTGGGCTTCTCGCCGAAGGGCTGGCTGCCGCTGCTGCGCTCGCCCTGGCAGTACCTGTTCGGCCGGCGCGGGGCGCTGACCTCGAACACCGTCGAGTCCGGTGGCTTCCTCCGCCTCGACCCGCAGGCGCCGACCCCGGAGCTGGGGCTGATCGTCGCCCCCGCGCTGAAGAACCAGCCGCAGCGCCTGGTCCCCTTCGGCCACGGGGTCAGCCTGCACGTCGCGGTGATGCACCCGCAGAGCCGCGGACGGGTCCGCCTGAACTCCCCAGACCCGCACGACCGGCCGCTAATCGAAGCCAACTTCCTCAGCCACCCGGCCGACCTCGATACCCTGGTCCAGGGTTTCCAACTGGTCCGCAAACTGGCCGCCAGCCGCAGCTTCGCCCGCCACCTCAAGGGCGAGCTGGTACCTGGCCCGCAGGTTTCCAGCCGCGGCCAGATCGAGGCCTGGATCCGCGCCAACCTGGGCACCGTGTTCCATCCGGTCGGCACCTGCAAGATGGGCCACGACCAGCTCGCGGTGGTCGACGACCAGTTGCGCGTGCACGGCCTGCAAGGCCTGCGGGTGGCCGATGCGTCGATCATGCCGACGCTGATCACCGGCAATACCAACGCCCCGGCGATCATGATCGGCGAGAAGGCCGCCGACCTGATCCTCGGCAAGCCGGCAGCGGCTGCCCGCGCCATGCAGCAGCCCTTGCCGGAGGATCTCGCCGACGCCTAGCCGCCCTCCCTTTGCCCGATCCTCGTTCACCCGTATGCTGGCCGGCCTACCGGACCACCGACGAGGATCGGCAATGAACCTGACCGCGGGCGACCTGAACGTCACCCTGATCCGCGATTTCCGCCACGACGGGCGCCGCCGCGCCCAGTTCAACACGCTGACCGAGCGTACCTATGGCTTCGACTTCGAACAGTGGTACCGGGACGGCTTCTGGTCCGATGACTACCAGCCCTACGCGCTGCTCCACGACGACCAACTGGTGGCCAACGTCTCGGTCAATCTGATGAATTTCGAGGTGGACGGCGTCGCCAGGCGCTACGTGCAACTCGGCACGGTGATGACCGCGCCGGAGTACCGCAACCGCGGCCTCGGCCGCCTGCTGCTCGAACGGGTGCTGGCGGACTGGCACGAACGCTGCGACATGCTCTATTTGTTCGCCAACGACACGGTGCTCGACTTCTACCCGCGCTTCGGCTTCCGCCGGGTGCGCGAGCATGAGCCGAGCGCTCCGATCACGGCGACGTCGGGCAGCTTCGTCGCGGTGGATATGGGCGATGCGGCGCGCCGCCGGCATTTCCTCGATGCCCTCGAACGGGCCGTGCCCGTCTCGCCCCTGGCGCTGCGCCACGCTTCGGGGCAACTGATGTTCAGTTGCACCTCGTTCCTGCGCGACAATGTCTTCCACTCGGCGCGCCACGACGCCTACGCGGTCGCCGAGCACGACAGCGCGGACCTGCTCCTGCTGGATGTCTTCGCCCCGCGTCCGCTCGATCCGCGCACCCTGGCCGCCGAACTGGCCCGGCCGGAAACTCGTCGCCTGCGGCTCGGCTTCACGCCCTTCGACACGAGCGGCTTCAGCATGCGCCCCATCGGCGACGACGACGCGCTGTTCGTCCTCGGCCAGGCCGAGCCCTGGTTCGACCGGCGCGAGCTGCTGTTCCCGCTGTTGTCCCATGCCTGACTAGCCGCCCTGGCTGCAGGCGCTGGCGTACTTGCGGTAGGCCAGCGAATGCAGCTTGCCGGCGGAGTCGAGGTAGTCCATCCGTGCATCGACGATCTCGCAGGTGGTCGACGCCTGTTCCTGGGTCGCCACCACCTTGTGCACATCCAGCGGCATGCCGTAGCGGTAGCTTTCGGTCGGTACCGGTGCGGCGGCCTGGGCGGCGAACGCGGGAAGCGCAAGCGCGGCGAGCAGGGTGGTGGCGAGCAGGGTGCGAGTCATGGGGGGATCTCCTGGCGGCAGGACCGCGTCGGTGGAAGGCGACATGCCTTCGTCGAGGCCTATTCCAGGCCGCGGAGTTGTCCCGGATGTGTCGCCGGAATGGCCGTTTCGTCAGCCGCTGTATCGCCGCTGCCGGCCGATACATGGCCGTACATTCGCCGCCCCGCTCCCGCCGGACGAATCGCGCCCGGCGCCATCCGTGGTCTCCCCGTTCGCGACAGCGACAACCGGGCTTTTTTGCACGCCCCGGTATTCGCCCCGGCTCCGGATACAGTGCAATACAAACCCCGGCAGGCAAGCGCCGCAGGCGCGGATACACTGCCTGCAAGCACACCAACCGCCACGGGAGCCAGGCAATGGAGCATGTCGATCACATCCTGATCGTCGACGATGACCGCGAGATTCGCGAGCTGGTAGGCAACTACCTGAAGAAGAACGGCCTGCGCACCACCATCGTCGCCGATGGCCGGCAGATGCGCGCGTTCCTCGAAGCCAACACGGTGGACCTGATCGTCCTCGACATCATGATGCCCGGCGACGACGGCCTGCTGCTCTGCCGCGAGCTGCGCGTCGGCAAGCACAAGGCCACGCCGGTGCTGATGCTCACCGCGCGCAACGACGAGACCGACCGCATCATCGGCCTGGAGATGGGCGCCGACGACTATCTGACCAAGCCCTTCTCCGCCCGCGAACTGCTCGCCCGGATCAACGCCGTGCTGCGGCGTACGCGGATGCTGCCGCCGAACCTCACCGTGAGCGAGAGCAGCCGGCTGATCGGCTTCGGCCAGTGGCAGCTGGACACCAGCGCCCGCCACCTGCTCGACGACGCCGGCACCGTGGTCGCCCTCAGCGGCGCCGAGTACCGCCTGCTGCGGGTATTCCTCGATCATCCGCAACGGGTGCTCAGCCGCGACCAGTTGCTCAACCTGACCCAGGGCCGCGAGGCGGACATCTTCGACCGTTCCATCGACCTGCTGGTCAGCCGCCTGCGCCAACGCCTCGGCGACGACGCCCGCGAACCGGAGTACATCAAGACCGTACGCAGCGAGGGCTATGTGTTCTCGCTGCCGGTGCGACTGGTCGAGGCCCATCCATGAAGCTCGCCGTGCCGCGCCCGCGCAGCCTCGCCGCGCGCCTGGCGCTGATCCTCTTCGCCGGGCTGGTGCTGGCCTACGGGCTGTCCTTCGCCTCGCAGTTCTACGAGCGCTACCAGACCGCGAAACACATGATGCTCGACAGCCTCGAACAGGACGTGGCGATCTCGGTGGCCATGCTCGACCGCCTGACGCCCGCCGAGCGCGAGGCCTGGCTGCCGCGCCTGGAACGACGCACCTACCGCTATCGCCTCGACGCCGGCGAGCCCGGCCAGCCGCTGGCGCTGGCCGACGCGCCGGTTGCCGCGCACTCCATCGAACGCGCCCTCGACGGTCGGTACCCGCTGACCCTGCGCACGGTGGCCGACAGCCGTCCGCACTTCCAGGTCCTCCTGCGCCTGCGCGACGGCAGCCCGCTGACCATCGACGTCACGCCGGCCCCGGTGCCGCTGTCCGGCTGGCTGCCGCTGGTGCTGCTGGTGCAGTTGTTCCTGCTGCTGCTCTGCACCGGTCTCGCGGTGCGCACCGCCATCGGCCCGCTGACCCGGCTGGTGAAGGCCGTGGAACATCTCGATCCGAATCGTCCGGCTCAGCCTCTCGCGGAAACCGGCCCACGCGAAGTGGCGCATGCGGCGGCGGCCTTCAACGCCATGCAGGCGCGCATCGCCGACTACCTCAAGGAGCGCATGCAATTGCTCGCGGCGATTTCCCACGACCTGCAGACGCCGATCACGCGGATGAAGCTGCGCGTCGAGTTCATGGACGCCTCCAGCGACAGGGACAAGCTGTGGAACGATCTCGAAGAAATGCAGCATCTGGTCCGCGAAGGCGTTGCCTATGCCCGCAGCATGCACGGCAGCACCGAGACCAGTTGCCGGGTGGACCTCGACGCCTTCCTCGACAGCCTGGTCTTCGACTACCAGGACAGCGGCAAGCAGGTACAACTCGACGGCCGTACCGGCGCGGTGATCGACACCCGTCCGCACGCCCTGCGCCGGGTGCTGGTGAACCTGGTCGACAATGCGCTGAAGTTCGCCGGCGCCGCGCGCCTGGAAGTGGAACGCCGTACCGATGGCGGCACGCGAATCCAGGTGCTGGACAATGGCCCGGGGATTCCCGCCGAGGAACTCGACGAGGTACTCAAGCCCTTCTACCGGGTGGAAAACTCGCGCAATCGCGACACCGGCGGCACCGGCCTGGGCCTGGCCATCGCGCAGCAGCTGAGCCTGGCCCTCGGTGGCCGCCTGACCCTGGCCAACCGCGCCGGCGGCGGGCTTTGCGCGCGCATCGAGCTGGACCCCTGAGGCGCCCGTACAGAGCGATACATAACCGCCCTCGGCGGACACACTGCGGATAAACCCGCTTGCAACACTCCTGGCCACGGGAAGCGGCGGCACATCGCCGAGCCGCTCCCGGCAACCAGGAGCCTCACCATGACCGTCCCAACCTCGCAATCCGCCTGGCACGGCTGGCGACTGTTCGCCGTCCTCGCCGTCGCCGTGCTGTGCATGACCGCCCTCGTCCTGGCTCTCCAGGCGCAACCGGTGGAGGGCCTGCGCAGCGCCATCCGCGCCACCGCGCGCAGCTCCTTCGCGCTGTTCCTCGCCGCCTTCCTCGCGTCCTCGCTGGCGACCCTGGTGCCCGGCCCGGGTACCCGCGCGCTGCTCCGTGAAAGGCGCTACCTGGGCCTGGCCTTCGCCTTCTCCCACGCAGTACACGCCTTGCTGATCCTGGCCTACTGGAAGCTGTTCCCCGAGACATTCTGGAGCGGCCGCTCGGTCGCGGCGAACATCCCCGGCTCGATCGGCTACCTGTTCATCCTGCTGCTCACCCTCACCTCCTTCCGCACCCCGGCCCGACTGCTCGGCCCACGCGCCTGGAAAGCCCTGCACTCGACCGGCACCTGGGTGCTGGCGGGCATCTTCTGCCTGTCGTTCTTCAAACGCATCCCCATGGGCGGCTGGTACGTACTGGCGTTCGCCACGATCTTCTCCGCCATCGTCCTCAAGCTCACCGCCAAGCTCGCCGTGCGCTTGCGTCGTCGCGACGTACAGCCGGCCTGACCCACCCACCGCCCTCGACGAGACATCGATCATGCAAGCATCCGACCTGCGCGCCTGGCGCCGACCCTTCGCCCTGCTCGACCGCTGCGGCGGCTGGAGCGCCGACCTGTCCCTGCGACTGTTCCTGGCCTGGGAGTTCTTCGAGTCCGGTTGGGAAAAGTGGAACGGCGAGAACTGGTTCGGCGATATCCAGTCGGCTTCCCCCTTTCCCTTCGACCACCTGCCCGCCGCCTTCAACTGGGAACTGTCGCTGTGGGCCGAACTGCTCGGCGCGCTGTTCCTCCTGCTCGGCCTCGGTACCCGCCTGACCGCCCTGGTGCTGATCGTCGTCACCCTGGTGGCGACCGCCGCCGTACACTGGCCGGCGGAGTGGTCGAGCCTGGCGGAACTGGCCCGCGGCTACTCGATCACCGACCACGGCTTCGGCAATTTCAAGCTCCCGGCGATCTACCTGGCGGCGCTGCTGCCGCTGCTGTTGGCGGGAGCAGGGAAGCTGAGCCTGGACCACTGGCTCGGGCAGCGCCTGGGCCTGTCCCGCTAGGATTCGGCCAGCCACGGAAAAACCCCGGAGCACGATCGCCTCCGGGGTTTTCACAGCAAGCCAGGACCAACCCGCGCACCGCGTAGGGCGAATAGCGCCAACGGCGCTATCCGCCGATACACCGGACCCACCACGGCGGATAACCGCAAGCGGTTATATGCCCTACACCAAGACCGTCCCACCCACCACGTAGGGCGAATAGCGCCAAAGGCGCTATCCGCCGATGCATCGACCCCACAAGGGCTGCGTCGTCATCCGCCCGCCCGATTGCGATCCAGGGTTCCGAGCACGACACCCTGGGTCCGCAACGCTGCCAGCAACTCCAGCCCCGCCGCGTCGAGCGCTCCGGGCGCACTCCGCGCTTCGAGCGCCAGCGCCGCCAGGTGCTCGCGCCCGCTCAGGCGCCGGCTCGCCAGCGACTCCAGCAGGCGGTAGGCCAACGGAGTCAGGCGCGCGGTATGCACGCGATGCGAGGAATCGCGGTGCATCAACAGCAGGGTCGGTTCCGCAGGCGCTTCGGCGAGCGCGACGTCCTCTTCGAGCCGATGCACCGGCCAGCGATAGCCCAGCGGCAGCGCCAGGCTCGACAGCAGCGGCACTCCGTCGAGCAGGTCGCCTTCATGCCGATACGGCGGATCGTCGGGCTCGGCCAGGTAGAGGCGCGTCTCGCTCCATTCGAAGTGGGCCAACTCGGCTTGCCACGCCGGCCGAGACTCGCCCCGCTGCCGCAGGTAGTCGACGAAGACCCCGGCGATACGGGTGAACAGGGGGGTATGGCTTCTCTCCTCGCGATAGAACTCGCGCACCAGGCCATGCCACTGCTGCTCGCCAAGCAGCCCGCGCAAGCGCGGGAAGCCGCTGGCGAGGAGGCCTTCGATGGCGTTGTAGAACAGCTCGCGGTAGACCCGCAGGCGGCGTTCTTCGATGTCCGGCGGCGGCGCATTGCCAAGCGGGTCGCGCAGGTGCCGGGCGAGGCTGAACTGCTGTTGGCGCAGGCGCTCATCCATGACGGCGTCCCTCGTCGCGTTGCCATTGGCGGATCTGCTCCACTTCCAGCAGCAGTTCGCCCAGCGGCGGATAGTTGAAGTCCCGCTCGAGCAGGGTCGGGCGCACGCCGAAGCGACGATAGGCGGCTCCGAGCAAGGCCCAGACGCCGGGCTTCACGGCGGCACCGTGGGTGTCGATCTTCAGGTCCGGCGCCTCGTCGTAGTGCCCCGCCACATGATAGGCGGCGACCCGCCCGGGTGGCAGCCGGGCGAGGAAGTCGAGGGCGTCGTAGCCGTGGTTGCAGGCGTTGACGAACAGGTTGTTGACGTCCAGCAACAGGTCGCAGTCGGCCTCGTCGAGTACCGCGTTGACGAACTCGATCTCGCTCATCTCCCGGTACGGCGCTGCATAGTAGGAAATGTTCTCCACCGCGATGCGCCGCTCCAGGCGTTCCTGCGCCTCGCGGAGGCGCGCCGCGACGTGACGCACCGCAGCTTCGGTGAACGGCAGCGGCAACAGATCATAGAGATGGCCATCGTCGGAACAGTAGCTGAGGTGCTCGCTGTACAACGCGACCCGGTGGCGGACGAGGAAGCGTCGGGTCTGCTCGATGAAGGCGGCATCCAGCGGTGTGGAGCCGCCGAGGGACAGCGAGAGACCGTGGCAGGTCAGTGGAAAGCGCTCCACCAGGCGCTCCAGGTCGGCACCGAAGGCACCGCCGACGCCGATCCAGTTGTCCGGCGCGCATTCGAGGAAGTCCACCGCACCGGGCGCCATCGCCAGCAGTTGCGGAAGCAGGCCGCGCCTCAGGCCGAGGCCGGCGGCGTTGTCGATCAGGGTCATGGGATAGCTCCGGAAACGGCGACGCCCCCGCTTTCCCAGGGGAAAGAGAGGGCGCCGCCAGGGGGTGGAAAGGCTCAGTGCCGGCCTTGCTCCAGCTTGCTGAACAGCCCGGCGGGCATCGGCTTGCCGTTGGCCTCGTAGGTCTTGCGCAGGTGTTCGTAGGCCTCGGCTTCGGAAATGAAGCCGTCATGGTCGCTATCGATGCTGTCGAACTCACCGGCACGGTCCTTGGCCACCGCGAGGAACTCGGCGCGCGAGACCTTGCCATCGCGATCGGTGTCGGTTCGGGCAAAGGAGGCGTCGCCACACTTGCCCTCCCCGCACTTGCCCTCGGCGCCGGCCTTGGCCGAGGTCTTCGCGGAGCCGCCGCTGCCGCACTTGCCTTCTCCGCACTTGCCTTCGCCGGCGCTCGCCGCCGCCAGTTGCAACCCCTGCCCCAGCGGCTCGACGGCGAACGCCGAACCGCCGAGCAGCATTCCTCCCACCAGTACGGCACCGAGCAGGCTGGCGGAAGTCTTTTGACGCGAATCGAAAACGGACATGCTTCTTCTCCACAATAAACGCGGCCGGGCCGCAGGCGCGGCGCTGGTGGGCGCCGATACGAACCGGGCGACGGGACCTTCTGGGGTCGTCCCGGGCGCCGCGGTTCGGATGTGGCCATTTCGCCTGGGAGATGTATCGGGGGTGTATCGTCCGACACGTGGATTTGTACGCCGGAGGTATCGAAACCGCGCATGGATACAAAGCGATACGCAATCGAGCGCGGGCATGCCGACGAAGTGCCGGGCATCTCTCACTCCCGCCAGGCCATCTCGGCTACCGTTAGGAGACAGCCACCTGGCCCAGTCTCGAGGTCGAGCCCATCGTGCTGAAACGCATTCCGGTAACCCAGCTTCGCCTCGGTATGTTCGTCCAGAGCCTTTGCGGCTCGTGGCTGGACCACCCGTTCTGGAAAAGAGGCGGCTTCCTGCTCGACAGCCAGGCCGACCTGGAGCGCCTGCGCGAAAGCGCCGTGAAGGAAGTCTGGATCGATGCCGGCAAGGGCCTCGACCTCCCGGAGGAAGCGGCGGTCTCGGCCGCTGCGGTCCTGCCGGTCACCATGCCGGCCGGCCCTTCGCCGGCGCGGGTCGCCCTGGAGGAGGAAATCCGCCACGCCGCCCTGCTCTGCAGCCGTGCCAAGGCCGCCGTGGTCAGCATGTTCCGCGACGCGCGCATGGGCCAGGCCATCGATACCGCGCATGCATCGGACCTGGTGGACGAAATCTCCGCCTCGGTGCTGCGCCATCCCAACGCGCTGCTCAGCCTGGTACGGCTGAAGACCTCGGATGAATACACCTACATGCATTCGGTGGCGGTCTGTGCGCTGATGATCGCCCTCGCCCGCCAGCTCGAACTGCCCGACCCGCTGGTACGCGAGGCGGGACTGGCCGGACTGCTGCACGACATCGGCAAGATGGCGGTGCCCGATCCGATCCTGAACAAGCCCGGCAAGCTCACCGAGCAGGAGTTCGGCCTGGTTCGCCGGCATCCGCAGAACGGCGCGCGGATGCTGCTCGATTGCCGCCAGGTCAGCGCCCTGGTGGTGGATGTCTGCCTGCACCACCACGAGCGCATCGACGGCACCGGCTACCCCTTCGGCCTGGCGCAGGAGCAGATCAGCCTGCTGGCGCGAATGGGCGCGGTGTGCGACGTCTACGACGCGATCACCTCCAACCGTCCCTACAAGAAAGGCTGGAACGCCGCCGAGGCGATCCGGCGCATGGCCGAATGGAACGGGCACTTCGACCCGCAGGTGTTCCGCGCCTTCGTCAAGGCGGTGGGCATCTACCCGGTCGGCGCGCTGGTCAGGCTGGAAAGCGGGCGCCTCGGCGTGGTCCTCGAACAACACGGCCGCTCGCTGCTGACGCCACGGGTCAAGGTATTCTTCTCGGCCCGCTCGAAGATGCCGCTCCCGCAGCAGGTGGTAGACCTGGGTAGGGCTGGACAGACCGACCGGATCGTCGGCTTCGAGCCGGCGGAAGCCTGGAACTTCCGCAATCTCGACGAGATCTGGACGGGACTGGCCAAGTCCACGGGCTCTTATTTCGACGCGGGAACCGGAAAGCCGTAGACGCCTTCCGCCGGCAAGCCGAGCACCGCTCCCGTAGGGCGCATAACGCGAAGCGTTATCCGCCGCTTCGCCGCAATCTCCGCCTGCTCCGCGTTGCTTTAAGCGCACCAGCGTCGATACTGCTGGCAATCCGCCGACAGTTTTCAAGAGGCCATATGAGTCCGCTCCTGGAGACAATCGAAGAGCACAGCAGAAATGGCTGTGCTCCGTCCAAAGCGCTGCTTGCCCTGTGGTCCGCAGGCGCCGACCTGAGGGTTTCCCCGAGGA
The DNA here is from genome assembly GCF_001813025.1 of Pseudomonas sp. HMSC066A08. Lineage (NCBI taxonomy): Bacteria > Pseudomonadati > Pseudomonadota > Gammaproteobacteria > Pseudomonadales > Pseudomonadaceae > Pseudomonas > Pseudomonas sp. HMSC066A08. The sequence goes on from NZ_KV811329.1 coordinate 55,302, forward strand.
AGGCTGGCCGCCTATGCGAACTCGCCGTCGTTGCCGCAGCAGGGAAAGCAGGCATGCTCGAGAGCGAGATCGTTGCGGCACGCCGGGCCTATGCCGCCAGCCTGGGAGTGACGCTTAGCGGAGCGATCAGCAACGCCGACGAGCCGGTCCATATCCGCCACGCCGTCAGCAATTCCAATCACAACCCCAACGCCTCAAACCGTATCAACCTTGGGAGAGCCCGGGCGTATAAAAAAAGGCGCGAGGAAGGTGATTACTTCTTCATCGACACTTGAATAGCCTGCATAACCGTTATCTCCCCCGCGCCTCAACGGCAGCCATCTCCAGCAACCACTCCCTGAACGCCAGCATCGCGCTGGTCTCCCCCCGCGACTGCAAGCGCGTCAGCCAGTAGCTGCCGGTACTCACTTCGGTGGCGAACGGACGCCGGATGCTCTCGCTGGCCAGTTGCCGGGCAAACATCGCCGCCGGCGCCAGGGCCACGCCGACACCCTGGCGGGCCGCCTCGAGCATGGCCAGCGAGGTGTCGAAGACGATGCTCCGGGTCAGCGGCGCGTACGCCGGCAGTCCGGCCGCCTGGAACCACAGCGGCCACTCGTCGGCGCGGTAGGAGCGCAGCAGGGTGTGCTGCAGCAGGTCGGCGGGACTGTGCAACTGGGCGGCGACCTCCGGGCAGCAGAGCACCGTCAGCGGCGCCTCGAACAACGCCAGCGCCTCGGTGCCGTGCCAGGCGCCGCCGCCGAAGCGGATCGCGTAGTCGAGCCCCTCGGCGGCGATGTCGACGCGGTTGTTGTGGGTGGACAGGCGCAGGTCGATGAAGGGATGGCGCGCCTGGAAGTCCTCCAGCCGCGGCAGCAGCCAGCCGACCGTGAAGGTACCGACCGCGCCGACGGTGAGCACGTCCCGGTAGTGGCCGCCCTCGAAACGTTCCAGCAGGCCGGCGATGCGGTCGAAGGAGTCACACAGCACCGGCAGCAGGCTCTCGCCCTCGTGGGTCAGCATGAGGCCGCGCGGCAGACGCTTGAACAGGGCCACGCCGAGACGCTCCTCGAGGCTCTTCACCTGGTGGCTGACCGCCGCCTGGGTCACGCACAGCTCGATGGCCGCGCGGGTGAAGCTCAGGTGCCGGGCCGAAGCTTCGAAGGCGCGCAGGGCGTTCAGCGGCAAATGGGGTCGAACCAATCTCTGCTCCAAATTTTTCTAATGGCTGCCGCGAGTATTCGTCGTTTGCCGCAAATCCTGCGCAAGCCTAGATTTTCCCCGCCCGCCGATCAAGGAGCGCTCCCGGGGCGGTTTCTCATGCAGCCAACGACAAAGGACGCCAATCCTCATGCGCGATACCGGATTCCCCTGCCTGTGCGGCATCGCCGCCTCCACACTGCTGTTCGCCGCCACCTCGGCCATTGCCGGCGAGGCCCCGGCGGATCGCCTGAAGACACTAGTCGACGCCGCCGTACAACCGGTGATGAAGGCCAATGATATTCCGGGCCTGGCCGTGGCCATCAGCCTGAAAGGAGAACCGCATTACTTCAGCTATGGGCTGGCTTCGAAAGAGGACGGTCGCCGGGTGACGCCGGAGACCCTGTTCGAGATCGGCTCGGTGAGCAAGACCTTCACCGCCACCCTCGCCGGCTATGCCCTGGCCCAGGACAAGATGCGCCTCGACGACCGCGCCAGCCTGCACTGGCCGGCGCTGCAAGGCAGCCGCTTCGACGGCATCAGCCTGCTCGACCTCGCGACCTATACCGCCGGCGGCTTGCCGCTGCAGTTCCCCGACTCGGTGCAGAAAGACCAGGCACAGATCCGCGACTACTACCGCCAGTGGCAGCCGACCTACACGCCGGGCAGCCAGCGCCTCTACTCCAACCCGAGCATCGGTCTGTTCGGCTATCTCGCCGCGCGCAGCCTGGGCCAGCCGTTCGAACGGATCATGGAGCAGCAACTGTTCCCGGCACTGGGCCTCGAACAGACCCACCTCGACGTGCCCGAGGCGGCGCTGGCGCAGTACGCCCAGGGCTACGGCAAGGACGACCGCCCGCTACGGGTCGGTCCCGGCCCGCTGGATGCCGAAGGCTACGGGGTGAAGACCAGCGCGGCCGACCTGCTGCGCTTCGTCGATGCCAACCTGCATCCGGAGCGCCTGGACAAGCCCTGGGCGCAGGCGCTCGATGCCACCCATCGCGGTTACTACAAGGTCGGCGACATGACCCAGGGCCTGGGCTGGGAAGCCTACGACTGGCCGATCTCCCTGAAGCGCCTGCAGGCGGGCAACTCGACGCCGATGGCGCTGCAACCGCACAGGATCGCCAGACTGCCCGCGCCACAGGCGCTGGAGGGCCAGCGCCTGCTGAACAAGACCGGCTCCACCAACGGCTTCGGCGCCTACGTGGCGTTCATCCCAGGCCGCGACCTGGGCCTGGTGATCCTGGCCAACCGCAATTATCCCAATGCCGAGCGGGTGAAGATCGCCTACGCCATCCTCAGCGGCCTGGAGCAGCAGGCCAAGGTGCCGCTGAAGCGCTGAGGCGCGCTCGCGAGGGCGACGGAGCGTAGCGGCGCGGGACGCCGGTCCTGGCTATGATGGTGCCATGAGCGCTTCCCCGCCCCTCCGCCAGCCCTGCCCGCCCGGCGCCTGCGTCTGCGAACGCGAGCGCCTGGAGGCGCCCGGCGCGGACCGTCGCATCCTTCTCCTGACCCGCCAGGAAGAGCAGCGCCTGGCCGCTCGCCTGGAAGCCCTGCGCAGCCTGGAAGACCTGGAACACCTGCTGCGGCGCATGGAGGAACAACTGGGCATCCGCCTGCGCATCGCCCCGGCCTTCGGCGAGGTGCGCAGCATGCGCGGCATCCGCATGCGCTTCGAGGAGCAGCCGGGGCTCTGCCGCAAGACCCGCCAGGCGATTCCCGCCGCCATCCGCCGCGGCCTGGAGAAGCGCCCGGAAGTCGCCTACGCCCTGCTCAACGCCCACGACCTGCTGCGCGACGCCTGAAGGTACTGAACGACAGGAAGAGGATGTCGCTCAAGACCTGTGCGGGCTTCAGGAGTATCGGCGGATAACGCCCATGGCGTTATTCGCCCTACAGGCCGCAGCGGATGCAGGCGAGCCCCGGGTCAGCCTGAAGCCTTGGCGGGACTGGCCACCGCGCCGGGGTTCAGCTCGCCGACTCCGCCCGCACGTCGCCGAACATCGCCTGCAGGCGCAGCAGGCAGGCATCGCACAGGGTGCGCAGTTCGTCGAGGCGGATGCCGGCGAGGATTTCCATGCCGCGCAGCGGATCGGCGCGGCGCAGGGCCTGCTCCAGCTCGCTGGCACGGCCGGCCAGGGCGCTGGCGCCAACGGTGGAAGCGCTGCCCTTGATGGTATGCAGGGTCGCGACGCTGCCCTGGACATCGCCCTCGCCGAGCTGGCGTTCGAGCTGGGCGAAGAGGTCCTGCATATCCGGAACGAAGCGCCGCAATACCTGGACGATCAGCTCCAGGCTGCCGCCGAAACGCCCGACGATATCGCCCCGCGCCTCGACCAGTTCGCCCGCGTCCGCTGTCGTTGCCGGCGCCCCCCTGTCGCCGCCGCTCCTGCCGAGATGACCGAGCAGGCAAAGCACCAGGCGCTCCTTGTCGATCGGCTTCGCCACATGGTCGTTCATGCCCGCCGCCAGGCAGGCTTCGCGGTCGGCCAGCGCGGCGTTGGCGGTCATGGCCAGGATCGGCAGCCCGGCGAAGCGCCCGTCGGCGCGGATTCTCCGGGTCGCCTCGAGACCATCGATATCCGGCATCTGCATATCCATCAGCACCGCGTCGAATGGCACGCTCGCCTCCAGCACCTGCTGAACGCCCGCCAGCCCGCCGTCGGCGAGGGCCACCCGGGCGCCCTCGCTGCTCAACAGCTCGGCGGCGACCTGGCGGTTCAGCGCGTTGTCCTCCACCACCAGCAGACGCACGCCCCGCAACCGCTGGGCGCGCTCCGCCGGGCGCGGCGGCGGGTTGGCCGGGGCGCCCTGTTCGCCGTGCAACGCATGCAGCACCGAGTCGGCCAGTTGCTTGGGCGTGACCGGCTTGGTGAGAAAATCGACGAAGGGCGGCGCGCTGTGGTCGCGCGCATCGGCCAGCACCTCGCGGCCGTAGGCGGTGATCATGATCACCATGGGCGGCGGCAGGTCGCCCTGCAACTGGCGGATCAGTTGCGCCGCGCTGAGGCCGTCGAGATCGGGCATGCGCCAATCCATCAGCACCACGTCATAGCGACGGCCCTCGGCCATCGCCGCCTGGACCCGCGCCACCGCCTCGCTGCCGCTGCCGACGCAGTCGGCGCGCCAGCCGAGGGCGCCGACCGTGCGTTCGAGCAGCTCGCCGGCCACCAGGTTGTCGTCCGCCACCAGCAGCCGCAGCGGTTCGCCGGCCCCGGGGCAGGCCGCGCGCAGCGGTTGGTCGTGGGCGACGTCGAGGTCCAGGTCGAACCAGAACCGGCTACCGCTGCCGGGCGTGCTCTCGACTCGCAATTCGCCGCCCATCAGGTCGACCAGGCGCTTGCATATGAACAGGCCAAGGCCGGTGCCGCCGAAGCGTCGCGAGGTGGACGCCTCGGCCTGGGTGAAACCTTCGAAGATGCGCTGCTGCTGTTCCGCGCTGATGCCGATGCCGGTGTCCGCCACCAGCACCCGCAGGCGCACCAGGTGGGCGTCGTGCGCCAGACGCCGCAAGCTCACCAGGACGTGCCCGCGGGCGGTGAACTTCAGGGCGTTGCCGGCCAGGTTGATGAGGATCTGCTGCAGGCGCAGGCGGTCGCCGACCACCGCGCTGGGCAGCTCGGGATCGATGTCGAAGATCACCTCGACGTCCTTGTCGCCCTGGTTGCCGGAGAGCACCACGGCCAGGTCCTGCATCAGCGGCTCCAGCTCGAAGGGGAGCATTTCCAGGACCAGCTTGCCGGCCTCGATCTTCGAGTAGTCGAGGATGTCGTTGAGCAGGCCGAGCAACGAGGTTGCCGCCGAGCTGGCCTTGTCCAGGTAGTCGCGCTGGCGTTCGTTGAGATCGGTCTGCCGGGCCAGTTGCAGCATGCCCAGCACGGCATTCATCGGCGTGCGGATCTCGTGGCTCATGTTCGCCAGGAACGACGACTTCGCCGCGCTGGCGGCGTCCGCCTGCTCCTTGGCCTCGCGCAGGCGCGCCTGTAGTTGCTGGTCGCTGGTGATATCGATATTGATCCCGGTGACCTGCAGCGGGTTGCCGTCGGCGTCGCGCTCGACCTGCGCGCCGGCCTGGATGAAGCGGATGCCGCCGTCGGGCAGCACCACGCGGAAGATCACATCGTAGTTGCCGCGCCCGTCCACCGCCGCGCGCAGGCTGGCCTCGGTGCGCTCGAGGTCTTCCGGATGCAGGCGGCTGCGCCAATGCTCGTAGACCAGGCCGCCGTCGCGCAACGCCAGCGGCTGGCCATACAGCTCGCACATGCGCTCGTTCCACTGCAGGCTGTCGTCGGCCAGGTTCCAGCGCCAGATGCCCAGGCGCGCCACGTCGGCGGCCATTTGCAACTGGTCGCGCGCCGCGGCCATCTCGCGCTCGGCGTTACGCCACTCGGTGACATCGACGGCGATGCCCAGGTAGCCGTTGATCGCCCCGGCCTCGTCGCGCAGGACGGTGACCGAAAGCGTCACGCTGAGCGGCGAGCCGTCCTTGCGCAGATAGGTCCATTCGCGGGTCTCGGCGCCCTCCTGTTCGGCCCGCGCCACCAGCACGCGGAAACCCTCTTCGCCCAGTTCCTGGCCGCGGGCGAGCAACTCCCGCTCGCTGTGCAGCAGGGTCGGCGAGGCCTTGCCGACCACCTCGTCGGCGCGGTAGCCGAGCATCCGCTCGGCGCCGAGATTGAAGCCGCTGATGATGCCGTCGCGATCGAGGGTGATGATCGACACCTCGGACGCCGCCTGCAGCACGCTGCCGAGCAGTACGTTCAACCGACGCAGTTCGGCGGTACGCTCGGCGATCTGGTGCTCCAGGCCGGTATTGAGTTCGCGGATGCGGGCCTCGGCGGCCTTCTTCGCGGAGATGTCGCGCACGGTCTTCGAGGCGCCGACCACGCCGCCGTCCGGGCCGAGGATCGGCGAGACGGTCACCGCCACGTCGAGCAGGTGGCCGTCCTGGTGCCGGCGCACGGTATCGAAGCTGACCACCTGTTCTTTACGGGCGATGCGAGCGAGGATGTCGAGTTCCTCGTTCTCCTTGGATGGCGGCACCAACAGGTCCACCACCCTCCGCCCGACGGCCTGCTCCTCGCGGTAGCCGAACAACGCCTCGGCCCCGCGATTCCAGTCGCTGATGACGCCGTCGAGGCCGACGCCGATGATGCCGTCCGCCGAATTGCCGACGATCGCCGCCAGCCGCGCCTGGGTCGCCGCCTCCCGACGCCGGCGCAGGCGGCCGAGGGCGCTGGCGTTGACCAGCGCCGCCAGCAACAGGCTGACCAGGCCGCCGGCCAGGAACAGGATGCGCGGCGAAGGCTGGTGCAGGCGCTGGACGAACAGCGGCAGTGCGCTGAACGCCATCTGCCAGTGCCGACCGTAGACCTCCCGCCGCAGCATGTGGCCGAACAGGCGTTGCGCCGGCGCTACGGCGCCGTTGACGAAGAAGGGCACGGCAGCGCCGTCGCCGGTGACGTCGCTGAGTTCGAGGTGGATCGCCGCGTTGTCGATGGGCAACCCGGCCAGCACCTCGCCGGTCAGCAGCGGCGCATAGCTCCAGCCGAAGCCTTCGAGTTCGCGCTGGGGCCCCGGCGGTGGAGTGATGCCGCTGCGGTAGATCGGCATCAGGATGAGGAACGATTGCTGGCGCAAGCCGCTGGCCTGGACCAGGGTGATCGGCCCCGTCAGGCGCACCTGGCCGGTCTCCAGGGCGGCGCGGGCGGCCTCCCGGCGATTGGCTTCCGAGGCGATGTCCAGGCCCAGCGCCTGGCCGTTGCGCGCCACCGGCTCGATGTACTGGATGACGTAGCGCTCGCCATCGTGCGGAGTCAGTTGCTGGATGCGGAACTCCGGCTGGCCGTCGGCCCGCGCCTGGCGCAGGAACCCGGCCTCGTCGGCGGCCGCCACCCGGCGGATGAAGCCGAAGCCGCGGGCGCCGGGAAACTCGCGGTCGATGTCGCGGGTCAGGCTGTAGCGGCGGAACAGTTCGCGGTCGATGTGCGCCTCGCCCGCCGTCAGCAAGGCACCGCGCACCCCGCGCAAGCCGTACTGGTAGAGTTCCACGCGGCGGGTCACCGCCTCGGCCAGCAGTTCCGCCTCGCGTTCCAGCGCCATCCGCGCCTGTTGCTCGTTGACCAGCGCCAACCCCCAGGCGCCCAGCCCGGACAGCAGCAGTCCGAGCGCCAGCGTCGCGCCCGCCCAGCGGCTCAGCCTGAACTTGCTCTGTTGTACGTTCACCCGATATTCCGTCCCTGCGCCAGCCCGACGCTGGGCGATACCGCACTCCCTGCGCCTTTTCGTCCCAGAAGACTAGATCAAGCAGGCGGATTCCTCCGCCGAATCATCTGGGCCAGTGAATGAGCACTCACAACGACGTGCTTTTCAGCGCCTCCGCGTAGCGCAGTGCGGCGAACAGGGCGAGCAGCAGGCCGGCCAGCGCCAGCACGGCGCCGACATTGCCGATCGAGGCCAGGCCCATGCGTTCGCTGACCATGCTGCCGAGCAGCGCGCCGGCGCCGATGCCGACGTTGTACAGGCCGGAGAACAGCGCCATGGCCACGTCGGTGGCGTCCGAGGCGAGGCGAAGGACGCGGGACTGCTGGGCCAGGCCGAAGCACATGATCGACATGCCCCAGAGCAGGCTGAGCGCCATCAGCCAGGTCGGCTGCGCGGACAGCGGCAACAGCAGCGCCAGGCTGCTGCCCAAGGCGAGGATCGCGGCCAGCAGGAAGCCTCGCGGGAAAGCCTCGCTGTAGCGGCTGAAGAGGATCGAACCGAAGATCCCGGCGCCGCCGAACAACAGCAGCAGCAGGGTGGTCGCCTCGCCACTCATCTGCGCCACCTGCTTGGCGAAGGGCTCGATGTAGCTGTAGGCGGTGAACTGGGCGCTGATCACCACCACGGTCAGCACGTACAGGCTGACCAGCGCCGGGCGTCGGAACAGCATCGGCAGGCTGCGCAGGGAACCGGAGTTCTGGCTTGGCAGCAGCGGCAGGGAGCGCGCCAGGTAGAGCAGGGTCAGCACCGAGAGTCCGGCGATGGCCATGAAGGTGGTACGCCAGCCCAGGGCCTCGCCGACCACCCGCCCCAGCGGGATGCCCAGGACCATCGCCAGGGTGGTGCCGGTGGCCAGCAGCCCTAGCGCCTTGGCCTGCTGTCCCGGCGGCGCCACGCGCACCGCCAGCGAAGCGGTGATGGCCCAGAACACCGCGTGGGCGAAGGCAATGCCGATCCGGCTGAGCATCAGCACCTGGAAGCTCCAGGCCAGCCCGGACAGCACGTGGCTGGCGATGAACAGCAGGAATACCCCGACCAGCAGCTTGCGCCGCTCGATATTGCGGGTCAGCAGCATCATCGGCAACGAGGCCAGCGACACCACCCAGGCATAGATGGTCAGCATCAGGCCGACCTGCGAGGTAGGCATCTCGAAGCTGTGGCCGATGTCGCTGAGCAGGCCGACCGGGACGAACTCCGTGGTGTTGAAGATGAAGGCGGCCAGGGCCAGGGCGATCACGCTCAGCCAGCTGCCGCTGCGGGTTTCGGAGGTGCTGTCCATGGGGCGTTCGGTTCCGGAGCAGGGGGCGGACGGGCAGGTCCCGCGACCCTCGCCACGCACGACGGAAAACGCCCCGGACGCAAGGGTCCGGGGCGGCGATGTGCGTTGGATGGTCGTTATAGGTATTGGAGGGAACTGCCGAATCCCGCGATTCTACGCCGGGACGCCGTGCGCTGCACGCCCGCCCGGCGCTCCGGCGACCTTCCCGGAGCGATGCGACGGCTCCGGCAACATCAGGCAGGCCATCGTCTCGCCCCAGGGCGCGAGGCCCTGTTCGACGAAGCCGGCGTCCCGATAAAGCTGGCGGGCCACTTCGTTGTCGACGGCGTAGGCGACCATCAGGCGATCGCTGCGCCGCCTCGTCCGGCGCACATTGGCGATGATCCGTTGCAGGGCGGCGCGGCCGTGCCCCTTGCCCTGGTAGCGGCGGTCGATCATCAGGCGGTAGAGCCAGTAGTGGCCGTCGTCGGCGTCGGGGCCGTAGAGGGCGAAGCCGACCATGCGCCCGCCGTGGTGGATGCCGACCGCGCGGAACCCCGGCAGGAAGCGGCTCTGGGCCAGCGAATAGAGGTTGGAAGCGACGAAGTGCGCCTGGTGGCGGGCGACCTTCAGGTCAATGCAGGTTTCCCAGTCGTCGCGGGTGATGGTTCTGAGTTCGATCATGGATGACAGGCTCTTGGAAAAAGGAGGAAAGAAAGTCGCTAGGTACGCTGCTGGACTGTTCATACGACATGGTTCGTTCCTCCCTTCGACTGGCCGAGCATCCGGCGGAAACGCAACGATAGCAGGAGAAGAGTCGATTATCCCGGCCGATGCCGGATCTTTTCGCCCACGGCCAGTGGCAGGATTTCCCCGGTGCCAGGCCGGCGACAGATAAATTCGAGATTTTCCTTGTCAGATCAGTCAGGTTCTCGCTATTACATTTAACCAAGACCCTGGAGCCAAGCCCCAGCGCACGGTTGCCTCGTCGCCCCACTCCGACGGCTGATCGCCCTCTCCCCCGGCACGCAACCTGCCCGGCGCTCCCTTATCCGGATGCCGCTGCTCTTCTACGCCGCCGCGTCCCCTGCATGGAATCGCACATGTCTCATCGCCCTGTGATCAACGCCTCGGTCAGTCCGAAAGGCACGCTGGAAACCCTCTCCCAACGCGAAGTGCAACAACTGAGCGAAACCGCCAACGGCAAGACCTACCAACTGTTCCGCCAGTGCGCCCTGGCGATCCTCAATACCGGCGCCCACAGCGACAACGCCAAGACCATCCTCGACGCCTACAAGGACTTCGAGGTGCGTATCCACCAGCAGGACCGCGGCGTGCGCCTTGAGCTGATCAACGCGCCGGCCGACGCCTTCGTCGATGGCGAGATGATCGCCAGCACGCGCGAGATGCTGTTCAGCGCCCTGCGCGACATCGTCTATACCCAGAGCGGGCTGGACAGCCAGCACGTCGACCTGGACAGCTCCCAGGGCCTCACCGACTACGTCTTCCAGCTGCTGCGCAACGCCCGTACGCTGCGCCCCGGCGTCGAGCCGAAGATCGTCGTCTGCTGGGGCGGTCACTCGATCAGCAGCGAGGAATACAAGTACACCAAGAAGGTCGGCCACGAGCTCGGCCTGCGCAGCCTGGACGTCTGCACCGGCTGCGGACCGGGGGTGATGAAGGGACCGATGAAGGGCGCCACCATCAGCCACGCCAAGCAGCGCATCGTCGGCGGTCGCTACCTGGGCCTGACCGAACCGGGAATCATCGCCGCCGAGGCGCCGAACCCGATCGTCAACGAACTGGTGATCCTCCCGGACATCGAGAAGCGCCTGGAAGCCTTCGTCCGCGTCGGCCACGGGGTCATCATCTTCCCCGGCGGCGCCGGGACCGCGGAAGAGTTCCTCTACCTGCTGGGCATCCTCATGCACCCGGACAACCAGGACCTGCCCTTCCCGGTCATCCTCACCGGTCCCCGCAGCGCCGAAGCCTACCTGCAGCAGCTCCATGAATTCGTCGGGGCGACCCTCGGCCATGCGGCGCAGCGCCACTACCGGATCGTCATCGACGACCCGGCCGAGGTGGCCAAGCAGATGGCCCAGGGCCTGAAGGAAGTGAAGCAGTTCCGCCGCGAGCGCAACGACGCCTTCCACTTCAACTGGATGCTGAAGATCGATGAAAGCTTCCAGCGCCCGTTCGAGCCGACCCACGAGAACATGGCCAGCCTCCAGCTCAGCCGCAGCCTGCCGCCCCACGAGTTGGCGGCCAACCTGCGCCGCGCGTTTTCCGGGATCGTCGCCGGCAACGTCAAGGACAACGGCATCCGCATGATCGAGCAGTACGGGCCCTACGAGATCCACGGCGACCCGGCGGTGATGCTGCCGCTGGACCGCCTGCTGCAGGCCTTCGTCAAGCAGCACCGGATGAAGCTGCCCGGCGGCGCGGCCTACGTCCCCTGCTACCGGGTGGTGCAGACCGAGGCGGCCTGAGCGCGCCCGCTCCGGCATCCCTGCGCCGCGCGCGGGGATGCCCATTTATTCCGAGCCGGGCGTACGGCTTCCTGCTACTCTTTTCCGTTCATGCCTCGAATCGCTGGCCCTGACCTCATGTCCTCATCTACATCGCCAGCCCTCGCCGCACTCCGCGACGCCACCCGTGACCTGCACGCAGAACTGGACCGCCGTTCGCCGTTGGGCGACGACTATCTCGACGACCGCGCCTACCTCGACCATGCCGGACGCATCCTTGGCTGGCTCGACCCCCTGGAGCGCGCGCTGCGCGACAACCGCAGCGGCTGGCCGGCGGCGCTGCGGGCCGAAGCGCGGCTGGTCAAGAGCGCCTGGCTGGAAAGCGACCTGCAGGCCGGCGGCATGAGCCGCGCGCAGGTGGAGGCGCTACCGCGCTGCGCCGACCTGCCGAATGCGACACGGGCCGCGGAGGTCTTCGGGGTGGCCTACGTGATGGAAGGCGCGACGCTGGGCGGCGCGTATCTCTACAAACGACTAGCTCCACGCCTGCCCGGTCTGCCGCTACAGTGGTTGCGGGGCTACGGCCAGGCGACCGGGGTGCACTGGCAGGAGTTTCTCGAACAACTCGACCGGCAGATCGACAGCCCCGAAGCCATCGGCCTTGCGCAGGATGCGGCACAGGCTACATTCCTTTCGTTTCGTCGATGGGTTCTCGACGAAGCCTGACTGCCTGGAGACCAGGCTGGACGATAGATGACGAGCATCACCCCGGTTACCCTGGCGAACTGCGAGGACGAACCCATCCACGTGCCTGGCGCGATCCAGCCGCATGGGGCGCTGGTCGCCCTGCGCGCGGACGGCATGGTCCTCGCGGCGAGCGAGAACATCCAGGCGCTACTGGGTTTCGTCGCCTCGCCGGGTTCCTACCTGACGCCGGAGCAGGTGGGGCCGGAGGTCCTGCGCATGCTCGAAGAGGGACTGACCGGCAACGGCCCATGGTCGAACAGCGTCGAGACGCGGATCGGCGAACACCTGTTCGACGTGATCGGCCACAGCTACAAGGAAGTGTTCTACCTGGAGTTCGAGGTCCGCACCGCGGACACGCTGTCGATCACCTCCTTCATCCTCAATGCCCAGCGCATCATCGCCCAGGTCCAGTTGCACAACGACACCGCCAGCCTGCTCAGCAACGTCACCGACGAACTGCGCCGGATGACCGGCTACGACCGGGTGATGGCCTACCGTTTCCGTCATGACGACTCCGGCGAGGTGGTCGCCGAGAGCCGTCGCGAAGACCTCGAAAGCTACCTGGGGCAACGCTACCCGGCCTCGGATATCCCGGCCCAGGCGCGGCGCCTGTACATCCAGAACCCGATCAGGCTGATCGCCGACGTGGCCTATACGCCGATGCGCGTGTTTCCCGCGCTGAACCCGGAGACCAACGAATCGTTCGATCTCAGCTACAGCGTGCTGCGCAGCGTTTCGCCGATCCACTGCGAATACCTGACCAACATGGGCGTGCGCGCCTCGATGAGCATCTCCATCGTGGTCGGCGGCAAGCTCTGGGGACTGTTCTCCTGCCATCACATGTCGCCCAAGCTGATTCCCTACCCGGTGCGCATGTCGTTCCAGATTTTCTCCCAGGTCTGCAGCGCCATCGTCGAGCGCCTGGAGCAGGGGCGTATCGCCGAACTGCTACGCGTGTCCACCGAGCGCAGGCTGGCCCTGGCTCGCCGCGCGCGGGACGCCGACGACCTGTTCGGCGCACTGGCCCGCCCGGACGATGGCATCGCCACACTGATTCCCTGCGACGGCGCCCTGGTCATGCTCGGCGGCCGCACCCTGAGCATCCGCGGCGACTTCGAGCGCCAGGCCGGGAATGTCCTGCAACGCCTGCAGCGCGACCCGGAACGGGACATCTACCACACCGACAACTGGCCGCAGCCCAGCGAGGACTCTCCGGACGGCGGCGACTGCTGCGGTGTGCTGGCGATCCGTTTCCACCGCCAGGAATCGGGCTGGATCTTCTGGTTCCGCCACGAGGAAGTGCACCGCATCCGCTGGGGCGGCAAGCCGGAAAAGCTGTTGACCATCGGCCCCTCCGGCCCGCGGCTGACCCCACGCGGCTCGTTCGAGGCCTGGGAGGAAGTGGTCCGCGGCCACTCCACGCCCTGGAGCGAAACCGACCTGGCGATCGCCGAAAAGCTGCGCCTGGACCTGATGGAACTGTGCCTCAACCATGCGGCCGAAGTCGACCGCATGCGCCAGCGCCTGATCGCGGTGCTCGGCCACGACCTGCGCAACCCGTTGCAGTCGATCTCCATGGCGGCGGCCCTGCTGTCCTCCAGCGACACCCGCACCACCGAACTGCGCCAACACATTTCCGCGTCCAGCAGCCGCATGGAACGGCTGGTCAGCCAGATCCTCGACATGAGCCGCCTGCAGTCGGGCATCGGCCTCACCGTGAACCCGGTCGACACCGACGTCTCGCAACTGGTGCGGCAGATCGTCTGCGAAACCGACGTCGCCTATCCCGGCCTGGTGATCGAGATCGCCATCGACCCGCAGGTTCGTGCCGTGGTCGACCCGGACCGCTACGCCCAGGTCGCCGCCAACCTGCTGAGCAACGCCCGTCATCACGGCCTGCCCGGCCGGCCGGTGCTGGTCACCCTGACCCGCCAGGGCGACGAGGTGTGCCTGAGCGTGCTCAACGAAACCAGCGGCCTCTCCGAAGCGCAGCTGGCCAACCTGTTCGAACCGTTCAAGCGCGAGTCGGCGGACAACCAGCGCAACCGCAACGGCCTCGGTATCGGCCTGTACATCTCCCAGGCCATCGCCCAGGCCCACCAGGGGCGTATCGACGTGGACTGCCGCGACGACGTCATCACCTTCTGCCTGCGCCTGCCGGTGCGCCAGGCGGAGACCGGCTCCTCGTCCTGACGACGAGGACCGTGCACAATGCAACGCTTGCAGGTATCTTCGGCAACCATCGCCGTCTGACAGGATCGCCCCGTTCCATGCCCCGCCTCCGCCTCCGGACCGTCCTCGCCTGCCTCGCCGTGTTCTGCGCGGCTCCCGCACTGGCCAGGGTCGAAGTGCATTCGCTGCAACACAAGAGCATGGGGCGGGTGCTGACGGTCCGCGTCTCGGAGGAGATCGCGCCGGGCGACTACGAGACGCTGCTCAAGGGTTTGCGCAACAATCCGGGAACCTATTCGCGCAAGCTGCTCCTGCTGAACAGCATCGGCGGCAGCGTGCCGGAGGCGATTCGCATGGGCCGCCTGCTGCGCGAATCCGGCTTCGACGCGCTGGTGCCGTCGAGCAGCGTCTGCCAGGGCACCTGCGTCTACCTGCTGGCGGCCGGCAAGCGCAAGACCGTACGCGGCTACGTCGGCCTGCACCGTCCCTACTACGCCCACGGCGACTCGCTGCACTCGCGCTCGGCCAACGGCATGCGCTACGACTCCGCCGCCTACTTCCGCGAAATGGATGTCCCCAGCACCTTGGTACAGGCCATGCAAAGCACCGATCCCAAACGGATGCGCGTGCTTTCGGCGAAGGAACTGGCGCAGTACCGGCTGAACTGAGCCGGCGACTCTACGGAGCAGGCAAGAAGAGACGCGATGGCGGGTGCCGTCGTACCCCGTTTCCGTGCAAAGACAGGCCGAATCCGCACCGGATCCGAACCGCCCCTACTCTAGAAGAACTCGTCCAATAGCCTGAAGTACGCCAGCCGTTCGCCGTCGATATCGCCGCCGTATTCGACGAGGAAGGCCTCGGCCCAGGCCGCGCCGAGTTCGGCCTCGATGTCCCGCGCGGCCAGGGCCAGGTCCTGGTGGCGGTCGGCGACGCCAAGCCGGCCGCAATCGATGAAGCCGCTGAAGCGCCGCCCCTCCGCCAGCAGATTTGGCAGGCAGGCGTCGCCATGGGCGACCACCAGGTCTTCGACCGCCGGACGCCGGTCGAGCAGCAGGCGGTACAGCTCCGAGGCGCTGCGACCACGATGGTCGTCGTCGAAGTCCGCCTCGTCCACCAGCCCGGCCTCGACCCGCTGGCGCACGGTGTCCAGACGCCGTCCCAGGCGATGGTCGAAGGGACAGGCAGCCGGATCGAGATCGTGCAGCCGGCGCAGGGCGGCGGCCACCAGGCGCACCAGGCGCCCGGGCTCCAGCTCGCCGCGCTGCGCCAGCGCGGACAGCGTGTCCCCCGGCACTGCGCTCATCAGCAGCCATTGCCGGCCGTCGCTCTGGGTTTCGTTCAGCACCTGCGGGCAGTCGATGCCGGCACCGTGCAGCCAGCGCAGGCGGGCGATTTCGGCGGGCAGCTCGGCATGTGCGGACAGCACTTCCTGCTTGACGAACAGGGTCGGCCGCCGCGCAGCCTCCAGGCGGTGGACAGTGGCCGCGGAACATCCTTCGCCCTGCCCTCGCCAGCGGTAGCCGGCAAGGTAGTCGGCCCAGGTAGCGGGAGCCTGCGGCGGCATGGAGGTGGCTGCATCATGCATGGAGAAACGCTTCCTGTTCGAGTGGGAGCGCGAGTATACCCGCCCACCCGCTCAGCGACGGGACTCCCCGTCGGCCTGTCGCTGGCGGTAAGCGCTGGGGGTGAGCCCCGCGTAACGCACGAAGAAGCGACTGAAGTAGGCCGGGTCCTTGAAGCCGAGCTGGTAGCAGATCTCGTTCACCGAGCCGCCGGTGAACAGCAGCAGGCGCTTGGACTCCTGCATCAGCCGGTCATATACCAGGCGTTTCGACGGCAGGTCGGCGATACGCCGGCAGACGTCGTTGAGACGCGCCTCGGTGACGCCGATCCGGCTGGCGTAGCGCGACAGCGGCCAATGCTCGGCGTAGCGCTCCTCGATCAGGGCGTTGAAACGCTGGAAGATTTGCAGGTCTTCGTGACGCATCGGCCGCGCAGCCACCGAATTGGCCGATAGGCGCAGCAGGCTGATCATGACCAGCCGGGTCAACGCCAGCAGCGCCTGCTGGCGGCCGGAGCGGCTGGCCATCGACTCGCTGCGCAACTGCTCGAAGAGCAGCGCCAGGCGCGCCGCCTCCTCGGCCGCCGCCCCCTCCAGGTTGCCCAGCGCCACGCAGGCCGGCGCCACCAGCGGCCCGGACGCCAGGCCCGGCTCGGCTTCGGTGAGGCTCCACACCAGTTGCTGGCGCACGGTCAGCACATGGCCATCGGCCTCCGCCTCGGTGACGAAGGCGTGCGGCACGGTCGGCGGGGTGAGGAAGAACATCGGCCCCGACTCCAGGTATTGCCGCTCGTCGAGATAGACCCGAACGGCGCCATGCTTCACGTAGTGGACCTGGAAGAAGCGGTCGTGCCGGTGCGCCGGCATGTTGCGGCCGAAGAAACCGGCCAGGTTGCCGAGCGCGTCGTAGTGCACCTCGGCATCGGCATAGCGCTGGTCGTAGACCTGCCCGATGTTGATGTTGGGGATCGGCTGGCGCTCTGGCATGGCGATCTTCTCTTTGTTGTTCTTCCCGGCTGCGCACGCAAGCCGTCGCGGGCATCCGTATACCGCAGACGGCGCCTCTTGCCACCTCCCCGGGACGAATGGCGCAGCAGCCGGGGTTGACGATCATTAACATGTTAAATATAACGTTAACACATTAACGAGTTTTCGCCAGGACGGCCCCCTCGCCGTTCGCTTATCGCGCCAGGAGACACCACCACAATGAGCCGCGCACTGAATGACGTCGCCGCCGGCACCCTGTTCGGCGTCGCGCTGAACTACAAGGGCCTGCTCGACAGCCGCCTGCCGGAATTCCGGCAGCCGCCCTACCAGAAGCCGCCGGTGAAGCCGGTGCTGTTCATCAAGACACCGAATACCCGCAACGAGCACGACGCCCCGGTGCTCTTCCCGCGCGGCGTCGAACGCCTGCAACCGGGCCCGGCGCTGGGCGTGGTGATCGCTCGCGACGCCAGCCGGGTGAAGGAGGAAGAGGCCATGGCGCATGTCGCCGGCTACGTGATCGTCAACGAGTTCAGCCTGCCGGAAGACAGCTACTACCGTCCGGCGGTGAAAGCCAAGTGCCGCGACGGCTTCTGCCCGCTCGGTCCGCACCTGGTGCCGGCGCAAGAGATCGTCGATCCCCATGCGCTGGAGCTGAAGCTGTACGTCAACGGCGAACTGCGCCAGCGCAACAACACCGCCAACCTGGTGCGCGACATCCCGCGACTGATCGCCGAGATCAGCGAGTTCATGACCCTGCACGCCGGCGACGTGCTGATCACCGGCACCCCCGAAGGGCGCGTCGACGTGCATCCCGGCGACCGCGTCGAGGTCGAGATCGACGGCCTCGGCCGCCTCGCCAACAGCATCGTCGCGGAATGAGGAACCGACCATGAAACACGCACGCATCCGCTACCAGGGCCGGGTTCACCAGGTCACCGTGGAAGACGCCAACGCCGTCCGCCTGGCCGACGGCACCCTGCTCGCCGAGGACCGGGTGGAGTGGCTGCCGCCGGCCACCGGGAGCATGTTCGCCCTCGGCCTGAACTACGCCGACCATGCCGCCGAACTGTCGTTCAAGGCGCCCAGCGAACCGCTGGCGTTCATCAAGTCGCCGGGCACCTACACCGGCCACCGCCAGGTCAGCTGGCGTCCGGACAACGTCGACTACATGCACTACGAGTGCGAACTGGTGGCGGTGATCGGCAAGCCGGCGCGCAACGTCCGCCGCGAGGACGCCCTCGGCTACCTGGCCGGCTACACGGTGTGCAACGACTACGCGATCCGCGACTACTTGGAGAACTACTACCGGCCCAACCTGCGGGTTAAGAACCGCGACGCCACCACCCCGGTGGGGCCGTGGATCGTCGACGCGGCCGAGGTTCCCGAGCCGAACCGGCTGGTCCTGCGCACCTGGGTCAACGGCGAGCTGCGCCAGGAAGGCAGCACCGCGGACATGATCTTCGACATTCCCTACCTGATCGAATACTTCTCCAGCTTCATGACCCTGCAGCCGGGCGACATGATCGCCACCGGCACCCCGGAAGGCCTGTCCGACGTGGTCCCCGGCGACGAAGTGGTGGTGGAGGTGGAAGGCGTCGGTCGCCTGGTCAACCGAATCGTCAGCGAGGCCGAATTCTTCCGCGCCCGCGCACAGGAGCACGCAGAATGATCAAACACTGGATCAATGGCCGCGAGGTCGAAAGCAAGGACGTCTTCGAGAACTACAACCCGGCCACCGGCGAGCTGATCGGCGAGGTTGCCAGCGGCGGCGCGGCGGAAATCGACGCGGCGGTGGCGGCGGCCCGGGAAGCCTTCCCGAAATGGGCCAATACCCCGGCCAAGGAGCGCGCGCGCCTGATGCGCCGGCTCGGCGAGCTGATCGACCGGAACGTGCCGCACCTGGCGGAACTCGAGACCCTCGACACCGGCCTGCCGATCCACCAGACGAAGAACGTGCTGATCCCGCGCGCCTCGCACAACTTCGAGTTCTTCGCCGAAGTCTGCACGCGGATGAACGGGCACAGCTATCCGGTCGACGACCAGATGCTCAACTACACCCTGTACCAGCCGGTCGGCGTCTGCGGCCTGGTCTCGCCGTGGAACGTACCGTTCATGACCGCCACCTGGAAGACCGCGCCGTGCCTGGCCCTGGGCAACACGGCGGTGCTGAAGATGTCCGAGCTGTCGCCGCTGACCGCCAACGAGCTGGGCCGCCTGGTGCACGAGGCGGGCATTCCGCCGGGGGTGTTCAACGTGGTCCAGGGCTACGGCGCCAGCGCCGGCGACGCGCTGGTCCGCCACCGCGACGTGCGCGCGGTGTCCTTCACCGGCGGCACCGCCACGGGGCGACGAATCATGGAGGCGGCCGGGATCAAGAAGTACTCGATGGAGCTGGGCGGCAAGTCGCCGGTGCTGGTCTTCGAGGACGCCGACCTCGAGCGGGCGCTGGACGCCGCGCTGTTCACCATCTTCTCGCTGAACGGCGAACGCTGCACCGCCGGCAGTCGCATCTTCGTCCAGGAAAGCGTCTACCCGCAGTTCGTCGCCGAGTTCGCCGCGCGCGCCAGGCGCCTGATCGTCGGCGATCCGCAGGACCCGAAGACCCAGGTCGGCTCGATGATCACCCAGGCCCACTACGACAAGGTCACCGGCTACATCCGCATCGGCCTCGAGGAAGGCGCCAACCTGGTGGCCGGCGGCCTGGAGCGTCCGTCCGGCCTGCCGGCGCACCTGAGCAAGGGGCAGTTCATCCAGCCCACGGTGTTCGCCGACGTGGACAACCGCATGCGCATCGCCCAGGAGGAGATCTTCGGCCCGGTGGTCTGCCTGATCCCGTTCAAGGACGAAGCCGAGGCGCTGCGCCTGGCCAACGACGTGGAATACGGCCTGGCCTCCTACATCTGGACCCAGGACATCGGCAAGGCCCATCGCCTGGCACGCGGCATCGAGGCCGGGATGGTCTTCATCAACAGCCAGAACGTGCGCGACCTGCGCCAGCCGTTCGGCGGGGTGAAGGCCTCGGGCACCGGACGCGAAGGCGGGGAATACAGCTTCGAGGTATTCGCCGAGATCAAGAACGTGTGTATATCCATGGGCAGCCATCACATCCCCCGCTGGGGCGTGTAGGGCGCGCTCGTGCAGAGCGGCCGCCCGAGGCCGCCAGCAGCGCCGGCGTGCAGACACAATCAGAAGAATCCGGGCCAGCCGCCAACGGCCGCGCCCGCTGCCAGGCCCAACGGGCCACCAGGAGAATCGTCATGGGCAAAGTCGCTCTGGCTGCCAAGATCACCCACGTACCCTCGCTGTACCTGTCCGAGCTGCCCGGCCCGCGCCACGGCTGCCGCCAGCCGGCGATCGACGGGCACCGCGAGATCGGCCGGCGCTGCCGCGAACTGGGGGTCGACACCATCGTGGTGTTCGACACCCACTGGCTGGTCAACGCCGGCTACCACATCAACTGCGCGCCGCACTTCGAGGGGCTCTACACCAGCAACGAGTTGCCGCACTTCATCGCCAACATGGAGTACGGTTTCCCCGGTAACCCGGAGCTGGGCCGCATCCTCGCCGAGGGCTGCAACGCGCTCGGCGTGGAGACCCTGGCCCACGACGCCACTACCCTCGGCCCGGAGTACGGCACCCTGGTGCCGATGCGCTACATGAACCAGGACCGCCACTTCAAGGTGGTCTCGGTCTCCGCCCTGTGTACCGTGCATTACCTGAACGACAGCGCGCGCCTGGGCTGGGCCATGCGCAAGGCGGTGGAAGAGCACTACGACGGCACGGTGGCGTTCCTCGCCAGCGGTTCGCTGTCCCACCGCTTCGCCCAGAACGGCCAGGCGCCGGACTTCTCCGACCGCATCTGGAGCCCGTTCCTCGAGGTTCTCGACCATGAAGTCGTGCAGATGTGGCAGGAGGGCCGCTGGGCCGAGTTCTGCGGGATGCTCCCCGAGTACGCCTCCAAGGGCCATGGCGAAGGCTTCATGCACGACACCGCGATGCTCCTCGGCGCCCTCGGCTGGTCGGCCTACGACGGCAAGGCGGAGGTCGTGACGCCCTACTTCGGCTCCTCCGGCACCGGGCAGATCAACGCGGTATTCCCGGTCACCGCCCAGGACGGCTCGGCGATCCCCGCCGCCCAGGCCGGCAACCCAGCCGGCGCCAGTTGCGCCAGCCGCCTCTGAGGACGCCACCATGCCGCACTTCATCGCCGAATACACCGACAACATCGAAGCCGAAGCCGACCTGCCCGGGCTGTTCGAGAAGGTCCACGCCTGCCTCGGCGCCAGCGGCGTTTTCCCGCTCGGCGGCATCCGCAGCCGCGGCGTGCGCCTGGACACCTGGCGCATGGCCGACGGCAAGCACGACTATGCCTTCGTCCACATGACCCTGAAAGTCGGCGCCGGTCGCGACCTGGAGACTCGCCGGCAAGTCGCCGAGGCACTTTTCGAGGTGATCACCGCGCACTTCGCCGAGCTCCAGGCGCGACGCCTGCTGGCGCTGTCCTTCGAACTCACCGAACTGGACGCGGAGCTGAACTACAAGCGCAACAACGTGCATGAATTCCTGAACCACCCGGCGGGCTGACCGGCCCGCCGCAACGCTGCACTCACCCAGCTCGCCTCCCGGCCACCGACAGGTCGCCGGGACGTCCGGGCGCTCACAAAAAGTACAAGATCATGAGCACAGCCAGCACCCTGAACAGCACCACCCTGCCTCTCAGCGACAGCACCCACGACCGCGTCACCTGGCGGCTGATGCCGCTGCTGCTGGTGTGCTACGTCTTCGCCCACCTGGACCGCATCAACATCGGTTTCGCCAAGTTGCAGATGAGCGCCGACCTGCACTTCAGCGACACCGTCTACGGTCTCGGCGCCGGGCTGTTCTTCATCGCCTATGCGCTGTTCGGCCTGCCCAGCAACCTGATGCTGGAACGGATCGGCCCGCGCCGCTGGATCGCCTGCCTGATGCTGGTCTGGGGCTGTCTCTCCACCGCCATGCTGCTGGTGGAGACCGCGCGCGGCTTCTACCTGCTGCGCTTTCTCCTGGGGGTCGCCGAGGCCGGCTTCTTCCCCGGTATCCTGGTCTACCTGAACCGTTGGTTCCCGGCGCGCCGACGCGGGCAGATCACCGCTCTGTTCGCCATCGCCGTGCCCATGGCCGGGGTGATCGGCGGACCGCTTTCGGGCTGGATCCTAGAAGGCTTCCATGACGCCCTCGGACTGCGCGGCTGGCAGTGGATGTTCCTGATCGAAGGCCTGCCGGTTGTGTTCCTCGGCGTGGTGGTCTGGTGCTCGCTGCCGGAAAGCTTCGAACGGGTGGCGTGGCTCAGCGACGAGCAGAAGCACCTGCTGCGCGAAGAACTGGCCGGCGAGGAACAGCGCAAGACCATCACGTCCTTTTCCGGCATCTTCAGCAATCCGCAGGTGTGGCTGCTGGTGGCGATCTATTTCGCGGTGATGCTGGCGGTGAACACCATCGCGTTCTGGATGCCGAGCCTGATCCATGGCGCCGGCATCGCCCAGGACAGCCGCATCGGCATGCTCAGCGCGGTGCCCTATCTCGCCGGCTGCGCCTTCATGATCTTCATCGGCCGTTCCTCCGACCGCCTGCGCGAGCGCCGCTGGCACCTGGGCATTCCGTTGCTGATGGCCGCCGCCGGTTTCAGCCTGGCGGCCCTGGCGCCGACCAGCGCCTGGTTGGTGATGACCGGCCTGGTGATCGCCGGGATGGGCGCCAGCGCGGCCCTGCCGATGTTCTGGCAATTGCCGCCGGCCTTCCTTTCCAGCGCCACCCTGGCCGCCGGAATCGCCCTGGTCAGTTCCTTCGGCAGCATCGCCGCCTTCCTCGCGCCCTACCTGATCGGCTGGATGCGCGACACCACCCAGAGCGCCAGCCTGGCCCTGTACCTGCTGGCCATCCTCATCGCCCTCGGCGCCGGCCTGGTCCTGCGGACCCCCGCCGCCGTGGTCAACCCACGCTGAACCGAGAGACCCCGACCATGCTCGATCCCCGTCTGATCCAGGAAGCCGCCAACCGCCTCGACGCCGCCGAACGCTCGCGCCAGCAGGTAAGGCAGTTCTCCCTCGACTACCCGGACATCGCCATCGAGGACGCCTACGCCATCCAGCGCGCCTGGGTCGAGCGCAAGATCGCCGACGGGCGCGTGCTCAAGGGCCACAAGATCGGTCTGACCTCGCGCGCCATGCAGGTCTCGTCGAACATCAGCGAACCGGACTACGGCGCCCTGCTCGACGACATGTTCTTCGAGGAGGGCAGCAACATCCCCTTCCAGCGCTTCATCGTGCCGCGGGTCGAGGTGGAGCTGGCGTTCATCCTCGGCAAGCCGCTGAAGGGACCGGACTGCACCCTGTTCGACGTGCTCGAGGCCACCGAGTGGGTGATCCCGGCGCTGGAGATCATCGATGCGCGCATACAGCAGGTCGACCCGCAAACGAAAGTCACGCGCAAGGTCTTCGACACCATCTCCGACAACGCCGCCAACGCCGGCGTGGTGATGGGCGGCCGGGCCGTGCGGCCAGGCGATATCGACCTGCGGCGGGTACCGGCGATCCTCTACCGCAATGGCGTGATCGAGGAGTCCGGCGTCTCCGCCGCGGTGCTCAACCACCCGGCCAAGGGCGTCGCCTGGCTGGCCAACAAGCTGGCGCCCTACGGCGTCTGCCTGGAGGCCGGCCAGGTGATCCTCGGCGGCTCCTTCACCCGCCCGGTGGCGGCCGCGCCGGGGGACACCTTCCACGTCGACTACGACCTGCTCGGCAGCATCTCCTGCCGTTTCGTCTGAGGAGGCATTTCCATGGACCTGCCCGTCAATCGCTTCAAGCAACGCCTGCGCAGCGGCGAGGCGCAGATCGGCCTGTGGCTCGGCCTGGCCGATCCCTACTGCGCGGAGCTGGCCGCCAACGCCGGCTTCGACTGGCTGCTGCTGGACGGCGAGCACGCGCCCAACGACCTGCGCAGCCTGCTCGGCCAGTTGCAGGCGCTGGCGCCCTACCCCGGCCAGCCGGTGATTCGCCCGGTGCAGGGCGACACCGCGCTGATCAAGCAACTGCTCGACATCGGCGCGCAGACCCTGCTGGTACCGATGGTCGACAGCGCCGCCCAGGCCGAAGGGCTGGTGCGTGCCGTGCGCTATCCGCCGGCGGGCGTACGCGGGGTCGGCAGTGCGCTGGCCCGGGCCTCGCGCTGGAACAGCGTGGCGGAGTACCTGGACCACGCCGACGAGCAGATGTGCCTGCTGGTCCAGGTGGAAAACCTGGAGGGCCTGGCCAACCTCGACGCGATCGCCGCCGTCGAGGGCGTCGACGGCGTGTTCATCGGTCCGGCCGACCTCAGCGCAGCCATGGGCCATCGCGGCAATCCCGGCCATCCCGAGGTGCAGACAGCCATCGAGGACGCCATCCGCCGCATCCGCGCGGCCGGCAAGGCCGCCGGCATCCTCTCCGCCGACGAGGCACTGGCGCGGCGCTACCTGGAGCTGGGCTGCGCGTTCGTCGCGGTGGGCGTGGACACCAGCCTGCTGATGCGTTCGCTGCGCGAACTGGCGGGGCGCTTCAAGGGCGGCGCGCCGGCGCCGTCCGCCAGCTCCTCGATCTACGGCTGAGGGGCGCGCCCCGCGCCCGCAGCGGGAGAGGGGCCAGGTCGGCGTTGCGGCAGGTATCGGCGTCGGTCCGGGGGCATATGCCTAGCGACGGCGGAACAACGGTCGCGGCTCGATCGCCGAACGGCCGTAGAGCACGCTCAAGCCCGCGAGCCCCTTGAGCGCGTCCTCGACGTTCTTGTCCTCGCGCACCGCGAAGGCATCGAAGCCGCACTGGCGCATATGACTGAGCTGGTCGCGCAACACGTCGCCCACTGCGCGCAACTCGCCGCTCCAGCCCAGGCGCACGCGCAGCAGGTAGGCCAGGCTGTAGCCACGGCCGTCGCGGAAGCTGGGAAAGTCGACGGCGATCAGCGGCAGCTCGGCGAAGTGCGGCAGCAAGGCCTCCACCTCATCGTCCGGCGCCAGCCAGGGCGCGGCGGCTCCGGCCTCGCCGCGGCGCTCCAGCCAGGCCGCCAGAGGCAGCAGCAACGGCCCCGGCGGCAGCGCGTCGGGCAACTCGCGCAGGAGTTGCCAGGGATCGTCGCGGCAGACCTCGGCGACGCCATCGCGCAAACGGATCAGGTTGTTCATGCCGGTTCCTCCATCCTGGCGTAGACCCGGGCCTTGAACGGCTCCAGGCCGACCCGGTTGAAAGTGTCGATGAAACGTTCCGGGCCGACCCGCAGGTCGGTGAAGGTTTCGACGATCTGTTCGATCACCGCCGGCACCTCGGCAGCGCTGAACGATGACCCGATCACCTTGCCCAGCGCGCTGTCCTTGCCCTGGGCGCCGCCGAGGGTGACCTGGTACCACTCGCTGCCGTTCTTGTCGACGCCGAGGATGCCGATGTTGCCGATGTGGTGATGGCCGCAGGCGTTCATGCAGCCGGAGATGTTCAGGCTCAGCTCGCCGATGTCGTGCAGGTGGTCGAGGTCCTCGAAGCGCTGCTGGATACCCTGGGCGATGGGGATCGACTTGGCGTTGGCCAGCGCGCAGTAGTCGCCACCGGGACAGGCGATGATGTCGCTGAGCAGGCCCTGGTTAGGCGTGCCGAGGCCGGCTGCGCAGGCCTCGCGCCACAGCGCGTGGAGGTTCTCCAGGCGCACGTCGGGGAGCACCAGGTTCTGTTCGTGGGCCACGCGGATCTCGCCGAAGCCGTAGCGCTCGGCCCAGTCGGCGACGCGCTCCATCTGCTCCGCGGTGACGTCGCCCGGCGGCGCGCTGGCGCCGGGCTTGGTCGACAGCACCACCGAGGCGTAGCCCGGCACCTTGTGCGCCTGGACGTTGCGCGAGGCCCAGCGGGCGAAGGCCGGATCGGCCGCACGGGCGCTGCCGTAGGCCAGCTCGCCGCCGGCCGGCGGCAGGTAGCGCGGCAATACGAAGCGCTCGGCGACCCGCTGGCACTCCTCGGCAGTCAGTTGCGCCGGGCCGTCGCGCAGGTGCTGCCACTCGTCCTCCACCTCGCGGGCGAAAGCCTCGATGCCCAGCGCCTTGACCAGGATCTTGATCCGCGCCTTG
>NZ_KV811329.1:81158-86068 GCF_001813025.1 Pseudomonas sp. HMSC066A08
TGATCCGCGCCTTGTACTTGTTGTCGCGCCGGCCGTGGCGGTTGTAGACCCGCAGGATCGCCTCGACGTAGGACAGCAGGTGCTGCCAGGGCAGGTCGTCGCGGATCACCTGGCCGAGCATCGGCGTGCGTCCCAGGCCGCCGCCGACCAAGACCCGCAGGCGCAACTCGCCGGCGTCGGGATGACGGTAAAGGTACAGGCCGATGTCATGCATCTGCACCGCGGCACGGTCTTCCACCGCCGAACTGAGGGCGATCTTGAACTTGCGCGGGAGGAACAGGAACTCCGGGTTCACCGTCGACCACTGGCGCAGGATCTCGGCCAGCGGCCGGGGGTCGGTCCACTCGTCCGCGGCGACCCCGGCGAAGGCTTCGGTGGTGATGTTGCGCACGCAGTTGCCGGAGGTCTGGATCGCATGCATCTGCGCGCCGGCGAGGTGTTCGAGAATGTCACCGACCTGCTCCAGTTCGATCCAGTTGAACTGGATGTTCTGCCGCGTGGTGAAGTGCCCGTAGCCGCGGTCGTAGTAGCGGGCAACATGCGCCAGCGCGCGCAGTTGCGGCGACGACAGGGTGCCGTAGGGAATCGCCACGCGCAGCATGTAGGCGTGCTTCTGCAGGTACAGGCCGTTCTGCAGGCGCAGCGGGAGGAACTCCTCCTCGCTCAGTTCGCCGTCGAGGCGGCGGGCGATCTGGTCGCGGAACTGCGCCACCCGCTCGCTCACCAGCGCCTGGTCGTATTCGTCGTACTGGTACATCGCAAAGCCCTCATCGACAGGGTTTCTCCACCGATGACGGGCAGGGTGCGTGGCGAAGAAACCGGGGACCGGCTGCGCCCCTGTTTCTGGCGACAGGATGGGCCGGTGTTCACTGGCACCCACTATCGCCCGCGTACAGACAGCGAAACAGCGGCAGATTCCGCCGAAAAAAACACATCAGATGGCCGACGGCGGCGAATTCGCGCCGCCTGCGACCGGTTGCCACGGGCAGCATATCTGTACTGCCCGAAGTCGCCCGGCAACCCGCGGCAATGCTGGGCCGCTGCTTTGCGGAGCCATCTGATACGGTTTTTCCCGCTCGATCTGCCGCTGTTTCGCCCATCAGCCGGTTCCTATAGTCGCAACCGCCTCTCCAGCCTGATGGGCCTACGAAAAATGAGCGAAAGAATTCCCGCGATCCAGGTCGAGCCCGCCGTACCGGCCGCTCCGTCGAAACAGCCGCCCGCGCCCGGCAAGCTGCCGTCGGCGGTGAACGGCCCGATCTACACCCGCAGCTTCACCGGTCTGTTCCGCAACTTCCGCCGCCTCGGCGGCGGCCTGCTGTTCCTGCTGTTCTTCGGCACCCTGTGGCTGAACTGGAACGGCCGCCAGGCGGTGCTCTGGGACTTGCCCGAGCGCAAGTTCTACATTTTCGGCGCGACCTTCTGGCCGCAGGATTTCATCCTGCTCTCGGCGCTGCTGATCATCGCCGCCTTCGGCCTGTTCTTCATCACCGTGTTCGCCGGCCGCGTCTGGTGCGGCTACACCTGCCCGCAGAGCGTATGGACCTGGGTGTTCATGTGGTGCGAGAAGGTCACCGAGGGCGACCGCAACGCGCGGATCAAGCTCGACCAGGGTCCGGCGAGCGCCGCCAAGCTCTTGCGCAAGACGGCCAAGCACGCGCTGTGGCTGGGTGTGAGCCTGGTCACGGCGGTCACCTTCATCGGCTACTTCACTCCGGTGCGGCCGCTGGTGGCCGACCTGTTCAGCTTCCAGCTGGACCTGGAAAGCCTGTTCTGGGTGCTGTTCTTCACCGCCGCCACCTATGTCAACGCCGGTTGGCTGCGCGAGCAGGTGTGCATCCACATGTGTCCCTACTCGCGCTTCCAGAGCGTGATGTTCGACAAGGACACCCTGATCGTTTCCTACGATGCCGCCCGTGGCGAGTCCCGCGGGGCCCGCAAGAAAGGCAGCGATCCACGCGCCCAGGGGCTCGGCGACTGCATCGACTGCCAGCAGTGCGTGCAGGTCTGCCCCACCGGCATCGACATCCGCGACGGCCTGCAGATCGCCTGCATCGGCTGCGCCGCCTGCGTCGATGCCTGCGACTCGATCATGGACAAGATGGGCTATGAGCGCGGCCTGGTGCGCTACACCTCGGAACGCGCCCTGGAAGGTGGCCGGACCCGCTTCCTGCGTCCACGCCTGGTCGGCTACGCGGCGGTAATGCTGGCGATGATCGGCGCCTTCGTCGTCGCCCTGGATGCCCGTCCGCTGGCCTCGCTGGACGTGACCCGCGACCGTGGGCTGTTCCGCGAGAACGCCGCCGGACAGATCGAGAACATCTACACCCTCAAGGTCATCAACAAGACCCAGCAGCCGCAGCGCTACCGCCTGCAACTCGACGACGCGCCGGAGTTCCGCCTGCAGGGCGAGCACACCCTGAGCCTGAAGCCCGGCGAGATCCTCGACTTCCCGGTGTCGGTGGCCTCCACCGCCGAACGCGCCAGGGCCGGCTCGCAACCGCTGGCGTTCAGCCTGCGCGGCATCGACGACCCGAGCCTGGCGGTCGGCAGCACCAGCACCTTCGTTTCGCCGGCGCGCTGAGGAGGCCGCGATGAGGCATGACAACACGGTCCCGGCGCGCATAGAGTGGGCGCCAGCGGCCGTGCCCACGGCCAGCCAGGACAGCGGCCAGGACAAGATGAAGCGCTACGAGAAATTCGCCGACGAGATTGCCGAGCTGATCCGCACCGGCGTCCTCGCCCCCGGGCAGAAGGTGCCCTCGGTACGGCACGCCAGCCGTACCTACGGGGTCAGCGCTTCCACCGTTTTCCAGGCCTACTACCTGCTGGAAAGCCGTGGGCTGATCATGGCCCGCGCACGCTCCGGCTACTTCGTCTGCCAGCACGTGCGGCGGCCGCTGCCGGAACCGGAGATCAGCCCGCGCCAGGCCGACGCCACCGAGGTCGACGTCAGCGAACTGGTGTTCTCCGTACTCAGTTCGATCAAGGATCCGGACACCGTACCCTTCGGCTCGGCGTTCCCCAGTCCGCAACTGTTTCCCCTGCCGCGCCTGGCGCGCTCGATGGCCCACGCGGTGCGCGACATGGACCCGCAGTCGGTGGTCGCCGACATGACGCCGGGCAACCATGGCCTGCGCCGCCAGATCGCCCTGCGCTACATGGTCGGCGGCCTGCTGCTGCCGGTGGAAGAGTTGGTCATCAGCAACGGCGCGCTGGAAGCGCTCAACCTCTGCCTGCAGGTGGTCACCCGTCCCGGCGACCTGGTGGCCATCGAAGCGCCGGCGTTCTACGCCACCCTGCAGGTGCTGGAACGGCTGAAGCTGAAGGCGGTGGAAATCCCTGTGCACCCGCGCGAAGGCATCGACCTGGAAGTGCTCGCCGACAGCCTGGAGCGCCTGCCGATCAAGGCCTGCTGGTTCATGAGCAACTTCCAGAACCCGATGGGCGCGAGCATGGACGACGACAAGAAACGCGCCCTCGCCGAGCTGCTGGCGCGCCACCAGGTGCCGATGATCGAGGATGACGTCTACGCCGAGCTGTACTTCGGCCAGCAGGCGCCGAAGCCGGTCAAGGCCTACGACCAGGAAGGCCTGGTGATGCATTGCAGTTCCTTCTCCAAGAGCCTGGCGCCGGGTTACCGGGTCGGCTGGGTGGCCGGAGGACGCTACGCCGAGCAGATCGAGCGATTGAAGCTGATGACCAGCCTGTCGGCGTCGATCCCGGCCCAGGCGGCCATCGCCGACTATCTCCAGCATGGCGGCTACGACCGCCATCTGCGCAAGCTGCGCTACGCCCTGGAGACCCAGCAGAACGCCATGCTCGCGGCGGTGGCGCGCTACTTCCCCGAGCAGACCCGGGTCAGCCGTCCCAGCGGCGGCTACTTCCTCTGGCTGGAGTTGCCCGAGGCGGTCGACTCGCTGCGCCTGTTCCAACTGGCCCTGGCCCAGGGCATCAGCCTCGCCCCGGGGCCGATCTTCTCCGCCACCCGCCGCTTCGCCCATTGCGCCCGGCTCAACTACGGGCACCCGTGGAGCGCGCGGCAGGAGAAGGCGATGGAGACACTCGGGCGGATCGCCCAGTCGCTGGCGGGATGACGCCCCGCAGACGGAAAGCCACCCCGGAGCAGGACGGATAACCGCGCGCGGTTATCCGCCATGATCGGCTCGCGTCCCCCATCCCGGTATGCGCCGCCGCCCTGCGCGAACGCATTCTCCCGCCCCATCTGATACCCAAATTCCATATCGACCTGAAGCTGTTTTACCCCTGCCCCAGCCCTTAGATTGCAGGCTCCGGCCGGCGCCCCGTCTCCCCCCTCGACGGCGGTCGCCGGCTGTTCATTTCTTTCGGGACTGTACAGATGAACAAAGCAACGACGGAACCTGCCTACAACTACAAGGTGGTTCGCCAGTTCGCCATCATGACCGTGGTATGGGGCGTGATCGGCATGGGGTTGGGCGTACTCATCGCCTCGCAGCTGGTCTGGCCCCAGATGAACTTCGACCTGCCCTGGACCAGCTTCGGCCGCCTGCGGCCACTGCATACCAACCTGGTGATCTTCGCCTTCGGCGGCTGCGCGCTGTTCGCCACCAGCTACTACACGGTGCAGCGCACCTGCCAGGTACGACTGTTCTCCGATACCCTGGCCGCCTTCACCTTCTGGGGCTGGCAGGCGGTAGCGGTGATCCTGCTGGTCAGCCTGCCGCTGGGCAACACCACCACCAAGGAATACGCCGAGATCGAGTTCACCGGCGCGATCTGGCTGGCGATCGTCTGGGTCGCCTACGCGGTGGTGTTCTTCGGCACCCTGATCAAGCGCAAGGTCAGGCACATCTATGTCGGCAACTGGTTCTTCGGCTCGTTCATCCTGACCACCGCGATGCTGCACATCGTCAACCACATGTCGCTGC
>NZ_KV811330.1:0-37947 GCF_001813025.1 Pseudomonas sp. HMSC066A08
GCCAGGGATAGGCGGCGGATAACCGCAAGCGGTTTTTCGCCCTACGGCCCGAGGCTGCCGAGGTAGCCGGCGAGCGCCCGGATGTCGGCATCCTCCAGCCCATTGGCGACCGCGCGCATGGTCGCGCTGTTGCCGCGCTTGCCGTCGCGGAAGCCGTGCAACTGGGCTGCCAGGTATTCCGCCCATTGCCCGGCCAGGCGCGGCGCCTTCAGCGCCGCCAGGCCCTGGGCGGCGGGACCGTGGCAGGCGACGCAGGGCGGTACGCCGCGCTGCGCCAGGCCGCCCTCGAAGAGCTGGCGGCCGCGTTCGCGTTGCGCCGGGTCGGCCAGGGTCTGCTCGCCGGCGCTCATGCGCTGGGCGGCGAACCAGGCGGAGACGTTGACCACGTCCGCCGCGCTCAGCTCCTCGCCGCGGCCGTTGGTGGCCGGGTTGCGCCGGCGCTGGGTCTTGAGGTCGTAGATCTGCTTGTACAGGTATTCCCGGTCGAGCCCGGCGAGCTTCGGGTAGCTGCGGTTCGGTCGTGGCCCGCCGTTGCCGTCGTCGTCGTGGCAGCGCGAGCACATTTTCTGCGCCATCGCCTTGCCGCGCGCCAGGTCGGCGGGCGCGTCCGGGCCCGGAACGGCGGCGGCCAGCGGCAGGGAAAGCAGGGCCGAGAGGCAGCCGGCCAGCCAGCGTTTGCGCTCAGTCATGCTGCCAGGGCCCCCGCAGCCAGCCGTGGATGTCGTAGTCGGCCATGCAGCGCTGGACCATCGCCTCGCAGTAGGCCAGGTGCCCGCGACGGCTGGCCCAGGCCAGCGAGTCGAGGCGGATCTGCTCGGCATTGCCGGAATAATGGCTCTCATAGACCGCGTGGCGCGCGCCGAACTCGCTGCCGGTGGCGTCCCAGATCAGCTTGAACAGCTTCAGGCGCTGCTCCGGCTCCAGCTCGGCACCGCGGTAGTAGCTGTCCACCAGCCGCCGCGCCTCGCCGTCGCGCAGGTCGGCGGCGCCCGAGACGGTGACCAGCGGGGCGCCGCCGAGGGCGCTTTCCAGCAACTCGCGGACACGCTTCCAGATCTGCGGCACCTGGATGCGCAGGGCATTGGCGTACTCCAGGCGCGGCACCGCCGAACCGGCGGCGTTGCGCTCCGGGTCGCGGGCCATGGCGGTGGTCAGCGCCTGCAGCAGGTGCTGCAGGGCGATCAGCTCGCCGAGGGCCGCCTGTATCCCGCGGAAGCCCTGGGTGCCATTGGCGCGCACGCCGAGGGAAAGCAGGCCGATCATCAGCTCCAGCTTCACTCCGAGGCGGATGCCGGACTGGAAGTTGTACAGGTTGGCGAAGCCCGACTCGGCATAGAAGCCGGTGGCGCGGCGCAGGTCGCGGTAGACCAGGACGTCCTCCCAGGGAATCAGCGCCTTGTCGAACAGCAGCACGCTGTCGTTCTCGTCGAAGCGGCTGGACAGCGGATAGTCGAAGGGACTGCTCGCGCGCTCCTCGTAGGATGGCCGGCACATCAGGCGCAGGCCGGGGTTGTCCATGCGGGCGAAGAACACCAGGGCGAAGTCCTCGGCCTTGCCGGCTTCCATCTGCGCCGAGGCGACCGGGGCGACGAAGGTGGCGTTGGTGATGGCGCTGCCGGTGGCGAGCATCTTCGCCCCGCTGACGACGATGCCCTGGTCGGTCTCGCGTTCGACGTGGACGAACACGTCGCGCATCTCGTGGATCGCCTTGCTGCGGTCCAGCGGCGGATTGATGATCGCGTGGTTGAGGAACAGCCCGCGGTCGGCGAAGGTGCGGTGCCAGGCGCAGGCGTTCTGCCGGTAGTCGCCGTAGAAGCCGGCGCCGGCCTCCAGCCCGGACATGAACGCCGCCTTGTAGTCCGGGGTACGCCCCATGAAGCCGTAGGTCATGCGCGACCAGCAGCCGATCGCCTCGCGCGCGCCGAGCAGGTCCTCGGCATTCTGCGCGGGGGTGAAGAAGCGGTGGCTGCGGCGGCCCTGGGCATCGACCCGGGTGAGGACATCGCGCTGCTCGCCGTGGAGGCCGTCGTAGAGCCCGGCGATGCTGCGGCAGGCGTTGCGGAACGCCCTGTGCCGGGTGACGTCGGCGACCCGTTCGCCGTTGAGGTAGACCTGGCGACCGTCGCGCAGGCTGTCGAGATAGTCGGCGCCGGTCATCAGCGCGTTGGGGACGGAATGGCTCATGCTGGTTCCTTGTCGGGACGCCGGCCGTGGCGCGCACGGCCGGCGGGGCGGTCAGTCGCGCTGCAGGTGCGGGTTGCGCAGCGCCGGCTCGGCGTGGATATGCACCCGCCGCAGGTGGCGCGGCGCGCGGTGGGCGAAGGCTTCGCGACCGTGCAACAGGGTCAGGTTGTCGGCGATCACCAGGTCGTCGCTGCGCCAGCGGTGGGCGTAGTGCGCCTCTGGGTGGTACAGGCAGCGGCGCAGGCTGGCGAGCAGTTTGCCGCGCTGGTCCGGGGCGATGCCGTCGTAGTGGAACTCGGAGGGGTTGATGAAGCTGGCGTCGCCTTCGACCGGCGGTTCGCAGAAACGCAGGATGGGGAATTCGCGGCGCGGGTGGCGCTCGACTATCGGTGCCGCCGAGCGGCTGCTGTAGTGCGCCGCGCTGCGCTGGTACCGGCCGCTGGCGCGGCGCCAGAGTTCCAGCTCGCTACTGTCGGCCAGTTGCAGCGCCGCCGGGGTCGAGCTGAAGGTGGTGCGACCGCCGTCGCTGTCGCCGGGCGCGTCGACACAGTGGAATACCTGGAATTCCGGGACCGTCTCCAGGTACATGCCGTCCCAGTGCAGCGGCACGTAGTTGTTGGCGAAGATGTGGTCCTCGGCGCCTTCCTGTTCCACCAGCTCGAGCACTGCGCCGAATGGCCACAGCATGACTTCGCCGAAGTCATGGCAGTAGCGGGTCAGGCTCTCGGCGTCGGCGAAGGCGGCGAAGCCGCGCAGGAGCAGCAGGTGGTGGCTGCGTGCCAGGCCCTTGAGCCACTGCGCCGGCAGCTCGCCGACGTGCATGCCGGGGCGGCCGGGCTCCAGCAGCAGGCCGAAGCGCGGCTGATTGCCCTGTTCGTCGCGCAGCGGCGAGAGACGTACGGGGTGATCGCTGACATAGGTGTTCATCGTCTGGCTCCTTGTGCTCAGGCCACGGCGGCGCGCCGGGCGGCCCTGGCCGGCAGGCGGTAGTGACTGGGCTGGCCGTTGATCTGCACCAGCTCGCCGCCGAGTTCCAGCACCTCGCTGCGCTTCATCAGCACGAAGCGGTCCTCGGTGTTCACCGCCACGCCGTGCCAGGGCGTCAGCCAGTCGTCGCGGGTCGGCATCATGTGGATGCCGAACTTCAGGCTGTCCGCCGGCTGCGGATGGATGGACAGGCGGATCGCGCGGGGGAACTGGTCGGCCAGCAGCGCGCCCCAGGCCCAGCTGCGCTGGATCACCCCGTAGGCGCGCTCCTTGGCGTCGCGTTGCAGGGCGGTCTTCGAGCCCTGGTAGTCGGGGGTCAGACCGTCCTCGTAGAGGAAACGGGTGATGGCGCGGTACAGCAGCAGGCCTTCTTCGCTGGCCAGCAGGGTCTCGCGGATGCTTTCCAGCGGCTCGGCGTAGCCGTCGATCAGCAACTGGCGGAGCTGCTCGTGGTTGTCGCGCTGGGCCTCGAAGGCGCGTACGTCCTCCAGGTTGAACACGCCGATATGGGTGGCGCCGATCTCCTCGATCATCAGGCGCAAGGCATCCTGGTAGGCGCTGATGTGCGCATCGCCGATCCTCACCAGATCGCCGAACACCCGGCCGTCGGAGCAGACGGTGATCTTCGCGCCCGGCGCATAGAACAGCTGGATGCGCTGGCACAGGTGGTTGAGGAACGACAGCGACAGGCGCTCGGCCATGTCCGGACGGCTGTCGAGGACCTTGCCGGGGTTCGGCGACTTGGCCGGAAACGCCGGCAGGACGAATTCGATGGGCTCGCCGGCTTCGATGAAGGCGGCGATGCGCGGCAACTGGACCTGTTCGATGCGGCGGATCTCGTCCGCTTCGCTGGCGCCCTGGCGATGCTCGGGGTAACGGCGGCGATAGAGCAGCAGTTCTTTCAATACGCGTGCGGGAAGGGTGTCTTCGGCGATGGCGTACATGCAGGTGTTTCCTCCTTGTGGGCGGATGCCGGCGGGGCCGGCAGCGGAAGGCGACATCCTGTGGACTCGCCGCCGGGGGATAAACCGGGGAAGGCCGGAAACACTGTTCGCTGAAGCTTGACGATGGGCGCCGGGCACGGGCGGGCCGCCGGCGTTGTCGCGTATCGCGGGGAGGGCTGAAGGAAGCGGCCGCCGGCGGGCGGCCGCAGGGCGGTCAGTCGGCGTTCTCGCCGCACAGGTCGAGGGCGAACCAGCGTTGCGCTTCGTCGCGTCCGAGGCCGGCGCCGAGCAGGCCGAAGAGCTTGCCCAGGGCCGCCTCGCGGGTCATTCCGCCAGCCGAGACCAGGCCGGCGTCGCGCAGGCGGCTGCCGGCGGCGTAGACGCCGAACTCGACCTGGCCGTAGGCGCACTGGCTGACCGCGGCGAGCAGCACGCCGCGGGCGTGGGCTTCGCGCAGCAGCGCCAGCAGCTCCTCGTCGTCGGACGGGCCGGTGCCGCTGCCATAGCATTCCAGCAGCAGCGCTTCCACGCCGCTGTCGAGCAGCCCGCGCAGGTGCGCGGCGCGCAGCCCCGGATAGAGCGGCAGCACGGCGAGGTTCACTTCCCGGCGCGGCTGGCGGTAGCCGAGCGCCACAGGCACCGGCGCATGCTCGGCGTGGCGCGGTCGCGGCAGTTCGGCGAAGGCGTCGAACGCGTCGCTGCGCAGCTTGCTGACTCGCGCGCCGTGCAGCAGGGCATCGTTGAAATAGACCTGTACGCCGCGCGCGTGGCCCTCCTGGAGGACGCGCAGGGCGCCGACCAGGTTGTCCCAGGCATCGCTGCCCGGCGCGCCGGCCGGCAGCATGGAGCCGGTCAGCAGCACCGGGACCGGCAGGTCGAGGAGCAGGAAGGACAGCGCCGCGGCGCTGTAGGCCAGGGTGTCGGTGCCGTGCAGGAGCAGCACGCCGTCGTGGCCGGCGTCGAGCGCGGCGACGATGGCGTCGCGCATCGCCAGCCAGTTGCCCTGGGTCATGTTGGCGCTGTCCAGCGGCGGTTGCAGTTCGGCGAAGCGCCAGCGCAGGTCCGGGGCGTCGCCGAGGGTTTGCAGGTGGTCGCGCATGCGCGCTTCGAAGCCACCGGCCGGAGCCAGTCCCTGAGGGGTCTGCAGCATGCCGATGGTGCCGCCGGTGTAGAGCACGAAGAGGTTCTTGACTGGGAGCATCCGTAATCCTTGTGTCGGGCCTTTTCGCGCCGGACGTGCGAAGAGGGGACACCATTGTGGCGCAGGCGCCGCTCCGGGGGGAGGGCGCCTGCG
The DNA here is from genome assembly GCF_001813025.1 of Pseudomonas sp. HMSC066A08. Classification (NCBI taxonomy): domain Bacteria; kingdom Pseudomonadati; phylum Pseudomonadota; class Gammaproteobacteria; order Pseudomonadales; family Pseudomonadaceae; genus Pseudomonas; species Pseudomonas sp. HMSC066A08. Next base: position 5,410 of record NZ_KV811330.1, read on the forward strand.
CGAGACTCAGCGATTGCCGCTCGGCAGCGGCTCGGCGTCCGCCTGCGCCGGAGGCTCGGCGCGCTGGCCGGCGGGCCAGGCTTCGCGGTCCAGGTCGAGGTCGGCGAACTGCGCCGAGTCGAACACCGGTTGCTTGATCCCGGCGCGACGCTGCACGTCGTAGTCGCGCATCACCCGCAGGCCGACCTTGAACAGCAGGGCCAGGGCCATCAGGTTGACGAAGGCCAGGCAGGTCATGGTGATGTCGGCGAAGGCGAACACGGTCGACAGGTCCTGCACCGAGCCCCAGACCACCAGGGCCAGCACCAGCGCGCGGTAGCCGATCAGCACCAGGCGGTTGCGGCTGAGGAACTGCAGGCTGTTCTCGCCCAGGTAGAAGTTGTAGAGGATGCAGGTGAAGACGAACAGCGACAGGGCCACGCTGACGAACACCCGGCCCCAGTCGCCGACCACCGCGGCCAGGGAGTTCTGGGTGAGGACGATGCCGTCGCCTTCGAAGCCCGGGGTGTAGAAGCCCGAGAGCAGGATCAGCAGGGCGGTGCAGGTGCAGATCACGAAGGTGTCGAGGAACACGCTGAAGGCCTGGACCACTCCCTGCGCCGCCGGATGGCGCACGGCGGCGACCGCGGCGACGTTCGGCGCGCTGCCCAGGCCGGCCTCGTTGGCGAAGACGCCACGCTTGACGCCCATCACGATGGCGCTGCCGAGCAGGCCGCCGAACGCCGGGTCCAGGCCGAAGGCGCTCTTGACGATGGTTTCCAGCATTGCCGGGACGTGCTCGATCTGGCTGGCGATGACGTACAGGGTGACGCCGATGTAGGCCAGGGTCTTGATCGGCACCAGCAGGTCGGAGACCGCGGCGATGCGCTTGATGCCGCCGATGAAGACCACGCCGAGCAGCACCGCCAGGGCGATCCCGGTGTGCTGCGGGGCGAAGCCGAAGGCGTTCTGCAGCGAATGGGTGACGGTGTAGGACTGCAGGCCGTTGAAGGCGAAGCCGTAGGTCACCAGCAGGAGTACCGCGAAGACCACCGCCATCGAGCGCAGTTTCAGGCCGTGCTGGATGTAGTAGGACGGGCCACCGCGATACAGACCGTCGCCGTCGCTGCGCTTGTAGACCTGGGCCAGGGTGCATTCGAAGAAGCTGCTGGACATGCCGACCAGCGCGGTGACCCACATCCAGAACACCGCCCCCGGACCGCCGAGGGTCACGGCGATGCCGACCCCGGCGATGTTGCCGGCGCCGACCCGGCCGGCGAGGCTCAGCATCAGGGCCTGGAAGGAGCTGAGCTGGCCGGCCTGGCCGCGCAGCGATTCCCTGAATACGCCGAACATGTGGCCGAAGTGGCGGAACTGGACGAAACGCGAACGGATCGTGAAGTAGGCACCCAGGCCGACGATCAGGACGATGAGGACTTTTCCGGAAAGGAAATCGTTGAGCATTTCAAGCATGGAGGTCTACCTCGGTTCTTATTCTGGTACCGGCGTGCGCTGCGGCAGCGCCTTGGTGCGCGGCGCATGGTTGGCCATGACGCACCTGGTTACAATTTCGCGGGTTGCTCCTGCTTGATGCGACCTGATGCTAGAATCGCGTCCATAGCATCAGTTTCGGAGCCACCGATGTCCGAGCACCTGGGCGCCAATCTCAAGCTGCTTTGCAGCCATTACCGCTCGATTTCCGAGGTTTGTCGGCAATTGGCGATCAATCGCGCGCAGTTCAACAAGTACCTCAGCGGCCAGAGCCAGCCGACGCCGTACAACCGCAAGCGGATCGGCGACTTCTTCGGCGTAGAGGACTACGAGCTGGGCTTGCCGCCCGAGCAGTTCGCCCGCCTGATCGGCGCCCGCGCCAGCGCCCAGCCGCGCCAGCCCAGCAACGACCCGCTGTTGCGGCTGCTACAACCGCTGCGCGCCGAGGCCGGCGACCTGGGCCGCTACTGCGGCTACTACTTCGAATATGCCAACTGCATGTCGGTGCCGGGCAGCATCCTGCTCTCCCTGGTGCACCTCTACGAGGAAGACGGCGTGTTCCTCTTCGAGCGCCAGGAACGCCAGGAACGCACCAGCAGTACCGACGTGCAGGCGGAGGAGTGGGCGCGTTGCCGCTATCTCGGCGCGGCCTTCCAGTTGCAGGACCGGGTGTTCCTGATCGACTACGAGTCGCTGACCCTCAACGAGATGAGCCAGACCATCCTCATTCCCAGTTTCAAGAGCCGTATCACCCGCCTGAACGGCCTGAAGATGGGCGTTTCCAGCGGCGACCGGCGGACTCCGGCATGCAGCCGGGTGGTCTGGGAGTACCTCGGTGCGGAAATCAACCGGATCAACGCTTACCGCCAGGTGCGCCTGTATCGCCCGGACGATCCGCGGATCGACGAGGATATTCGCCAGCGCCTGGCGGCGGGGAGCTTGCGGCATGGGTTGCTGGAGACGGAGTGAGGGGGCGGGGGATCGCGCAGGGCGGTGAGGCCTGCCGATGGCCCGGTTCGCGGTCACGAAAAAAGCCCCCTTGCCCGACGGGCAAGGGGGTAATGTGCGCCGGTGGTTGGCCGGCTACCGAGGTTCGCGGGAATCAGATGTGCAGGGCGTGTCCCAGCGCGCGCAGGGCGGCTTCCTGGACCGCTTCGCCGAGGGTCGGATGGGCGTGGATGGTGCCGGCGATGTCTTCCAGGCGGGCGCCCATCTCCAGCGACTGGGCGAAGGCCGTGGACAGCTCCGAGACCGCCTTGCCCACCGCCTGCCAGCCGACGATCAGGTGGTTGTCGCGACGCGCCACCACGCGGACGAAGCCTTCGTTGGCCTCCAGGGTCATGGCGCGGCCGTTGGCGGCGAACGGGAAGCTCGCCACCAGGCAGTCCAGGCCGGCATCCTTCGCCTGCTCCGGAGACAGCCCGGCGACCACCACTTCCGGATCGGTGAAGCACACCGCGGGGATCGCCACCGGGGCGAACTGGCGACGCTTGCCGGCGATCAGCTCGGCGACCATCTCGCCCTGGGCCATGGCCCGGTGCGCGAGCATCGGCTCGCCGGCGAGATCGCCGATGGCCCAGACATTGCGCATCGAGGTGCGGCACTGGTCGTCGACCTTCACCGCCCGGCCGTTCATGTCCAGGCCCAGGCTTTCCAGGTTCCAGCCTTCGCTGCGCGGCTTGCGGCCGACCGCCACCAGTACCTGGTCGGCGGCGATCTCGCGCTCCTCGCCGGCGCCGTCGCGGACCCGCACGCCGTTCTCCCCCGGGCCCAGCAGGCTGTGCCCGAGGTACAGCTCGACGCCCAGCTTGCGCAAGGCCTGGGCCACCGGCTTGGTCAGTTCTTCGTCGTAGCCCGGCAGGATGCGCGGTTGCGCTTCCACCACCGCCACCTCGACGCCGAGCTTGCGGTAGGCGGTACCCAGCTCCAGGCCGATGTAGCCGCCGCCGACCACCACCAGGCGCTTGGGCAGGCTGCCGGGCGCCAGCGCCTCGGTGGAGGAGATCACCTTGCCGCCCAGCGGCAGGATCGGTAGCTCGACGCTCTGCGAGCCGGCGGCCAGCAGCAGGTGCTCGCACTCGATGCGCTGGCTGCCGCCGCCGGCGAGTTCGACCGCCACGCTTTTGCCGTCGAGGATCCTCGCCCAGCCCTGGACGACATCGACCCCGTGCTTCTTCAGCAGCGCGGCGACGCCGCTGGTGAGGCGGTCGACGATGGCGTCCTTCCATTCCACGGTGCGGGCGATGTCGATGCTCGGCGCCTGTACCTGGATGCCCAGCGCCGACCGGCCGGCATAGTGGCGGGCCTTGAGGTATTCCTCGGCGGCGTGGATCAGTGCCTTCGACGGGATGCAGCCGACGTTCAGGCAGGTGCCGCCGAGGGCGGCGCCCTCCACCAGTACGGTGGGAATGCCCAGTTGCCCGGCACGGATCGCCGCGACGTAGCCGCCGGGGCCGCCGCCGACGATCAGCAGGGAAGTCTTCAGGATCTGGCTCATCGCTTACTCCAGGAACAGGGTGGCGGGATGTTCGAGCAGGCCGCGCACGGCCTGGATGAAGGCCGCCGCGTCCATCCCGTCGACCACCCGGTGGTCGAAGGAGGAGGAGAGGTTCATCATCTTGCGCACGACGATGTTGCCGCCGACCACCATCGGTCGCTCGACGATGCGGTTGACGCCGACGATGGCCACCTCCGGATGGTTGATCACCGGTGTGCTGACGATCCCGCCGAGCGCGCCGAGGCTGCTCAGGGTGATGGTCGAGCCGGACAGCTCCTGGCGTTGCGCCTTGCCGCTGCGCGCGGCTTCGGCCAAGCGCGCCACTTCGCCGGCGTTGCCCCAGAGGTCGCGCGATTCGGCGTGGCGCAGCACCGGCACCATCAGGCCGTTGTCGCTCTGGGTAGCGATGCCGACATGTACCGCGCCGTAGCGGGTGACCACTTCGGCCTCGTCGTCGTAGCGCGCGTTCAACTGCGGGAAGTCGCGCAGCGCCACGACCATGGCGCGGACCAGGAACGGCAGCAGGGTCAGCTTGCCGCGCTGGCCGCCCCATTTCTGGTTGAGATGGGCGCGCAGGGCTTCCAGGTCGGTGACGTCGATTTCCTCGACATAGCTGAAATGCGGGATGCGTCGCTTGGCGTCCTGCATCTTCTGGGCGATCTTGCGACGCAGCCCGATCACCGGCACCGCCTGTTCGTCGTGTCGCTCGGCATACCCTTGCGCGGCGCCGCCGCTGCGCGCGACGCTGCCATCCTGGGTCAGGTAGGCATCGAGGTCCTCGTGGAGGACGCGTCCGGCGGGACCGCTGCCCTGCACGAACTGCAACTCGATGCCCAGGTCGCGGGCGCGCTGGCGCACCGCGGGGGAGGCCAGCGGGCGTTCGCCGGGCTGGCGCCGCTGCCGTGGCGCCTCGCTGTCGCGCAAGGCGCGCGGCGCTTCGGCGGCGGCTTTCGGCGCCGCGACCGGGGCTTCCTTCGGTTCCTCCGGGGGGGCGGCGACGGGCGCGGCCGGTGTCGTCGCGGCCGGGCTCTCGGCGAGGTTGCCGGCGCCTTCCACCTCCAGGCGGATCAGTTCGCCGCCCACCGCCATCACCTGGCCCGGCTGGCCGCCGAGGGCGAGGATGCGTCCGGCCACCGGCGAGGGAATCTCCACCGTGGCCTTGTCGGTCATCACCTCGGCGAGGACCTGGTCTTCATTGACCGAGTCGCCGACCTGGACATGCCACTCCACCAGTTCGACCTCGGCGATGCCTTCCCCGATGTCCGGCATCTTGATCACATGGGTACCCATTCAGACCTCCATCACACGCTTGAATGCCGCGCCGACGCGCGCGGGGCCGGGGAAATACGCCCACTCCTGGGCATGCGGGTAGGGGGTGTCCCAACCGGTGACGCGCTCGATCGGCGCCTCCAGGTGGTGGAAGCAGTGCTCCTGCACCAGCGACATCAGCTCGGCGCCGAACCCGCAGGTGCGGGTCGCCTCGTGGGCGATGACGCAGCGGCCGGTCTTCTTCACCGAGGCGACGATGGTTTCCAGGTCCAGCGGCCAGAGGCTGCGCAGGTCGATGATCTCGGCGTCCAGGCCGGTCTCGTCGGCCGCGGCCTGGGCCACGTAGACCATGGTGCCGTAGGTCAGCACGGTCAGCGCCGCGCCGGGGCGGACGATCGCCGCCTTGTCCAGCGGCACCTTGTAGTAGCCGTCCGGCACCTGGCTGGCCGGATGCTTGGACCAGGGCGTCACCGGGCGGTCGTGGTGGCCATCGAACGGGCCGTTGTAGAGGCGCTTGGGCTCGAGGAAGATCACCGGGTCGTCGTTCTCGATGCAGGCGATCAGCAGGCCCTTGGCGTCGTAGGGGTTGGACGGCATCACCGTGCGCAGGCCGCAGACCTGGGTGAACATCGCCTCCGGGCTCTGGCTGTGCGTTTGCCCGCCGTAGATGCCGCCGCCACAGGGCATGCGTACGGTCATCGGCACGATGAAGTCGCCGGCCGAGCGATAGCGCAGGCGCGCCGCCTCGGAGATCAGCTGGTCGGAGGCCGGGTAGACGTAGTCGGCGAACTGGATCTCCACCACCGGGCGCAGGCCGTAGGCGCCCATGCCGACCGCGGCGCCGATGATGCCGCTCTCGGAGATCGGCGCATCGAACACCCGCGAGGTGCCGTATTTCTTCTGCAGGCCTTCGGTGCAGCGGAATACGCCGCCGAAGTAGCCGACGTCCTGGCCGAACACCACCACGTCGTCGTCGCGCTCGAGCATGATGTCCATCGCCGAGCGCAGCGCCTGGATCATGGTCATGCTGGTGACCGTCTGGGCGTTCTCGTGTTGCGGGTTCATGGCATTCATACCCCGAGCTCCTGGCGTTGCCGGCGCAGGTGCTCCGGCAGTTCTGCATAGACGTCCTCGAACATGCTGGCGGCGCTCGGCACCCGGCCGTCGATCAGGGTGCCGTGGCTCTCCGCCTGTTTCTGCGCGGCCAGCACTTCGGCTTCGAGGGCCTTGTGGGTGGCTTCGTGCTGTTCCTCCGACCAGATGCCGAGGCCGATCATGTGCCGCTTCAGGCGGGCGATCGGGTCGCCCAGCGGGAAGTTGGTCCAGTCGTCGGCGGGGCGGTACTTGGATGGGTCGTCCGAAGTCGAGTGCGGGCCGGCGCGGTAGGTGACCCATTCGATCAGGCTCGGCCCGAGGTTGCGCCGGGCTCGCTCGGCGGCCCACTCGGAGGCGGCGTAGACCGCCAGGAAGTCATTGCCGTCGACCCGCAGCGAGGCGATCCCGCAGCCCACGCCACGGTTGGCGAAGGTGGTGCCTTCGCCGCCGGCGATAGCCTGGAAGGTGGAGATCGCCCACTGGTTGTTGACCACGTTGAGGATTACCGGCGCGCGGTAGACATGGGCGAAGGTGAGGGCGGTGTGGAAGTCCGACTCGGCGGTGGCGCCGTCGCCGATCCAGGCCGAGGCGATGCGCGTGTCGCCCTTGATCGCCGAGGCCATGCCCCAGCCGACCGCCTGGATGAACTGGGTGGCGAGGTTGCCGGAGATGGAGAAGAAACCGGCCTCCTTGCTCGAGTACATGATCGGCAGCTGGCGGCCCTTGAGCGGGTCGGCCTCGTTGGAGAGGAGCTGGCAGATCATGTCCACCAGCGGGTATTCGCGGGTGATCAGGATGCCTTGCTGGCGATAGGTCGGGAAGCACATGTCGCCGTCGCGCAGGGCCAGGGTATGGGCGGTGGCGATGGCTTCCTCGCCGAGGCACTGCATATAGAAGGAAAGCTTTTTCTGCCGTTGCGCGGTGAGCATGCGCGCGTCGAACAGACGGGTCTTGAGCATCGCCCGCATGCCGCGCAGCAGTTGTTCGTTGCTGAGCTGCGGGTTCCAGGGACCGACGGCGTGGCCGTCGTCGTCGAGCACGCGTACCAGGCTGTAGGCCAGGTCGCTGGTCTCGGCGGGCTCGACATCCACCGGCGGCTTGCGTACCTCGCCGGCGGGGGACAGGTGCAGATAGGAAAAGTCGGTCTTGCAGCCAGGACGCCCGGTGGGCTCCGGGACATGCAGACGCAACGGCTCGTAATCACTCATGACAGGCCTCCGGCCCGGTCCGGGCCAAACGGTTGGAGAGATCAGAAACGGGCGAACGGCGTTCGAAGCGGCGGACTGGGCGGATGGCGGGTTCCCGTCCTGTGGGTGGGGGCGGGTGGCAGGCATGCCGGGGTACGGCAGGCGCGGTCGTACTGGGTGACGTCACTCATGGTGAGGCCCTCGGGTTTTGTTTTTGTAATTTCAGTATAGGCTTCGGGTGCTAGTTTTTTGCTCCAAATTGACTAAGGTATTCCGGCAGTATTGGGTTGTTTGAACTACAAGAATCGCTAACAAGAGAAACAACGCACCATGGCTGAACTCGACCGCATCGACCTGAAAATCCTCCGCGCCCTGGCCGACGACGGCCGCCTGAGCTGGCGCGATCTCGCCCAGAAGGTCGGCCTGTCGCTGACGCCGACGCTGCGCCGGGTACGCCGCCTGGAAGAGGAACACTACATCCAGGGCTACTTCGCCCGGCTCGACGAGGAACGTCTGTCCGGGGCGATGAGCGTGTTCGTCTCGGTGTCCCTGGAAAAGCAGACCGGCGACTACCTCGCTCGCTTCGAGGAACGCATCGTCGATGCGCCGCAGGTCATGAGCTGTTTCCAGATGACCGGCGATGCGGACTACATGCTGCGGGTGGTGGTCAAGGATCTCGCCGCCTACCAGGCGTTCCTCACCAATACCCTGACCTGCATTCCCGGCGTGGCTGGCATCAAGTCGGCCTTCGCGCTGAAGTCGGTGATGCTGCGCTCGGCCCCGCCGCTCTGAGCATAGACCCTGTCTATCTGCGTAACGTTACGCTATTCTGATTGCGTAACGTTACGCAGATGGAGCCGTTCATGAAAGCCAGCAAACCCGGGCCCAAGCCGAGCGGCAAGGCCAAGTCGGCCGCCCAGCGGATGCGCGAGTACCGCGCGCGCAAGGCCGAGGAGGCCCTCGGCGCCGAGCATTCCGACAAGGAGCGCGAGCGGCAGATCCGCCGTGAGGCGCGCGCCGAACTCGAACGCGTGAAGCTGGAGCAGCAGCGCCGCGAACACACCCTGCGCAAGGAACTGGAAGCCTGCCAGACCGAGATTGGCCGCCTGCTCGGCCTGCTGCGCCGGCACGGCATCGATCCGCACCCGGGCAACTGATCAGCCGGGCGTGTCGAGGAAGGCCAGCAGGGTCGCTTCCTCGGCACTCAGCCAGCGGCGCTTGCGGGCGCGCCTGAGCTGGCCCAGTTGCCCGGCCTGGTAGGCCTCGATGATCGCCGGGTGGATGTAGCATTGCCGGCAGATCGCCACGCTGTTGCCCAATTCGGCGGCGACCTCCGCCACCACCGCGCCAAGCCCGTCGGCTCCGGCACGCCGCAGGCGCTCCAGCGCCAGCGCGCTGCCGGCCCAGGTACGGTAGTCCTTGGCGCTGAAATCCTCGCCGGTGTGCCGGCGCAGGTACTCGTTGATGTCGTGGGAGCCGATGCGGTGCGGCTGGCCGTCCTCGTCCAGGTACTGCAACAGGTCCTGGCCGGGCAGTTCCAGGCAGCGCCGCAGCACCCGCGCCAGGCGCGGATGCTCCAGGCTGACGTCGTGCTCGATGCCGCTCTTGCCCTTGAAGCGGAACCGGATGCGACTGCCGTTCACGTCGACGTGCCGGGTACGCAGGGTGGTCAGGCCGTAGGAGCGGTTGTCGCGGGCGTAGCGGTGGTTGCCGACGCGGATCAGGGTGGCGTCGAGCAGTGCAACCGCCAGGGCCACCACCTTGTCGCGACCGAGGCCGGGCAGGCGCAACTGGGCGTCGATGTGCCGGCGCAGCCCCGGCAGCGCCTGGCCGAAGCGCAGCAGGCGCTCGTACTTGTCGGCATCGCGTACCTCGCGCCAGCGCGGGTGGTAGCGGTACTGCTTGCGCCCACGGGCGTCGCGGCCGGTGGCCTGGAGATGGCCGTTGGGGTCGGGACAGATCCAGACCTCGCGATAGGCCGGCGGAATGGCCAGCTTGTCCAGCCGGCGGATCTCCTCGGCGTCGCCGATGCGCTGGCCGTCGGCATCGAAATAGACGAAGCGCTTGCCCTGCCGGCGTCGACGGATGCCCGGCTGGCGGTCGTCGACGTAGCAGAGGCCGGCGGGCAGGGCGGGGATATCCGGTGGCGCTGCGCTCATGCTTGGGTTCCGAAGGAAAGCTTGCCTGTTTAGGCCGCTGCGCCCGCTGGAACGTTCAACCGCGCTGCGCTTGCTCCTGCTCGTAGCCGATGGCGCCGGCGATGTGGCGGCCGGCGATGTAGCCGAAGGTCAGCGCCGGCCCCAGGTTGATGCCGCCGGAGGGATAGTGGCCGGCGAACAGACTCGCCATGTCCGCGCCCGCCGCGTACAGGCCGGGGATCGGCTGGCCGCCGCCGTCCAGCACGCGGGCCCGGGCGTCGGTCTTCAGCCCGGCGAAGGTACCGAAGCAGCCGGGCTCGACCTGCACCGCGTAGTACGGTCCGCGTTCGATGGGGGCGACGCAGGGATTCGGCCCCGGATACGCCGGGTCGCCCTGCTTGCGGTTGAATGCCGTGCCGCCGCGGCCGAACTCTGGGTCGCGGCCCTCGCGGGCGTGGCGGTTGTATTCGGCGACGGTGGCGGCCAGGCCGGACGGGTCGATGCCGCAGCTCCTTGCCAACTGATCCAGGCTGGCCCCGCGCTTGAGATAGCCGCTGCGCAGGTGCGCGGCGATCGGCAGCGGCGCCGGACGCACGTAGCCGAGGCCGTAGCGGCGCAGGAAGCGCCGGTCGCAGACCAGCCAGGAGCGTGCCGGCTGCCCGGGCGGGGTGGCCTCGAGCAGGGCGGCGACATAGTCGTGGTAACCGTGCGCCTCATTGACGAAGCGTCTGCCGTTGGCCAGTACGCCGATCACCCCGGGCTTGCCGCGCTCGATGATGTGCGGGAAGTGCCCGGTCTCGCCATCTCCGTGGGGAATTCGCGAGACCGGCGCCCAGGCGATCGGCGAGCGCAGGTCGTCGGCCACCCGGCCGCCGGCGCTTTCCCCCAGGCGCAAGCCGTCGCCGTTGCAGCCCGCCGGCGGCAGCGGCAGCAGGGTGTCCAGGGTCGGGGCCAGCTCGGCGCGGCGCTGCGGGTCATGGGGAAAGCCGCCGCAGGCCAGGACCACGGCGCCTGCCTCGATGCGCAGGAGTCCCTCGGCGCTCTCGACCAGCGCGCCGACTACCTGCCCGTCGCGCAGCAGCAGTTCGCGGGCCGGCGCCGATTCGATCAGGCGCACGCCCAGGGCTTCGGCGGACTTGGCCAGGCGCGCTACCAGCGCCACGCCATTGACCAGGTGCATGGCGCGACCGTAGCGCAGCAGGTGCCAGAGGTGGCTGGAAAAGCGCCGGGCGACATGCAGGAAGGCCGGCAGCGAGCGGGTCAGGTCGAGGAAGGCGGCGAGGTCGGCGCCGGCCATGATCGGCATGCCCATGAACGAGGTCTCCCGCAGGGGCTTGCGCAGGCGCGGCAGCAGCGGGCCCAGTTGCCGTGCGTCGTAGGGCGCGGCGACCAACTGGTGGCCGCCCTCGGCGGCGCCCGGCGTGTCGCCATGCATGTCCGGGATGCCGTTGCCGTCGACGAAACGCAGGTGGGTGTGGCGCTCGAAGAAGGCCACCATGTGCGGGCAGGCTTCGAGGAAGGCGTCGATCCGCGCGGCGTCGTAACGCTCGCCCAGTTCGTGGCGCAGGTAGGTACGCGGTTGCTCGATGTCCTCCTCGATACCGGCGCGACGTGCCAGCGGGTTGCGCGGCAACCAGGCCCAGCCGCCGGACCAGGCGCTGGCGCCGCCGAACACCGGGTCCTTCTCCACCAGGACTACCCGGCGCCCGTGCCAGGCCGCGGTCACCGCCGCCGCCAGCCCGGCGGCGCCGGAGCCGACGACCAGCACGTCACAGGTTAGCGGGGTGCTCTCGACGGCCGCAGAGGTCATGGCTTCTCCCTTTTTCAAGATTTCGGAACGATGTTCCATATTCTAGGGAGGCAATCCCCGCGTACCAACCCGCTCGGCGAAAGGAGCGGGCGATCATCGGCCAGGTCGAAGCGAGGTCGGCCGCCCGGTAGGGAAAAGGGAGACGGGAGGGGAAAGGCCCGGCGCAGGCGCACCGGGCCGAGGGCGTCAGCGCGCTTCGCCGCCGCCCTGGACCGCGGCGGCCTTCTTGCGCACCGGGAAGGGGAAGTAGAGGGCGCGCAGCAGCGCGACGCGCTTGATCACTTCGCCGATCAGCAGCGAGACGATCACCGAGATCACCAGGGCGACGCTGGCAGCGGCCGGTTCCGACAGGCCCAGGTGGACCAGCAGGTTGAAGGCCTTGTGCTGGATCTCGCCGTGGAAGATCAGCAGGATCAGGGTCGACTGGCCGATGTAGGTCATCGCCTTGCCCAGCCAGTCGATCTTCATCATCAGCCCGGACAGCGCCCAGCACAGGTAGACGCCGCTCACCGCCTGGACGGTGGCCCAGAACCAGTGGTCGTAGCGGCGCTGCGCCATGTCCACCACCGTCGGGTAGTAGAGGAAGCTGGCGGTGGTCACGGCAAGGGCGATGCACAGGGTCAGCAACGAACTCTGGTGGCGACGCAGGACGTCGCGCAGGACATAGCCGAACATGAAGTGGGCGCTGCTGATCAGGGTGATGTCCAGGCTGAACGGCAGGCCCGGCAGCAGGTACTGTTCGCCGCCGAACTCCAGCGGGATCTGCCAGAACGTCTTGAGGAACAGGATGCCCAGGCCCAGTTGCACGGCCAGCAGCACGCAACTGGCGGCGAGGGACAGGCCGAGACGCTGGATGACGCGCAGCATGAACCAGGCGAACAGGGTCGCTACCCAGAAGTGCGGCAGGTACCAGAGCGCCTGCCAGGGCAGGGTGTCGACCGAGGCGTACAGCACTCCGCCGATGTCCGGCAGCAGCGGCTGGCCGCGCAGCAGGTCGCGGAGGATGACGTAGCCGAGCATGGTCACGAAGAACGGCTTGAGCAGGGCGTCGGCCTTGCGCAGGGCCATCTCGCCGAAGGGTTGCTCGGTCCTGAAGAACACCCCGGAAATGAAGAAGAACAGTGGCAGGATGAACGGAGAGAGCAACGGATAGAGCACGGTCGGCGAACTGGCGACGAACCAGCTGTGCCCGAAGACGATGATCAGGATGCCCACGCCGCGGGTCACATCCATCTGAATCCAGCGTTTTTTCACTTTGCAACTCCCGCTTGACGCGCTAACTCACAGTGGTTGTTCGAAGGCCCCCAGGGCCAGGCTCCCTACCCGGAGCCATGGGTCAATCGGTGCGCCAGGGCCGCAGCCAGAGCGCCATGCCGAGCAGCGCCAGGCAGCCGGCGACGGTGCCCAGGCCCAATTGCAGCCAGATGCCGTCGATGCGGAACAGCAGGCCGGCGGCGAGCGCCATGGCCAGGGCGCTCAGCAGCCACAGCCGGGCCCAGGGCAGGGCGCCGAGCAGGGCCTGGCGACGCATCAGCAGCAGCGCGGTGCAGAGCACCCCGCCAAGGGCCGCGAGGGGAATCCCCGGCAGTCCGAAAATCAACGGCAGGACCGCCAGCAGCGCGGTGTTCAGCGCGCTGCCGAGCAGCTCGCAGCGCAGCGGCAGGCGAGTATCGCCGGCGGCGTAGGCGTAACGCGCCAGCAAGGCATTCCAGGCGCCGAACACCAGTGGCACGGCGAACCAGGCCAGCAGCGCCGGCAACGGCGAGCCGGCGGTCTGCTGCGGCAGCAACAGGGCCACCAGGCCGGGTGCGGCGGCGACCAGCCCGACCCCGGCCGGCAGGGTCAGCAGGCTGGCGGTCTCCAGGCCGCGGCGAAGCAGGGCCAGGCGCTCGCCGCCCTGGCGTCGGCTCATCATGCCGAGCAACACCTGGTTGAGGCTCATCAGGGCGATCAGCGGCAGGTTCATCAGCTTGCGCGCCAGGTTGACCCAGGTCACCGCGCCTTCGCCGAGCAGCGAGGCCACCAGCCGCTCGACCAGCGCCAGGCCCTGGCTGGCGGCGTTGCTCAGCAGCAGCGGGCCGATCCGCCCGCCGAGCTGACCCAGTTCGGCGCCCGACAGGCGCCAGTGCCAGGGCCGCCAGCCTTCGGCCCACAGCGAAGGCAGCAACACCAGCGGCATCAGCAGGCTGCCGAGCAGGCAGGCCAGGGCCAGTTGTTCGGGCTGGCTGGCCTGGCCGTGCAAGGCCAGGTAGAGCACCGGCGGCAGATTGAACAGCAGCGAGCCGAGCCCGGCCAGGACGAAGCGCTCGGCGGCCTGCAGGGGGATGCTGAATAGCGCATGGAGCATCAGTCCCGGCACGCACCAGGCGAGGATCCGCAAATTGGCCGCGGCCTGGGCGCTGGCCGTCTCGGCCAGGCCCGGGCCGAGCAAGCGCACCAGCCAGGGCGCCGCCGCCAGCAGCAGGAGGCTGAGCGCCACGGCGATACCGATCAGCGCCGGGAGGATCGCCGCCAGCCAGTCGAGGCGACGTTCGCCCTGGCGTTCGAGGAACAGAGGCAGGGCCGCCGCGCTGAGCACGCCGCCGGCCAGCGACATGCGCAGGGCCTCGGGCAGGAACAGGGCGATGAGGAAGGCGTCGCTGCGCTCGCCGGCACCCCAGGAGGCCACCAGCAGCCATTCGCGGGCGAAGCCCAGGCACAGGCCGAGCAGGGTGGCCAGGGTCAGCCAGAAGGCGGAGCCGAGCATCTCAGGCCTCGGCTCCGCGCTCGAGCTGTCGCTTGAGCTTGCGATAACCCACTGCCCGCGGTTGCGGCTGGCGCTCCGGGAACAGCCGGCGGGCTTCCAGCAGGTTGATCCCGACCAGCAGCCAGAACAGGCCGATCATCACCACGGCGAAGCTGAAGTAGTGGTCGAACAGGCCGCTGACCAGCGCCGCCAGGATGCCGCCGGTGCTGCCCAGCCAGATCGCGTTGTCGCGGGTCAGGCGGATCGGACCTTTCTCCGGACGGGCTTCGCGCCACCAGCGCCAGGTCACCGCGATGAACAGCAGCATGCCGCCGAGGCCGACCTTGTACATGAAGTTCAGCCACAGGTTGGAGATGCCCAGGAGGTCGGTGCCCGGCACCGGCGGGTCGACCTTGAAGCCGATTCCCAGCGGATAGCGGGCGACGGCCTTGGGGAACATCCGGTACTCGTCGAAGCGCACCTCGGTACTGGCGTTCTGCGGCGAGAAGATGGTCGCCAGGCGTTCCTGCAACGGCGGGTAGCTGAGCACCAGGACCACCACCAGGCCGACCCCGAGCAACAGCAGGCGGCCGGTGTAGGGCACCTTGCGCAGGGACATCCAGAACAGCACCACCGCCAGGCTGAGCATCGCCCCGCGGGAACTGGCGAGGAGGATCGCAGCGGCGCCGAGGACCGCCACGGCGAGACCCAGGCCGCGCCGCCAGCCCTGGTTGGCGACCCCGTAGCAGAACGCCAGGGGCAGCAGCAGGGCCATGATCCCGCCGGTGGCGTTGGGGTGCATCCATGGCGAGCCCATCCGCGAGGAAAGCGCCTCCAGGCCGAACTTGAGGGTGTCCAGGTTGGCGTAGTTGAACATCGCCAGGATCGGCGCCATCCCCGACGCCGAGCGGTAGCGGATGAACACCGCGATGGACATCAGCAGCATCGCCAGGGTGCCCAGCAGCAGGGCGATGACCAGTGTCTCGCGGTTCTTGCGCTCCACCAGCAGGCGTCCGGCGAGGAACACGATGGACAGGTTGAGCAGCCAGCGCAGCCAGTTCGACAGGCCGCTGGCCTCGGCCTTGATGCTGACCTGGCCGACCACGAACGGCAGCACGGTGAACAGCATCAGCCACAGCAGCATGCGCTCGGTGGAGCGGTAGCGCAGCGCCGGCGCCGGCGGCAGGCGCGAGAGGAAGATGTGCCAGAGCACCGCGCCCCAGGTCAGGGCGAGAATCGCTTCGCTGACCGTCGAACGGATCCCCACGTTGACCGTGGAGTAGGGCATGAAGGTCGCCACCAGGGCGAACAGCAGCAGCCCCCAGAACGGGAAGCGCAGGATGGTGACCGCGGCCGCCAGGCCGACCATGGCGGCGCCGGCCTTGGCCGGGCTGAGCATCAGCAGCGCTCCGCCGAAGGCCAGGCCGAGGACGACAGCGACGAGGTTTCCCAACGACATTCTCAACTCAGTTCCTCGATCAGTGCGGCCAGCCGTTGCCGGTAGGCTTCGCGGTTGAAACGCGCGGCCCAGGCGATGAGTTCATCCGCCGAGGCTTCGCGCGGCGCATCGGCCAGGCGCAGCATCAGGCGTTCCAGGGCGGCGCCGTCGCTGGGCGAGAAGCGCGGCGCCGACGGCGGGGTGACTTCGTCCAGCGAGGTGCCGCTGGCCACCGCCACCGGCGTGCCGACGCTCAGCGCCTCGACCACCGGCAGGCCGAAGCCTTCCGCGTAGGACGGTTGCCAGAGCCGCTCGGCCTGGCGGTACAGCGCGTGCAGTTCGGCGTCGTCGAGCCCGCCGAGCGCGTGCAGGCCGGGCAAGCCGCGTTGCTCCTCGGGCAGGTGGTCGAGGCTGCCGACCAGCACCAGCGGCGGCACGCCGGGCGCCTGGGCGCGCGCCCGGGCCCAGGCGCGGACGAACCAGGGCACGTTCTTGCGCAGCTCGCGGGTACCTACCAGCAGCCAGTAGCGCGGCGGCAGGCCGCGTGCCGAGAGGTCGGCGGGTTCGCCGGCGAAGCCGTCGACCTGGTTGGGCAGCACCCGGACTTTCCCGGCGACCCCGGGAAACAGTCGCACAGCCTCGTCGGCGCTGTACTGCGAAGGGGTCCAGACACGGTCGGCGACACGCAGCGCATAGGCGATCGACAGGTAGTCGCTGACCCGATAGACCAGTGCCTTGAGGCGGTTGGCGTGGTAGTTCTTCAGGGTGATCTGGAACAGGTCGTGGATCAGCAGCGCATAGCGCACGCCCGGCGGACGCGGCGGTAGCGGCAGGCCCATGTTGAAGGTGCTGATGTACAGGTCGATGTCCTGCTCGCGCAAGGCGCGTGGGAGGAACCCGGCTTCGAAGCGCAGGCGCTGGTGCGGCTGGTGCATCGCGGTGCGCGGGCAGCCCCACGGCGGGCAGACCGCCCGCTGGCGCAGCGGGTCGTCGAGAGGGGCCACGGTGAAGCGGGTCACCTGCGTGCCGGGCAGGCTTTCCAGGGCCTGCTCCATGGCATAGACCTGGCGGCTGATGCCCGAGTGCGGCGAGCTGCCGACGGTGCGGTAGTCGAGTCCTATGCGCATGCCGGCGCTCCTTCGGCGAGGCCGGCGTAGACCTGTTCCAGTTGGCTGGCGGCGACGCTCCAGTCGTGCGCGCGGCGCGCGTAGGCGCGGCCGTTCTCGCCCAGCGCGCGGGCCCGCGCCGGGTCCTGCAACAGGCGCACCACGGCGTTGGCGAGCTGCTCGGCGGATTCGCCGCCCAGGTAGTCCTCGCCGTCCCGCAGTTCCAGGCCGGAAACGCCCTGCGCGGTACTCGCCAGCGGCAGCCCGGCGGCCAGGGCCTCGAGCACCTTCAGCTTCGAACCGCCGCCATGGCGCAGCGCGGCGAGGAACACCGAACTGCTCGATTGCAGTTGCAGCAGGTCGGGAACGAAGCCTTGCCATTCGATGCGCGGATCGCTCCAGCGTTGCGCCCACTCCGCCGGCAGCGCATAGCCGCAGACGCTCATGCGCGCGTCGGGGCAGTGTGCCCAGACCCGCGGCAGGATCTCGTCGAGCATCCATTCCACGGCATCGACGTTCGGTGCGTATTCGTAGTTGCCGAGGAACAGCACGCGCTGCGCTTCGGGCGCCGGCCGGGCGGCGGCGAAGTGCTCGCAATCGACCCCGTTGACCACCACCGGCACCGGCCGCCCGAGCATCGCGCCGAGCTGTCGCGCATCCTTCTCGGTCACGGCGACGACCGCCGCCGCCTGGCTCATCACCCGGCGTTCCCAGCGGCGGTAACGCCACTGGTCGTAGCGCGCGAAGGGCAGCGCCCAGCCCGGCAGGCGGTCGTAGGTGGCGGCACCGAGGGACGACTCGACATTGTGCTCGGTGAGCACGAACGGCTGGCCGGCGTCGCGCAGCGGTCGCTCGTAGGGCTGGAAGCTATAGCTGTGCTCGACCTGGACCACGTCCCAGGGCTCGCGCAGCAACTCCGTGGCGGTGCGTTGCAGCTCCGCCGACAGGCCGTTGACGCTGGCCAGCAGCGGGTAGGGCGCGAACAGCGCGGCGAGCAGCGTGGAGAGGCTGCGCAGCGGTCGGCGCGGCAGCACGACCAGGCGTTCGAGGAAGGGCTCCAGGGCCTGGCGGTCCTCGGCGCTCACCGGCTGCTTGCTGTGCAGCAGCACGGTGATCCGGTGGCCGCGAGCCGCCAGGCTGCGCAGCAGGTGGTACTGACGGGTCTTGCCGCCGCTGGTGGTGGGCCAGGGCGAGTAGGGCAGGATCCAGAGAATACGCATGGGTGGCTTCACTCCCAGACCAGCATCTGCAGGCTGGACTTCACCGGGACTTCCAGGCCGTCGCTACCGCTCAAGGGCGTGACCTTGCCGCTGAGCGGATCGTGCAGGGTGGCCTCCTTGAGCTTCGGCAGGCGCACATTGCCGCCGCGGGCCGACCAGAACAGCCAGACGTTGCGGCCGTCCTCGCGGGTCCAGCCGATGCTGAAGGAGCCGTCGGGCAGGTCCTCGGTGACCGGCGGATCGGCCGGACGCAGCTTCGGCCCGGTGACCTTGAGGAAGCGTTGCAGGGCCAGGTAGACCGGCTTGGGGTTGGCGTCCAGGTCGAGCAGGCCGTAGTCGCGGTCGCGCACGCTGGCGCGCTGGTCGAGATCGCTGAGGGTGAAAAGGAATATCCGGTCGTAGTCCAGCGCGCTCATCAGCGCCAGGCGCCGCAGCACGTAGTCGGCCTGGCCTTCGACGCCGATGATGTCCTGCAACTCCTTCGGCCCCTTGTAGGCCGACCAGCCCCACTCGGTGCTCCAGATCGCCGGCACGCCGGCGTTGCGCAGGGCGCGGTTGATCTGGTTGGCGTGGGAGACGAAGTCCAGGTTCCACGGGTAGTTGCCTTCCGGCAACTGGGTATAGGGGTGGTAGGTGGCGATGGTGCCGAGGCTCTCCACGCCCAGGTGGCCGAGGGCATCGAACATGGTGCGGCCGTCGGGCATCTCGCTGAAGAAGGCCATGCCGGCGGAAACCACCGGCTTCTCCGGGTCGACCATGCGCAGGGCGATGGTGCTGGCCTGGAGCAGCTTGGCGTAGCCTTCCGGATCGGCCTTGGGCCGCCAGAAGCCGATCAGGTTGGGCTCGTTCCATACCTGCCAGGCGGCCACGCTCGGGTAGCGCTGCGAGAGCATCGCCATGCGCCGGGCGAAGACTTCCGGGTCGCGCGGCGGATACTGGTCCTGGAAGGGCGAGTAGAACGGCGCGGTGGTGATGAAGCGGGCCGAGCCGACCAGGTAGAACACCGACTTCAGTTGGCGCGCCTCGAGATCCTTGACCAACTGGTCGAGGGAGGCCAACTGGTACTGGTCCTCGGCGGTTTCCAGGCGGTCCCAGTGCAGGTCCAGGCGCACCCACTCCAGCCCCAGGTCCTGCAGGCGGTCGATCTGCTTGTTGTAGCGCTCCGGGCTGAACCAGAGGAACTGCGCGTTGACCCCGAGGAAGTCTTTCCAGACCACCGTGCGAGGCGCCTTCAGTACCTGGATCTCGGCGTCGGCGGGACGCCCCCAGAACACCAGCAGCAGTACCACGGCGAGCAGCAGCGCGCTGCCGCCCAGATAGAGTCCCTTACGTGCCATGAACGGTTCCCACCATGTCGTTGAACAGTGCCTGGAAGCGCAGCGCGGTGCGCGGCCAGGTCCGCGCATGGCCGATCGCTCCGGCGCGCTCGGCCCAGGCCTGTGCCAGGCGGGGTTCGCGAGCGAGGTTCAACAACTGTTCGGAGAGGGCTGCCACGTCTCCTTGAGGGTAGATGGCGCCGTTGCCGCTGGCGACTTCCTCGGCGAAGGCGCGAGCGTCCGAGGTAATCGCGCCGCGCCCGCAGGCTGCCGCCCAGGACAGGGCGCCGCTGGTGCCGCGCTGCTGGCCGAGCAGGCCGAGTTTCTTCGATTCGCGGTACGGCAGGACCATAACATGGTGGGCCTGGATGGTACGCGGGATATCCGCGGCGGCCAGGTTCAGGTTCCAGTCGATGGCATCGGCCAGGCCAAGCTCGGCGATCTGTGCCTTCAACTGGTCGAGGTAGTTGCCGCCGGCGCCGAAGGCCATTTCCGCGGCGGTGCCGCCGGCCAGGGTCAGGCGCACGCGCTGGCGCATCTCCGGCGCGCTGGCGAACAGGTCGGCGAGCGCCTCGAGCAGGTCCTCGATGCCTTTGCCGCGATAGATGAATCCGAAGTACAGCAGGCGCAGGGTATCCAGCGACGGCAGCGGCACCGTGGCGATCTCCAGGTTGCCGTGGTTGATCACCTCGACCCGCCCGGGCGGCAGGCGCATCCGCCGGGCCAGGCACTCGCCGCCCAGGCCGGTGAGGGTCACCAGGCGCGTCAGGCCCTGGGCCACGGCGCGCTCTTCGCGCAGGGTCAGCGGGTCGGCGAGCACCACGGCGGCCTGGGGCAGGGGAGAGGGTAGGCGTTCCAGCAGGTTCAGCGGCCAGGGCAGGTGCTCGCGGCGCCAGACCATGCGCTCCGGATCGTGCACCGTGGCGCTCAGCGGCAGGCGCGGGAAGCGCTTGCGCAGCTCGCGCAGGGCGATGAACTCGCCCAGGCGGCCGCCGCCGAGCTCGGCATGGACCAGGTCGAAGCCGTTCCAGTCGACGCTGTCCAGCCGGCTGGCGATATTCGCGCTGTCGGCCGCCATACCGGCGAGCGGCGTGGCTACTTCGATGCCGAGACCCTGCAGGGCGCTGCGGAAATGACTGGCGTAGTCGGCGATGCCATTCTTTTCCGGCGGCAGGGGCGCGAGGAGGGCGATCCGCATCAGAACGCGCTCCGGTAGCGGGCGATGGTCTGCAGGACCTTGCTCGGCACCTCGAAGCGGCGCCGGTTGATGATGATCCCGTCGACCTTGCCGAACGCCGTGGTGAGGATGGTCAGCGCATGCTCGACCACCGGCACGGTGCTCTTCTGCGCCTCTACCACCAGGGCGATCAGGTCGGCGCGGCGCAGGGCGATGAAGGCCTCGCGGCTGTCCAGCAGGGCCGGCGCGTCGAGCAATACCACTTCGCCCGGCTGGGCCGGTTCGCCGCCGATCCGCACGCGCACGCCGTTTTCCTCCAGCAGGCGGCGCAGTTGCTCGATGATGAAGGTCACGCCTTCACCGTGGCGCGCCGAGGTCAGGCCCAGGGTCAGGCCCTTTTCCTCGATGCGCGCGTAGGGCAGCAGCCCGTACAGCCGGTAGATGCTGGCGGTGAAGGCGTTGCTGCTCTCCGCGGTGCTGTTGCTCAGTTCCGGCAGGGTGGTCCACAGCGGCAGGCCGAATTTCTCCTCGACCAGGCCGCCGTCGTGGATGCGCTGGTCGAGCAGGTAGCAGAGATAGACCACCAGCAGGCCGACGGCGAGGCCGAAGGGCACGGCGAGGAACAGCATCAGCAGGGTTTTCGGGAAGATCCGCCCGGGGTTGTAGGTGGCTTCCTCGATCACCGAGATGTTGCTGATCTGGCTCTTGTCCAGCTCACGGTCGATCCGCGATTTCTCCAGGCTATCGACGTACAGCGCGTAGTTGCGCTCGGTGGCGTTCAGTTCGCGCTGCAGGCGCGCCAGGGTCGGCTCGATGTCCAGCGCTTCGCGCCGTTGCGCCTCGAGTTCGGCGAGCTGCTTTTCCTGCTCCGCGAGCTGGGTGCGCAGGGCCGCGTTGTTGCTGGTCTCGTCCAGCAGGACCCGTTCCAGGTGAGTGGTCAGGGTGTTCGGCGCGCGGTCCTCGGAACTCTGCACGGTGGCGCCTTCGTCCTGGACTTCCTTCTCCAGGGCACGGATCGAGGCGTCCAGGGCCTTCACCGGCGGCGCGTCGTCGGTGTAGGTGCGCATCATGTCGGCGCGTTCCAGGCGCTTCTGGTTGAGCAGACGGCGCAGGTCCTGTTGCGCCGGGTTCAGCGCGATCTGCCGCACCGTGACGATCTCCCTGGGCAGCCCCTTGAGTTGCTGGCGGGTGGATTCCAGGGCGCTGTCGGAGGAGGCGATCAGGCGGATCGAGTTGAAACGCTCGCCGCGCAGCACGTTGATCCGCTCGGACAGGTCCTGCAGGCGGTCCTCGATGCTGGATGCGCCGATCTCGTTGAGGTGCTTGAGGATCTGCGCCTTGTAGCTCTTGATCTGCGCCGCGCTGTCGGCGGTCTGCGCCTCGTAGAAGGCGTACAGGCTCTTGCGGCCGAGCGCCTGGGTGCGCTCTTCCATGTAGATCTCGATCCAGGCCTTGACCACTTCCTGGGCGACCTCCGGCTCGCTCCAGGTGAAGCTGATCTCCATCACCGTCGAGCCGGCCGCGTGGGTGACCTCGAACTTCTTCTCGAGGTCCTTGGCCAGGCGCTCGACCGCAGTGGTTTCCTCGATCACGCCGAAGGTTTCCAGGGTCACGCGAATCCCGTCGAACACCGCGCCGATGGCCTTCTTCACATAGAACTTGGTGCGCTTCCACAGGCCCTCCGGCGGCGGCCGGTTGGCCAGCACCTCGAGGTAGCGCTCGGCCACCTGGCGGACGATCGGTCGGCCGGTGAGCAGGCGTTCTTCGTCGACGATAGGGTCGCGCTGGGTGCTCGGCATCACCAGTGCCTGGCGGTTGCTGATCTCGATCGGCAGGGTCGAGTCGCGACCCGGCTTGACCAGCAGGCGTGCGTTGGACTCGTACTTGGCCGGCAGCAGGAAGGCGCCGAGGACGATGATCACCACCGCGCTGAGGGCCGCCAGCTTGAACTCGCGCTGGTAGATGAACAGCAGGCGCAACAGATCACGCAAGGAACGAATTTCTATCATGGCGATGTCGCTCCTCAGCGATCGTTGTTGACGGTGTAGCTGACGCCGACGCCGATGGACTTGGCGAAGGGCAGCAACTGGTTCAGGTAGACGTCGACGCCCTCGATACGGTCGCCGACCATCGACTTGGGCACGAAGACGATGTCGCCACGCTGCATGGCCAGGGGCTTGCGGCCTTCCGGCCCGATCTTCATCAACTGGCTGAAGTCGAGGAAGTAGGCGTGGTAGCGGCCTTCCGAGTCCTCGCGCATGAGCGCCACGCGGCGGGCGTCGCCCACCGGCAGGATGCCGCCGGCGCCGAGGATCGCCTGCTCCATGTTGTTGGCGGCGGGGATCGGCACGGCCGACGGGTTGCGCACCGCGCCGCCGACGAACACCGTATTGCCCGGCGCCTGGTTGATGTTCACCGTGACCCGCGGCTCGCGGTAGATCGGCGCGAGCTTGGTGGTCAGCTCGTTGGCGATTTCCTGCGGCGTACGGTGCGCGGCCTGGATGCGACCGATGAACGGATAGTAGATGCTGCCGTCGTTGAGCACGGTGTACAGCGTCAGTTCGTAGATGGTGGCGACGTTGAACGCCGAGAGGGTCGGCATCTCACCGGCATCGCGGACGATCCGCAGGGTGTCCCCGACGCGCACCCGCTCCATCGCCGGCGGTAGCCTGGCGAGTTCTTCCAGGGCACGCTTGCCGCTGTCCACGGTGTCGCTGTCCGGTGCGGGAATCCGTGCGGGGGTGTTGCATGCGGCCAGGGCGAGCATGGCGAGCATGAGGAGGGTGCGTTTCATGAGGGAGCACTTCCTGTAGGTCATGATGTTCACTTCCAGTAGCCTGGAAACATGCTGATGCGGCGCTTGAGGGCGACCGGCAGGTGGCGTTCCAGCTGGCCAAGGCGGTAACCGAGCAGCTTGAACGCGCTACGCAGCGCTATTTCAGGTACGCGATACAGGGCACCGGCGGCACGCAAGGCCTGTATCTCGGCGAGGACATAGCGCTTGCCCTCGCCACCCGCGCCGCCGAAGGCGGCACGTATCCAGCGCTCGCGGCCGTAGAACACGCCGATGTCGAAATAGCGGCGGAACTCTTCCAGCAAGCGGTAATCGTGGGAATGGTAGACCTCGGCGCTGGCCGCGTAGCGCACCGCGTAGCCGGCCTGCAGCAGGCGCGCGGCGACGTAGGCGTCTTCGCTGCCGATGACGTCTTCGGGGAAGCCGCCGACGGCCGCCAGGGCGTCGCTGCGGTAGGCGGAGAACGAGTCGGAACTGAAGCAGGTCTTGATCCCCAGTTCCGAGGCGTCGGCCAGGCGCTTGCTGCGGCTTTCCGGCGGGTAGTTGAAGCGCCGCGCCTGGGCGCCGAGCAGGCCGGCGCCGGGGTGCGGCAACTGGCGGCCGTAGGCCACGCCGATGTCGGCCTCGGCATAGAGTTCGTCGAGCAGGTTGGCGAAACTGTCGGGCGAGGCGGGAATGGCGTCCTGGGTCAGGTAGATCAGCGCGTCGGCCTCGACCTGCTGGCTGGCCCAGCGCCGCGTCCCGCCGTGGTTGAAGCTGGCCGGCTCGATGACCTCGACCCGCGCGCCGAAGGCGCGGAAGCGCTCCACCGTGTCGTCGCTGGAGCGGCTGTCCACCACCAGGATGCTGTCCGGCTGCCGCCGTTGCGCGGCCAGGGCCGGCAGCAGCCGGTCCAGGTGCGCGCCGGCGTTGCGCGTGGGAATGACCAGGGCGCAGCGCATCAGGCTTTCTTCTCGTCGCTGGCGGGGGCGCGACCGTAGATGTCGTTGAAGCGGACGATGTCGTCCTCGCCGAGGTACTCGCCGCTCTGCACCTCGATCATCACCAGGTCGATGATCCCCGGGTTGCTCAGGCGGTGGCTGTGCCCGGCGGGGATGAAGGTGGATTCGTTGGTGTTGAGGAGAAACTCGCGCTCGCCGTTCTCCACCAGCGCCATGCCGCTGACCACGATCCAGTGCTCGCTGCGATGGTGGTGCATCTGCAACGACAGCGAAGCCTTGGGGCGCACCACGATGCGCTTGATCTTGAAGCGGCGGCCTTCCTCGAGCACGGTGTAGGTGCCCCAGGGCCGGCTGACCGTACGGTGCAGGCGGAAGGCGTCGTGGCCGCGGCGCTTGAGTTCCTGGGCGACGAACTTGACGTCCTGGCTGCGCGCCGCGTCGGCCACCAGCAGGGCGTCGGGGGTGTCGACGATGATCAGGTCGTGCACGCCGACGGCGCCGACCAGGCGTTTCGGCGAATCGATGTAGCAGTTGCTGACGTCGTGCAGCACGCTTTCGCCGCGCACCTGGTTGCCGTTTTCGTCCGCCGCGCTGAGTTCGCGCAGCGCCTGCCAGGAGCCGATGTCGCTCCAGCCGATGGAGCAGGGCACCACGGCGACCTTGTCCGAGCGCTCCATCAGCGCGTAGTCGACGGAGATGTCCGGCGCCTCGGCGAAGGCCCCGGCGGCCAGCTCGCGCTGGCGGCACTGGCCGTTCTCCAGGCTGCTGCCGTCGGCCAGGGCGGCGCGGGCGGCGATCAGCACCTCCGGCGCGTGGCGCTCCAGTTCCTGCAACACGGTGGCGGCCTGGAAGCAGAACATGCCGGCGTTCCACAGGTACTTGCCGCTGTCCAGGTAGGACTGGGCGGTAGCCTGGTCGGGCTTCTCGACGAAGCGCGCGACCCGGAAGCCGTTGCCCAGCGGGGCGCCCTGTTCGATATAGCCGAAGCCGGTCTCGGCGCGCTCCGGGGTGATGCCGAAGGTCACCAGGTAGCCTTGGGCCGCGAGTTCGCGAGCCTCGGCCACCGCCGCGGCGAAGGCCTGCTCGTCGCGGATCAGGTGGTCGGCGGGAAGGATCAGCAACTGCGCCTGGTCGCCGAAGTGCTCCTGCACATGCAGCGCGGCGGCGGCGATGGCCGGCGCGGTATTGCGCCCCACCGGCTCCAGCAGCAGGTCCTGGGCCAGGCCGCTGCGGTTGACCGCGCGGTAGTCGTCCAGGGTACGGAACAGCAGGTCGCGGTTGGTCACCGTGAGCAGGCGGGCGACGTCCGGCAGCCCGGCGATACGCAGGAAGGTCTTCTGCAACAGGCTCTGGTCATCGGCCAGGCGCATGAAGGGTTTCGGCATGCTCTCCCGGGAAACCGGCCACAGGCGGGTCCCGGAACCGCCGGAAACGATGCAGGGGATCAGCGGGGCGACGGCGTTCATCAGTAGACTTCCTTGGTCAGGAGTACGGCTGGCACCGTACGGAACAGGATGTAGAGGTCGAACCACACCGACCACTTGGCGATGTATTCGAGGTCGTATTCCACGCGTTTCTTGATCTTGTGCAGGGTGTCGGTCTCACCGCGGTAGCCGTTGATCTGCGCCCAGCCGGTGATGCCGGGCTTGACCCGGTGGCGCGAGCTGTATTCGCTGACCGCCTCCTCGAAGGGAATGCCGGCGGCCTTGGTCGCGGTGGCGTGGGGGCGCGGGCCGACCATCGACATGCTGCCGGCGAGCACGTTGAACAGCTGCGGCAGCTCGTCGATGCTGGTCTTGCGGATGAAGCGGCCGACCCGGGTGATGCGGTCGTCGTCGCGGGTGGTCTGGCGTTCGGCGTTGGCGTCGGTCCTTTCCGTGTACATCGAGCGGAACTTGAAGACCCAGATCAGCCGGTTGTTGTAGCCGTAGCGTTTCTGCC
Organism: Pseudomonas sp. HMSC066A08; assembly: GCF_001813025.1. Lineage (NCBI taxonomy): Bacteria > Pseudomonadati > Pseudomonadota > Gammaproteobacteria > Pseudomonadales > Pseudomonadaceae > Pseudomonas > Pseudomonas sp. HMSC066A08. The sequence continues at coordinate 31,534 of NZ_KV811330.1, forward strand.
GGAACAGCACCGGCCCCTTGGAGTCGAGCCTGATCGCCAGGGCCACCAGGGCCATCAGCGGGGCGAAGAGGACCAGCGCGATGCTCGCCAGGACCAGGTCCTCGCAGCGCTTGATCAGCGGCGACCAGCCGCGCAGCGGCAGCTCGGACGCGTTGAACATGGGGATCCCGGAGACATCGACGATGCGGTTGTGGGCATGCCGGAAGGCCGCCATGTCCGGCACCAGCAGGACGTTAACCGGCAATTGCCGCAGGCGATGGACGATGGCGCCGATGCGTCCCTCGGCGAACCAGGGCAGGGCGACCAGCACCTGGTCGACCTGTTCCTGGCGGATCAGCTTCTCCAGGTCCTTGGTGTTGCCCAGCAGCGGCAGCGAGTTGTAGTTCTCCGGAACCCGCTCGGAGCGGTCGTCGATGAAGCCGATGATGCCGGAGCGGATGTCGTGGTTGCGCACCAGGTATTCGGCCAGGTGCATGCCGCTCTCGGTGAAGCCGAGGATCACCGTGCGTTGCAGGTACATGCCGCGTTTCATCCAGGCCCGGTACAGGCGCAGCACCAGCAGGCGCTGCACGCCGAACAGCAGCAGGCTGCCGGTGAACCAGAAGATCACCAGCTTGCTGCTGAGGTAGGGAAACAGGCCCAGGCCCTGGTACATGAACAGCAGCAGGCAGAACGCCGAGGCCCAGGCGAAGAACATGATGCGGAAGCGCAGGCGGTTGCTGAAGATATCGTCGGAGTAGACGTCCAGTGCCTGGAACATGATCACCGTGAGCGCGCCGAAGAACAGCAGCAGCCCGAGCATGTTGCTGCGCAGCTCCACGGGAACCAGGCCGGGGTAGTACAGCAGGAACAGCGCCGGGGCGATGGCGGTGAGCGCGTGTACCAGCTTGGTCGCGACCAGGAAGTACTCGATGAATCCAGCCCGTGTCAGCGACAGGCTATCTACCGACTTCGAATGCATGTTGTTTGCTCTGCCGATCACGGGCAGTCCATTGAGTGGATAGGGAAGAGCAAGGCGGTGAAGCGTCAATTTAGTGACTATTTTTCATTTGCCACGCGGTTTAGTCATTTTCCCGTCGAATAGGTTCATTCGTCGATAGTGGCTTTGTGATAGCTATCTTAGCATTCCCAGGGAAATATCCGTAGTCTGGGTAAGTTTTTTTAGTCAATTTATTGACGAATTTCTGGCGCCAAACTTTTATCCAAACAGTAGACGAGGAAATCTGACGCCGCCAATCCGCGAGCGCTCTGGCCTGGGAAGCGAAGCGGGGTGAAAGGTGAGGGCAGGCCGCTCGGCCAGGTGGCCGGCCGCCGGGTCGACGACCCGCCTGTTGACTGGCGCTGCGGGCTGCCTGGGCAGGATGCGCCTGCGGTTCCATGACGCAGGTTGGCCGTTCGAGCGTGCCGGTCCGACCTGGGGGTGCTTGGCGGACGTTGTCCGTTGCCCTCGTCGAAGGCGGAAGAGGTTCGGGCCCGCGGCGTGCGCGGGCGGGTCTACCAGAACCAGCCGCCGCGCGACAGCTCCTGCTGGCAACTGCGGTACTGGGCGCCGAACAGCGAGGCGCGGGACTGGACCTTCTGCGAGACGTTCTTCAGCCATGGCTTGGCGTCGTAGCTGCGGTTGCGGTAGCCGCCCCAGCCCTCGTGGTAGTTCAGGTACTGGCCGTAGGCGTCCCACTTGGAGACGCCGTTGACCCGCTGGCTCTTCTGGATGTACCAGCCCATGAAGTCCAGGGCGTCGGCGAAGTCGTCGCGGCTGGCGCCCCAGCCGCCGGCCTCGCGCTTGTAGTCGGCCCAGGTCTCGTCCTTGGCCTGGGCGTAGCCGTAGGCGGAGCTGACCCGGCCCCAGGGAATGAAGCCGAGGAAGTAGTAGCGCGGCGGCAGGGCGTCGTGCTTGAAGGAAGATTCCTGGTACATCATCGCCATCGGCACCTGGACCGGCGCGCCCCAGCGCTGTTGCATCCTCAGCGCCGCCTCGTGCCATTTCGGCTTTTCGCGGAAGATCTCGCAGAGGTTATCGGGATTGGCGGGGGGCTTGGTGGCGCAGCCGGCAAGAGCCAGGAGCAGGGCCGGCATCGAGAGCCGCAGCATGAAAGGGATCCTTTGGCAGACGTCTGGGTCGCTAAACGCTGGCGCTTTATACCTGCTTTCCGGGGACGGATGCATCACTCCATGCATCCCCAGGCCGATTCCCTGCCTGCGGGGGCATCGGCCTGTCGCCAACAGCTTGCGTGAGCACGTCGGCGAGGAACCGAGGCGTTGTCCGACGCAGGTCTTCAGCGACGCTTCCTCAGGTCGGCCTGGGCGTCTCGGCCTGGCCGAGGGCTCCCTCCAGGCGCGGTCCCCAATCCTCGACCTGGCCTTTTTCCAGGCGTCGCTCCAGGGTGCGCCGCCAGGATGGCGTCAGCGGCAGCGCCAGGCACTGGCGCAGCAGGTCGGCGTCGGCCCGCCTGTCGAACAGCACCTCGGACAGGCGCAGCAGCGACCAGTCCGGATGGCGCCGTTCGACCAGTTGCAGGTTATCGCCAGCCGCCACCACGCCTTCCTCCAGCACCCGGTAATACCAGCCGGTGCGCCCGGACTCCTGCACCCTCAGGGACATCCCGGCGACCTCGAAGCGGTCGTTGAGCTTCCAGCAGGGCATGCGCCCCTGGGACACCTCGAGCAGCGCGGTCCCGGCCCGCACGCGGTCGCCGAGGCAGACGTCGGCTTCGCTCCAGCCGCAGGTGCTGAAGTTCTCGCCGAAGGCGCCCGCCTGCATCAGCAGGGGATGCTCGCCCAGTTCGGCGATCCAGGCGGCGTAGTGTTCGCGCGGATAATGGTGGATCGCCTTCTCGACGCCGCCGTGTACGCGCAGGTCGCCTTGTTCGTCGCCCTCCAGGCCGACAGGGGTGACCCTGAGCGCGCCGTCGCGCGGAGACTTGGCGATGCCGCTGCGCGATCCGGGGCGGGTGAAGGGCCGGGCGCGGCCGGTGAGAAGGACATCCAGGGGCAGGGCGGTCAGGGACATGGGAAGGTTCTCTAAGGCGCAAATAGTATCGACTAAATACAATTTTTGCAGGATCGTCCATCGGGACGATGGCTGTCAAGGCACCCATAGGCGCTCTGGAAGGCTCTGGGGCGGGGAAACGCGGTCGTGCGAGCGGTTATGACCTAATGCGATTAAGATATTTATGGTTATAAGTAGTGGGCGATAAAGTATCGACTTCTTATAAGACATGCCTCGAGCAGGTCCTCCATGAGTCAATCCCCCTGGGGCGCAACGCCCGTCCTGACGCTGCCGCAGGGCGAGAAGCAGCCTCTTTCCATCCGCGCCAAGGCACTGGTATTCGCCGATCCGCGTTCGCGCCAGTTGCTGGAGTTCCTCGACCGGGTCGGCCCGAGCGAAGTGCCGGTGCTGGTCAACGGCGAAACCGGCACCGGCAAGGAGCTGGTGGCGCGATACATCCATGCCGCCAGCGGTCGCAAGGGCGCCTTCGTCGCGGTCAATTGCGGCGCGATCAACGAGAATCTTGCCGAGAGCGAACTGTTCGGCCATGAGGCAGGCGCCTTCTCCGGCGCCACCGGCCGCCGCGCCGGCTGGTTCGAGGAGGCCGACGGCGGCACCCTGTTCCTCGACGAGATCGGCGACCTGTCGATGCCGCTGCAAGTCAAGCTGCTGCGTGCGTTGCAGGAGCAGGAGATCGTCCGTGTCGGCTCGCGCAAGCCGATCAAGGTCGATATCCGCCTGGTCACCGCCACCAACGTCGACCTGGAGCAGGCGGTGGACGCCGGCAACTTCCGCCTCGACCTGTTCTACCGGATCAACGTCGCCCAGGCCCGCGTGCTGCCGCTGCGCGAGCGTCCGCTGGACATCATGCCGTTGGTGGAGCACTTCCGGCGGATCTATGCGCAGCGCCTGAAGATCGCCGAACCGATGTTCTCGGAAGCCGCGGTCGGCGCCCTGCTGGACTACGCCTGGCCGGGCAACATCCGCGAACTGGAGAACGTGGTGCACCTGGCGTTGCTGGTGTCGGGCGAGAACGTGGTGCGTCCCGGGCACCTGAAGTTCTCCGCCGCGCTGTCCGGCCCGCGCGGCGCTGCGGGTGGGGCGGCGGGATTGCCGCAGGAAATCATCCGCGAACAGTTGCAGCGGCTGTTCGAGGTGCCGGGGGACAGCCTGCTGCACGACCTCGAAGACCTGATCGTGCGCGAGTCCTTCGCCCACTGCGGCTTCAACCAGCTGCGCAGTGCGGCGTTGCTGGGCATCAGTCGCAACGCCATGCGCACGTTGCTGGTCAACCACGGCCTGCTCAAGGGCCGCGCCAAGGCCTGATCAGTCGCGGCGCCGCTTGCGTGCGCCGGCCCCGGCCGCTTCGCGACGCAGCAACGGCAACAGCTCCTCGCCCAGGTGTATGGCTTCTTCCAGATGCGGGTAGCCGGACAGGATGAAGCTGTCCACGCCCAACTGGCGATACTCCTCGATGCGTTCGGCGACCTCCGCGTAGCTGCCCACCAGTGCCGTACCCGCGCCGCCGCGCACCAGGCCGACACCGGCCCAGAGATTCGGCGAGACTTCCAGGTCGCGCAGACCGTGCGCGCGCCCCTGGGTCAGGCTGATCTGCCGCGACTGCCCGACCGACTCGTAGGCCGCCAGTTGGCGTTGCGCGCGCTCGATCGCATCGCGGGGAATCTCTTCCAGCAGTCGCCCGACATGGCGCCAGGCCTGACGCGAGTCGGCGGCGGCGAAAACGTGCAGGCGCAGCCCGAAGCGCAGTTCGCGGCCAGCGGCCGCGGCCAGTTCGCGCATGCGCTGGATGCGCTCGTGGATCATCGCCGGCGGTTCGCCCCACATCAGGTAGGTTTGCGCATGGCTGGCTGCGATGCGTTCGGCCACCGCGGAAGCGCCGCCGAAGCAGATCGGCGGCAGCATCGCTTCGTCGGCGATCGGAGCGGGACTGCCAGTGCGGTAGTGCCGGCCGTGGTGCTCGCGGCCGGCCCAGGTGGCGCGGAACACGTCGAGGAATTCGGCGCTGCGGGCATAGCGTTCGTCGTGTTCGAGGAAGTCGCCAAGGGCGCGTTGCTCGAAGCGGCTGGAGCCGCTGACCAGGTGCAGCGCCAGGCGGTTGTCGCTCAGTTGTTGCAGGGTCGCGGCCTTGTACGCGCTGTAGGCCGGCAGTTCGACGCCGGGACGCAGGGTCAGGATGAATTGCAACCGGCGGACCTCCTGGACCATCAGCGCAACGATCAGCCAGGGGTCTTCGAAGCCGCTGGCGGTAGGCACCATGATGCCATCGAAGGCCGCCTGCTCGGCGGCCCGCACCACCTGTCGCAGGTAGTCGAGGGTCGGCGCGCGCTCGCCCTGCTGGAACAGCCCGACCTTCGGCAGGCCGCTACTGGTCAGGTGGTGGCCGTCGCCGTTGGTGGGCAGGAACCAGTCGATCTCGATGGATTGGCGTTTGCGTTCAATGGCCAAGGGAAGCGTCCTTTCCGGCGGAAGCACGGAGCAGTGGCAGGACCCGCTCGCCAAAGCGCAGGACCTCGCGCACGGCACCGGGCGCATGCAGGATGACCTGGTCCACGCCGGCGGCGTGCAACTCGCGCAGGCGTCCCGCGACCTGGGCATAGCTGCCTACCAGCACGGCGGGTTCGCCGGGAATGGGGCGCCAGATATTCGGATGGATCTCGTCCCGGCGGGCGGGGTGCCCGGCGCGTCCGGCCAGCAGCTCGGCCACCGCCGGGTTCCGGCGGCGCTTGTCGCCGGTCGCCACGGCGAGGGCTCGGGCCTGCCGCGCGGCGTCGTCCCAGGCCTGCTCTTCGCTGTCGCGGGCGATGACGCCGAAGCTGGCGACGTGTCCAAGTGAGCGTCCGAGCCCTCGGGCCGCCTCGTTCAGCCGGGCGATGCTGGCAGCCAGCTGGGCGACGCTGCCGCCATCCATCAAGCACAGGTCCGCGCGGCTGGCGAGGCGTTGCGTGCCCAGGGTTTCGTCCAGCAGCAGGGGCGTGGGCGGCAGGTCGCGCAGACCGAGACCGGCGTTTTCCAGGTGGAAGTAGCGCCCCTGGTGGTCCAGCGGGGTAGCCGGGGCTTGCAACAGGCGCTGCAGGATATCGAGGAACTCGTCGATTCGTTCGTGCCGCTGGTCGCGGTTGAGCACTTCGCCGAAGGCCCGGCGCAGGCTGCCGCGATCGCTGTCCGGGAGATGCAGGCGAACTCGTCCGGCGGATAGCGACTGCAGGCTTTGCAAGGTCGCGGCGAGCGCCGCCGGGAGCATGGCTTCGGCAGCCAGGCTCAGGCTCAGGCCGAGCCGGCGGGTATGCGCGCAGAGCGCCGCGGCGACCATCAGACTGTCCGGTTGGTCGGTGCCACCGGGCAGGTAGAGTTCGTCGAAGCCGGCGTACTCCGCGGCCTGGGCCAGTTGCACCCACTCGGCGGGG
>NZ_KV811330.1:38047-52451 GCF_001813025.1 Pseudomonas sp. HMSC066A08
GGCTGCGCCCGCCAGTCGAGGCCGCGACGGATGCCGCGGGCGCAGAGCTTCCAGGCGAAGCGCAGGCTCATCCGGCGACCGCCAGGCGCTCGCCGGCCGGTGCCCAGCCCAGCGCCGGGGCGACGTCCCGCGCGAGGCTTTCCAGGCGGCGCAGCACCTGGGTCTGGGTCGAGCTTTCCGACTGCACCACGGCGATGAAGTAGTCGGCATAGGGCAACAGCGATGGATCGCCGCGTAGGCTGGCAACGACTTCCGCGGGATCGCCGTGGTGGACGTTGAGCAGGCGCAGGTGGCTTTCCAGGTCGGCGGCTTGGTCGATCAGGCCTTCGCGGATCAGGCGCGGGACATGCAACTCGATGTCCGCCGCCAGTTCGGCGCGTGCGCGCACCTTGTCCTCGGCGGGAAATACCGCGCGCACCACGCCTATGCGTGGTCGCCGCGTCGCGTCCTGCCAGGCGCCGAGGTAAGCCTCGGCCAGCGGCTTCTGCACCGTCAGCGGATCGTGGGTGGCGGTGCCCAGCAGCAGGCCGTTGCCCTGTCCGGCTGCATGGATGGCGCCCGCCGTGCTGCCGTGGGAGTGCCAGAGCCTTTCACGCAGCCCTGCCGCCGGCGGATGCAGGCGCAGCCGAGCGGTGCCGGGCAAGGGCGCGCCGAGCAGGGCGTCCTGTAGCGTACGCTGTGCCCGCTGGAAGTCGACCTGACGGTTCCCGGCCTCGCGGCCGAAGGCATTGAATATCTCCAGGTTGGCGCCGCCGCTGCCCAGCCCTAGTTGCAGGCGCCCGCCGCTCAGCGCGTCGAGCACCGCGGCGTCTTCGGCCAGGCGCAGGGCGTCCTCCAGCGGCAGTGTTATCACCGCAGTGCCCAGCTCGATGCGTCGGGTGCGCGCGGCGATGGCGGCGAACAACAGCAATGGCGAAGGCAACTGGCCGAAACCGCCGCTCAGGTGGTGCTGGGCGATCCAGCCGCCGTCGAAGCCGAGGGCCTCGGCGACTTCGAACTGTTCCTGCAGGTCGCGATAGACCTGCCGCGGGTCGCTGCCGAAGGCGTGGCTGAGGAAGCCGAGCTTGAAGGTCCGCGCAGACGTGAAGGGGGGAGTGCTCATGCCGGGATCTCCTGGGTAAGGGGACGTCGCTGGCGCGCTTGCCAGCCCAGCGCCGGGGCGATATCGCGAGCCAGCGTTTCCAGGTAGCGCAGGGCCTCGGTGAAGCCGGTGGAGGTGGTCTGCACCTGGACGATCAAATGGTCGTCGGCGCCCAGTGGCGCATCCTGGCGCAACTGTTCGGCGATCTTCACCGGATCGCCATGCAGCACGCCGAGAGCGTCGAGCACGGCTTCGAAGCCTTGTGCAGGGTCGGCGTGGCCGATGCCGATGCGCCGCTGGCGTTCGACGTAGGCGAGGATGTCCCGGCGCAGGCTCGAATCGCGGGCACTCGCGTCGCTGCCAGGAAACACCGCTCGCACCAGGGCGACACGCGGTGCGCTTGGATGAGCGGGATTCCAGGCCGCTCTGTAGCGCTCGATGACCTGGCCGCGCGGCTCGGCGTCGGCGCGCGGGTCGGGGGCGAGAATCAGGCCATTGCCGCGCGCCGCGACCTGCTCGACCCGCGAGGTGGCTTCCCACAGCCGATGGGCCAGGCCGTTCGCCGCGGGCCGCAATACGCGGCCCTCGGCGTTCAGCGGAGCGCCGGCGAGCGCCTGGCGCAGGCGTTCCAGGCGTTGGTCGTATTGGGCGTGGCGGTTGTCCAGGCGCTGGCCGAAGGCGGCGAAGCTGTCGGGGTCGAAACCGGCGCCCAGGCCGAGTTGCAGGCGGCCTTCGCTGAGCAGGTCGAGGACGGCGGCATCTTCGGCCAGGCGCAGGGGCTGCTCCTGATTAAGCACGACGATCCCGGTACCCAACTGGATGTGCCGGGTGCGCTCGGCTGCGGCGCCGAGCAGGAGCAACGGCGAGGGCAGGCGGCCATTCTCGCTGGCGAAATGGTGCTGGGCGAGCCAACCGCTGTCGTAGCCGAGATCCTCGGCGGCCTCGAACAGTTCGACGGTCTGCTGGTACAGACGCGGTTCGTATTGCGGCGCGTAGACGCGATTCAGGAAGCCCAGGCGAAAGGTCCGGCGGCTCATGGCGTTGTCTCCTTGGCTGCGTGCTGGCCGAGCAGCGGGGTCAGCATGGCGGCGAGGCCTTCGCTGGCGTCCGGCGTGCCGGGCAGGGCATTGAAAGGACTGAGGGTGAGGTAGCCCCTGGCCACCCACACGGCTTCGTCCTCGGCGTTGCCCGGACCCGGCGGCGGCGACCAGGCGAAGCCGATGCCCGGCTTGCCGGCCAGCTTCGCATCGAATGGTCCGAGGTCATCGCTGTAGCGAGCGTGGAATGGGACATAGCTGCCGATGCGGGTCAGCCGTGCGCCCTGGAGCTTTTCCAGTGGCGGCAGGTTGAGATTGAGGCCGACGCCCCTGGGTAGCAGCGCGCCGCCCGCCTGGCGCTGCCTGGCGAGGGCTGCTACCAGGCGGGCGACGATGGCCGCTACGCGCTGGCTGTCGCGTTCCTCGAGATCGACGCTGACCGCCAGCGCGGGCACGCCGGAAAGCAGCGCTACGCTGGCGGCGTTGAAGGTGCCGGATGCGCTGTTCAGGGCGCCGAGGTTGTTGCCTGGATTGGGTCCGACTATCACCAGGTCAGGGTTCGGCAGGATCTTGTCCAGCCCGAGCAGAACCGCCATTACCGGCGTCGCGCTGATCCGGATGCCCACCTTGCGCCCGGCGCAGTCCGCGCTCTCGCAGATACCGGTTTCGGTAGTGGTGAGGTAGTAGCTGTCCGGGTAGGCCGGGTCGTCGTCGCGGCCTACCCGTGTCTCGCGGCCGAAGAAGAAGGCTCCGCCGCGGGCGCTCTGGTCGCTGTACGGTGCGGCGATGCGCACGTTGTGGCCGTCGGCCTTGAGCGCGGCGTACAGCGCGCGGATGTTCGGATGGCGGTAGCCGTCGTCGTTGCTGAGCAGGATGTTCAGGGCGAAGGCTGGCTGGGCGAGCGCGCAGCCCAGCGCCAGGAGCGGCAGCGGCGATCTCATGCGGCGCTCCCGGCGAAGCGATTGGCCGGACGCGCCAGACCGAGGTTCTCGCGCAGGGTCGCGCCCTCGTATTCGCGGCGCAGCAGGCCGCGCTCCTGTAGCAGCGGCACCACTTCGTCGACGAATACCTCGATGCCGCCGGGCAGGTACGGGAAGAACACGTTGAAACCGTCGCAGGCGCGGGCCTGGAACCAGGCGTCGAAGGTCTCGGCGATGTCCTCGGCGGTGCCGATCACCGGGTTGCCACCGGCCAGCCGCAGGTACAACTGGCGGATCGTCAGGCCCTCGTTGCGCGCCAGCTCCAGCACTTTGTCGCGGCGGCTGCCGCGCTGTCCGACCGGCGTTTCCGGCAACGGTCCGTCGAGGTCGTAGGTGGAGAGGTCGATGTCCTCGCCGAGGGTATCGGCCAGCAGGCGCAGGCCCAGCACCGGGTCGACCAGTTCCTGAAACTCGTCGAACAGCGCCTGCGCCTCGTCCCGGGTACGACCGACGAAGGGCGTGATGCCTGGCAGGATTTTGATCCCGTCCGGATCGCGGCCCAGCGCGGCGGCGCGCTGCTTGACGTCGGCATAGAAGGTCTGGGCGGAGGGGATGCTCTCGGCCATGGCGAAGATCACCTCGGCTACCCGTGCCGCCAGCGCCTTGCCCGCCTCCGAAGCACCGGCCTGGACCAGCACCGGGTGCCCCTGGGGTGGGCGTGCCACGTTGAGCGGTCCGCGCACCGAGAAGAACTCTCCCTTGTGGTCGAGGACGTGCAGCTTGGCCGGGTCGAAATAGCGGCCGCTTGCCTTGTCGCGAAGGAAAGCGTCGTCTTCCCAGCTGTCCCACAGGCCCTTGACCACGTCATGGAACTCCTCGGCGCGGCGGTAGCGTTCGGCATGGTCGATGTGCGCCTCGCGGCCGAAGTTCCAGGCTTCGTCGGAAACCACCGAGGTCACCAGGTTCCAGGCGGCGCGCCCCTTGGACAGGTAGTCCAGCGAGGCGAACTTGCGGGCGATGTGGTAGGGCTCGTTGTAGCTTGTGGTGGCGGTGGCGATCAGGCCGATGCGGCTGGTGACGGCGGCCAGCGCGGCCATCAGGGTCAGCGGCTCGAAGTGCTCGCCGCGCGCGGTGCGGCTCAGGGCGTCGAGGTGATGGCCCCAGAGGGCGACCACGTCGGCGACGAAGAGGGCGTCGAAGCGGCCACGCTCGGCAGTCTGTGCGACGCGCTTGAAGTAGTCGAAGTCCAGGCTGGCATCCGCCTGGGCCCTGGGATGGCGCCAGGCGGCGACGTGGTGGCCACTGTTGGCGAGGAAGGCGCCGAGCTTGAGCTGGTCGGTACGGCGGGTCATGTCGAGTTCTCCGTTCAGGGCGGGCGCCACGGGGCGACCGCTGGCGGTCGGGTCAGAAGTTGTAGGCCAGGCCCGTGTACCAGTAGCCGCCGGTGGTGCCGTAAGGTGAGAAGTTGCCGTACGGGAACGCGCCGGAGCTGCTCGGCAGGTGGGTGCGCTCGGGGTAGACGTTGAACAGGTTGTTGGCCCCGGCGGTAAGGGTCAGGTTGCGCGTCAGGTGGTAGTCGACGTTGAGGTCGGTGATCCATTGCGGATCGAAGGTGCGATCGTAGGCCTCGTCGGTACCGTACTGGGTGTACTCGCCGTAGCGGGTCAGGTTCAGGCTGACCTCGAACTGGCCGATGCTCCAGTCGGCGCCGAGCAGCAGGCGCGACTCGGGCTGGCCATGCCTGAGGTTGCCCTGGCGCTGGCGGTCGTAGCCGCCGTCGGGACCGAGCGCGGCACGAGCCACCGAGGAGGCGTGGATCTTGTCGATCTCCGTGGTATTCCAGTTGAAGCCGGCGTTGTAGCGGATGCTGCCGTAGGCGCCGAGGTCCTGGCGGTAGTCGCCGACGATATCGACGCCGCGGGTGGTGGTATCCAGCGCGTTGGTGAAGTAGGTGACGTACTGGTTGGGGTTGAGCCCCGCGCCGGCAAGGATCGCGCGGATCGCGTCGGTGCCGCCGAGGTAGCCGGTCTGGGCGATACGGTCGCGGATCTTGATCTGGTAGGCGTCGATGGTGACGCTGCTGGCCGGGGTCGGCTGCAGGGTCAGGCCGATGCTGTAGTTGGTCGACTTTTCCGGTTTCAAGGTCGAGGCACCCAGCGCCGTGGCGACGTCGGAGTCCACCGCCACGTTGCGGTAGTCCAGCAGGTTGCCGTTGACGCTGCTCTGCGAGGTCGAGCTGTAGATCTGCTGGGCCAGCGACGGCGCGCGGAAGCCGGTGCTGGCGGTACCGCGCAGGGCCAGGATCGGGGTCAGCTGGTAGCGGCTGGAGAACTTGCCGTTGGTGGTCACGCCGGAACCGTCGTTGTAGTGCTCGTAGCGGCCGGCGAGATCGACGTGCCACTTGTCGGTGAGGTCCTGGCCGATCTCGCCGTAGCCGGCGTAGCTGGTGCGACTTCTCCTGGCGGCATCGGCCGGAGTGGTGCCGGCGCCGGAGATGGTTCCCGGAGGGATCAGCGCGCCGCTGGCCCCGTGGGTGTAGTCGCCATAGCCATAGGAGGCGTACTCGCCCTTGCCGATCTTGTAGTTCTCGTAGCGATGCTCAAGCCCCCAGGAAACCTGCGTGGGATGGGACAGGCCGAGGTCGAAGGCGCGGGTCAGGTCTAGATTGGTGGTCCATTGGCTGAAGGTCTTCACGCCGGTGTCGACGTTGGTCGGCGAGGCCGCGCCATAGCTGAGGTTGTAGGTGTCGGTCAGGGTCGCGCGGGCGTGGTCCTGGCCGTAGGTGGTGGACAGGTCGTAGTCCCAGCCTGCCGCCTGGCCCTTGCCGCCGAACGCGGCCTGGAAGTCGTTCTCGATGAACCGCAGGTTGTCCTCGATGCCCTCGGGGTAGGGTGTCGGGATGCCATCGAAGCTGGCCGGCTGGTGGAACGCCAGGGGCTTGGAGGATTCGCGGTTGGTGTACGTGGAGAAGGAGTACAGGGTCAGCGCGTCGTTCACCGGCAGCTCGGCGTTGTAGCCGAGGCTGAAGTTCTCCACCTTGGGTAGACCGGTGCCGTAGTAGGTGTGCTGCAGGCTGGTATTGCCGGCGGAGTCGGTGTAGGGCGCGTTGTCGGAGCGGTCGGAGAGGTTCTGGTGCTTGTAGTCCAGCGCCAGGTTGACGAAGCCCTGGTTGGGCAGTTCGAAGCCGATGTTGCCGCTCTGGCGGGCGGTCTCGCCGTCGCCATTCTCGTAGTTCTGTCCGTAGGTGGTGGACAGCCGGCCGCCGTGGTCGGTCTGCTTGAGGACCACGTTGATCACCCCGCCGATGGCGTCGGAGCCGTACTGCGCCGAAGCGCCGTCGCGCAATACCTCGACATGGTCCACCAGAGCGGTGGGAATCATATCGAGGTCCACCGGCTGCGAGCCGGAGTTCAGGTAGGTACCGTTGTTGAGCAGGGCGCTGTTGTGCCGGCGCTTGCCATTCACCAGCACCAGCACCTGGTCGCCATTGAGACCGCGCAGGCTGATCGGCCGCACCACCGAGGTGGAGCCGAAGCCGGAAGAGGCCGGCAGGTTCAACGAAGGCAGCACGCGGCTCAACGCGCGGGTCAGGTCGCCCTGGCCGGTGGCCTCAAGTTGCGAGCTGGAAATCACATCGACCGGCGACGGGCTGTCGGCGAGGGTACGCGCCTGGCCCCGGTTGCCGACCACCACCACGGTGCCCAGGCGATTATCGGCGCCGGGCCCGGCGGCGGCTTCGGCGGCAAGCGCCGGCACGGCCTGGGCGATGGCGAGGAACAGGAGACTGTGGCTGTACAGCGTGCGGGCGGCGTAGGCGCTCCGGGCACGGATGACTGGTTTCATGGGTGCGCTCCAAGGGGTTGGCTCCCGGCTGGCTCCCTGCTGGGTGGCCGCGGCGGGTTATCGTGGCGTCGGCGGGGTGCCGCGCTGGCGAACGGCTTGTTGCTGGGAGGGACTGGTCGCGATCAGTCGGAAGGCAGGCTCAAGCTCATGCCGGCTGCTCAGGCAAGCGTTATGCCATTCTGGAAAGGCCTTTTTTTTCAATGCCTTGTGCGGGGTATCGAAAATTCCCTGCTGGGTTTGCAACACGGCCGTTCCAGGCTGTTGATTTTCCCCCAGGGCCAATGTGCCCGCCGGGGTCCGCGCGTCCTATGCTGGATTTGCAGCAGCCCGCGCCGGGGCTTGCCCATTCCGTCCCGGGCCGCTCTGGCACAGGCCTTGCTCCGGCGCTGCGGCATCGCCCCCTTCATTTCCCTGCCTGGAGAAACCCATGCCCGGACCCGGCCCGCGCAACCTGATCACCGATATTCCCGGCTTGCTGGTTGGCCATGCCACCGACGAACGCGTGCGGACCGGCGTCACCGTGCTACGCCCGGAGCGCGCCTGGACCGCCAGCGTGGACATCCGCGGCGGCGGGCCCGGCGGCCGCGAGTCCGCAGCGCTGGAACCGCAGAACATGGTCGGACAGCTGCATGCACTGGTGTTCTCCGGTGGCTCCGTGTTCGGCCTTGGCGCGGCCGACGGGGTCAGTGCGGAACTCTCCGCGAGCGGTATCGGCCTGCACCTGAAGGCCGGCGCGCCAGCCATACCCATAGTCCCGGCGGCGGTGCTGCATGACCTGGCCAACGGTGGCGACAAGGGCTGGGGCCTGGAGCCGCCGTATCGTCGACTGGGACACGAGGCGCTGGGCAACCTGCGGGCGGAGTTCGCGCTTGGCGCGGTGGGGGCCGGCCGCGGCGCCATGGCCGGCGTGCTGCCGGGCGGACTGGGTTCGGCCTCGCTGGATCTGGGCGATGGCCTGCTGGTCGGCGCGCTGGTGGTGGCCAACCCCATCGGCAGCGTCTACATGCCCGACGGCGAGACATTCTGGGCCTGGCCCTGGGAGCAGGCGGGCGAGTTCGGCGGACGCCAGCCCGGGCAACGGATGGACTGTAGCGAGCCGATGCCCGAGCTGTCGCGGCTGGATTCCATGGGACGCCTGCAGGCTGGCGCCAATACCACGCTGGCGGTGGTGGCCTGTAACGCCCGGCTGAGCACCGCCGAGTGCAAGCGCCTGGCGATCATGGCCCAGGACGGCATTGCCCGCGCGGTGCGCCCGGCCCACCTGCCATTCGATGGCGACAGCCTGTTCGCCATGGCCTCCGGCGAACGCGAGTTGGTGGACGGCCAGCGGCGCCAGGTCGAGCTGTCGCGGATCGGCTCGGCGGCGGCCGACTGCGTGGCGCGGGCCATCGCACGTGGCGTCTACCTGGCAGGAGCGACGCGCGCCCTGTAGGCGCGGCGGTCTTCCGCCGGGTTGTGCGGCGCCTTTTTCCTCTCCTGGGGTGGGGAAGGGGCGCTTCCCAGGTCGGACGCGCTTCTAGAGGTAGGGATTCCCGTCCAGCGCACGCTGCACACGACGCGCCGCGCGCGCGGCTTCCTGAGGCAGCCCGAGGGCCGTGTAGACCTTTTCCAGGTGGCGATTGCCGGGTACGTCCAGGGCATCGTAGCGCCGCCGTAGCTCGAGTGCTTGCTGCGCCGCCAGCCAGTCGCCGCCCTGTAGCTGCGCATCCAGTTCGATCAGTGCGAAGAGGTCGCGCTGGGCGTGGCTGCCGCCGATCTCATGGAGTCTCGGCAAGGCCTGGCCCAGGCGCCTGGCTGCCAGTGGATAGTCGCCGTGGGCATGGGCATGCAGCCCTTCGGCGGCGGGCAGGGTGACGTCGGCCCAGGCCGCCCGGCTGAAGGCCGGTGCCTGCCGGGCTTGGCGACGCAGCGCCTCCAGCAGTTCGCCGGCCTCGTCCTGCCCGGCGCGGGCCAGGCCATAGAGGTATTGCAGGCTGAGGAAGGGTTGCACGACGTCGCCGCGTCGCTCGCGCAGATAGGGCAGCAGCGCCTGCCAGCGCGGTCCGACGTCGATCCCCGCCAGTTCCAGGCGGGCCAGCAGCGAAACGGCGCCGATCTGGTCCTGGGAATACTCGGGAAAGATGCCCCAGACGTGCCGGTCGTAGATATCCAGCACGCGCTCCTGGTTGCCCCGCGCCAGATGGAACAGCGCCAGGTGCCACCAATTGTGGGTATACATGAAGGAATTCAGCCCCTGCCAGCCGCCGCTGGCCTCCTCGAGAAAGCGCGTACCTTCCTCGATCCGCCCGCGGGTCAGCAGCACATGGGCCAGGGCATGCTGCGCCCAGGGTTCGTCGGGCAGCAACTGCAGGGCATGGCCCGCAGCAGCCTCGGCTTCATCCAGCAGGTGGCATTGTTCGTAGGCGAAGGCCAGCATGCCGTAGGCCTGGGGCACGTCCGGCGTACCGTCCACGGCCTTGAGGGCGATACGCAGCATGGCCGGCGAGTTGCCGCGGTTGAACTCGAAGTACTGGTTGAGCTTGGCCGCCAATAGGTCGCGCGGGTTCTCTTCCAGAGCCAGTTCGCTGAGGCGCAGCGCTTGCGCCAGGTCGTCCGCGCTCCAGGCCGCCAGCAACGCCCGGTAGCGCTCCGCGCGGGGAATCCCGCGGCCGGCAGCGTGGGCGCGTTGCAGGTAGCGGGCGGCGAGGGCAGGGGCCTGGGGCGATTCGGCGAACATCATGAGCAGGCCGGCGAAAGCGTTGGCCAGTATCGATCCGGGCTCGCTGTCGGCGCCGGCGAGGATACCTTCCGCGCGGGTCTGGTAGGCGAGCATGCCGCCGGTGAAGTCATCGATGGCCTGGCGGGTAGCCTCGGAGGAGCTGTCGATGGGGTTGCCGAGATAGTCCTGGGTCATGCGCTGAAGTTCCTCGGTAGAAGATCCAGCCTAGTCGCAAGCCCTGTGCCAGGCCCGCGCGCCGCGTGGTCCGGCGGCGGACGGAGGAGGGCTGCTGCTTTTCAGGCAATGCGCCGGCGCGATTGTCCGATTTGCACCAGTCGAATCCTTCCGGTTTATCACGAGGCCCCTGGCCACCGGCGCTCCGCCCCATGGCACAGCGCTTGCTCATGCCCCTAGCCAAGCCCAATCGCGGCGTCGATCCAGAGGAGCCAGCATGACCAGTCCCACTTTCCGCCTCGCGCCCCGGCGTTCCCGCCATGCCCGGTTGCTCGCCGGCTTGCTGGCGGCCGGCCTGGCCATGGCGGGTGCCGCCTCGGCGGAACCGACCCGCGGCGGCCAGCTCGACCTGGTGGCCCAGCCGGAGCCGCCGTCGCTGTCCCACGCGGTGGTCAGCCACGTCGCCACTCAATACGTCGGCGGCAAGATCCTCGAAGGACTGATCACCTTCGACACCGAGCTGAAGCCGCAGCCCGTGCTGGCGCGCAACTGGAGCGTCGCGGCGGATGGCCTGACCTATACCTTCGAATTGCAGCCCGACGTGAAGTGGCATGACGGACAGCCGTTCGGCGCCGACGACGTGGTGTTCAGCTTCAGCGACTTCTACCCGCAGGTGGACAAGCGCATGGCGAGCATCTTCGCCGAATATGTCGACAGCGTGCAGGCCAGGGGCGATAGCCAGGTCGTGTTCAGGCTGAAGAAACCCTTCTCGCCGCTGCTCTCGGCCCTGGGCAGCGGCCTGCGACCGATCGTTCCCAGGCACCTCTATGCCGGCACCGACTACCGCAGCAACCCATACAACCTAAAGCCGGTGGGCACCGGGCCCTTCGTCTTCCAGGAGTGGAAGCGCGGCGCCTACATCCGCCTGGCGCGCAATCCGGACTACTGGCACAAGGGCCTGCCGTACCTGGACGGGATCGTCTACCACGTGATACCCGACGCCGCCGCCCGCGCCGCCGCCTTCGAGCGCGGCGAGGTGCAGGTGCTGCGCAGCGGTGATGCCGACTACGCCGACCTCGCGCGGCTGTCTCGCCTGCCAGGCGTAGCCCAGTCGGAGAAGGGCTACGAGCTGTACCCGGGACAGGCCTTCCTGCAGATCAACACGCGCAAGCCGGGACTGGACAATCCCAAGGTCCGCCAGGCGATCCTCTACTCGCTGAACCGCCAGTTCATCGTCGACAATATTTTCTTCGGCACCGGACGCGTCGCCAGCGGTCCTTTCCTCGGCGCCTTCCACGACCCACAATTGCCGCAGTACGGCTTCGACCCGGCGAAGGCCAAGGCGCTGCTCGCCGAGTCGGGAGCGGACGTGGGCAAGCTGCGCGTGCGCCTGCTCAACGGCGAGAAGGGCGGTGCCTGGGAGCGTCTGGCCGAGTACACCAGGCAGGCGTTACGCCCGCTGGGGATCAAGGTGCAGGTGGCGACCTCCGACGCCGCCACCTGGTACCAGCGGGCGAGCGACTGGGATTTCGACCTGACCTACAACTTCATCTTCCAGATCGGCGATCCCTACCTGGCCACCGCCTACCTGTACCGCTCCGACTACATTCTCAAGACCTCGCCCTTCGCCAACATCACCGGCTACAGCGACCCGGGCGCCGACGCGCTCTGGCAGCGCATCGCCGACACCGGCGAGGGCCCGCGGCGACGGGCGCTGTATGCCGAGCTGGAACGCAAGCTCAACGATGACCTGCCGATCGCGCCGATCTTCGAGATGCGCTTCCCCACGCTCTACCACCAGCGCGTGCACAACCTGATCCGCAGCGCCACAAGCCTGAACGACAGCTACGCCGAGGTCTACCTGGAGCCCGCCGCACAATGAGCCTGCTGCTGTATGCCGGAGCGCGCCTGGGACGGGCACTGGCGCTGATCGTCGCGGTGCTGGTCGGTGCCTTCCTGTTGCTGCGCCTGGCGCCTGGCGATCCGGCGCTGCTGATGGCCGGCGAGGCGGGCAGCGACGACGGCGAGTACATCGCCCGGTTGCGCGGCGAGATGGGCCTGGACCTGCCGTTGACGCTGCAATTGTGGCGTTATCTCGGGCAGGTCGCGCAGCTCGACCTGGGCTATTCCTACCGTAACCAGGAGGGCGTCTGGCCGCTGATCGCCGAGCGCCTGCCGGCCACCCTGGTGCTCATGGGGTCGGCGTTCGCCGTCTCGCTGAGCCTGGGCGTAACCCTCGGCGTGCTGGCGGCGCGCAGCCAGCAGGGCAGCGGGCGGCTGGACCGCCTGATCGGTCGTGCGGTCTGGGTGCTGTTCGCCACCCCGCCGTTCTGGCTGGCGCTGCTGCTGGTGCTGCTGTTCTCCGTGCGGCTCGGCTGGTTGCCGGCCTTCGGCATGCAGAGCGTCGGCGCCGAACTCTCCGGTTGGGGCTGGTTGGCGGACCGCCTTGGCCACCTGGCGCTGCCGTGTCTGTCTTTGGGGTCATGCCGAGATAAGGGGAAAATTCATTCATTTGGAATGTAAGCCATTGCTCTGAAAGGCTTTCTATCCGGCAAGCGCTGGCTTGCACCTCATGGTCTATCTTTTCCGTCTGGTTCAAGGAAAGGAGTGACACATGGCATCCCTCGAACGTACCGCCTACCCTGTTTTGTCGCGCTCCTATTCGAGGGCCGAGCTTCAGCGTGAATTCAGCTTCTCCGAGGAAGAAGTCACGTGGGTCAAAAGTCGCTCTAATGCAGCATTCCGACTGAATCTCGCTGTTCTGTTCAAGACTTTTCAGGTACTCCGATACTTTCCAGAAATCGCTGAAGTGCCGGAGCCAGTTGTCGATTTCATCCGCACACAAATAGGTCTACGCAGCAAGGTTGCGCTATCACCCTACAAGTGGATGCAGCTTTACCGCCATATGAGTGCCGTTCGGGAAAAACTTGGGGTTCGACCGTTCTACGGCTCGGATGGTCAAGACATAGCATCCACGCATGCACAGTTGATGGCTCCCCTCCTCGAACAGCGCGCTGACATTATTAATGCGATCATTGACGAGTTGCTGCGCCAAAACTACGAGCTGCCCGCCTATTCGACCTTGAATGACCTAGCAGAAGCCGCTCGTGCAGAAGCACAAGAGAAAATCTTCAACCTTGTGGTAGCCAGAGCTCCAATCAAGGTGATCTATAAGCTAAGGGATCTTCTCGACACGGACTTCGGGCGTCGGCAGAGTGACTTCAACACACTCAAACAGGCACCCAAGAAACCCTCGCGCAAGCATCTGGAGGTACTGATCGACCACCTAGCCTGGCTAGAGAGTTTCGGGAAACTGGATGCCATTTTTGATGGGATCGTCGATACGAAAATTCGCCACTTTGCTGCCCAAGCTGCGGCGTCGGATGTATCTGAACTGAAGGACTGCTCGCTGCCGAAGCGTTACACGCTGATGCTTGCTTTGATCTACCGTATGCGGGTGCGAACCCGAGATCACCTGGCCGAGATGTTCATCCGAAGAATCTCCACGATCCACAAACGCGCCAAGGAGGAGCTGGAGCAAATCCAGGCACGTCAACGTCAGAAGTTGGAACAACTGGCGGCCACCTTGGACGGCGTGGTGCAGATTCTGGTTCAAGAGCCGGATGACCAGGAGGCTGGTAGCCTGATTCGAGAATACCTCTCCCCCGATGGCAACATGGATCGGTTGCGAGAGGTTTGTGCTGAAGTTCAGGCCACAGGAGGTAATAACTACTTGCCGCTGATCTGGAGGCACTTCAAGTCCCATCGTTCACTGCTGTTTCGCCTCAGCCACCTTCTCCAGTTGGAGCCCACCACCCAGGATCGCTCACTTATCCAGGCGCTTCAGCTCATTCAGGACAGTGAGAATCTGCACCGTGAATGGATCGATGAGCATGTCGACTTGTCGTTTGCATCAGATCGCTGGGTGAAGATCGTGCGTCGCCCTACCAGTGAAGGGCCGCCTACCAACCGACGTTATCTGGAGGTCTGCGTGTTCTCCTACCTGGCCAGTGAACTGCGCTCGGGTGATCTGTGCGTGCAGGGATCGGAATCCTTCGCCGACTACCGTAAACAGTTGCTGCCTTGGGAAGAGTGTCTCCAGCGGCTACCGGCATACTGCGAGAAGGTGGGCCTTCCTACCACAGCGAAGGAGTTTGTCGCCTCGCTCAAGAGCCAGTTGGAGGAAACCGCGCAACAGTTAGATGACAAGTTCCCTTCCTGTCGAGGGGATGTGTCGATCAACGATGCAGGCGAGCCGGTACTGCGGCGGGTGATGGCACGGGACATCCCGCCTTCAGCCATCTCGCTACAGACGGCGCTTATGCAGCGTATGCCAGCCAGGCACGTGCTGGACATTATGGCCAACATTGAGCACTGGATTCAGTTCACGCGGCATTTCGGACCGATGTCCGGCAACGAGCCAAAGCTCAAAGAGCCGGCCGAGCGCTACCTGATGACGATCTTCGCCATGGGCTGCAATCTCGGTCCCAGCCAGGCCGCGCGGCATCTGGCCGGT
Organism: Pseudomonas sp. HMSC066A08; assembly: GCF_001813025.1. NCBI lineage: Bacteria > Pseudomonadati > Pseudomonadota > Gammaproteobacteria > Pseudomonadales > Pseudomonadaceae > Pseudomonas > Pseudomonas sp. HMSC066A08. The sequence continues at coordinate 52,317 of NZ_KV811330.1, forward strand.
AATGTCACACCGCATATGCTGTCCTATACCAATCGCCGCCACCTCTCGCTGGAGAAACTGGACAAGGCTAATCGCGAGTTGGTGGAGCTCTATCTGCAACTTGGTCTGTCCCGGGCTGAGTGGACACTGACTTAA
>NZ_KV811331.1:0-87270 GCF_001813025.1 Pseudomonas sp. HMSC066A08
GCTAGTTCACTGCCGTGTAGGCAGCTAAGAAAAGTTCGAATCAAGAGACCGCCGAAAAGGTCTCGTTCACTGCCGTGTAGGCAGCTAAGAAAGACAATGACCCGCGCATGATCACCATCCTGCAGTTCACTGCCGTGTAGGCAGCTAAGAAATATCAGCTCAAGCAAGCCATGGACGAACTGGCGTTCACTGCCGTGTAGGCAGCTAAGAAAGCTGGGTACGTACAATGGCCGGGTGATGGTCTGTTCACTGCCGTGTAGGCAGCTAAGAAATGGTAGTCCGCGCTGATCTTCGTAGGCACAGCGTTCACTGCCGTGTAGGCAGCTAAGAAAGCCCGCTGTATGTAGATATCTACCTCAATTTTGTTCACTGCCGTGTAGGCAGCTAAGAAGTCGCGAGCGATATAGTCCCGTAGGGCGGATAACGCCACGGGCGTTATCCGCCGATGTCACGGAAAGCGGCGGATAACCGCAAGCGGTTATTCGCCCTACGGATCAGGACTTCGGAATGAACTCTTCTCTCAGGCTCATAGCGTCTCTCGTGGTCTCTCTCCGGCAACTCCGCACACCTGTCAGCCACGTCTCCGGTCCGTACAGACGCTTGCAAAAGGGACTGGCCTGGGAGAGCGAAACGAGAAGCCGAGGCAGGCAAGGAAATCAGCTTGCCCAGCACATTCAGACTCAAGACCACGAGGGCAGAAAACTGCCAGCCTCAGGCCGGCAACAACGGCCGACAGGCTTCGACGAAGCGCCGGCAGGCACCCGCACATTCGCGCTCCAGCGGCTCGTCGCCATCGCAACGCGATGCGCATGCCAGGGCATAGCGCGCCGCCAGCTCGCAGGCGGCCGGCGCCCATGGGCTGCGGCGCTCCAGCAGCAGGGCAGCGAGGCGGCTGAGGTCGGCGCAGTCGTCGGCGTGCTGGCGTTGTTCCCTGCTGGACTCGGTGCAGAGCGCCAGGTAGCGCTCGCACGCGCGGATGCAACCCTGGGCCGCGAGCCGGCAACGCTCTTCCGGCGCCTGGACGGCGGCACCGCCGAGCAGGGCGTCGGCGTCGGTTTCCAGCAGGGAGCCGGGGTCTTCGTTTCCGGGATCGTTGATGGCGCGGGTCATGGCGGCACCTCCTGGCGATTGCGCCCATGCGGGCCCTGTTCCTTGGGCCGGTCGACGATGCCGACAGTTCAGTCGATTTCGCCGTCGGCACCGCCGCTCGATTGCCTTGAACCCTCGCCCCCGGCGCCAGTCCTCACTGGTACGACCCCAGACACGACCAGGAGGCGAGAATGTCCAGCACGGTTGCCGATCAATTGCTCGAACGCTTGAGCCAGTGGGGGGTGAAGCGCGTCTTCGGCTACCCCGGCGATGGCATCAACGGGATCATGGGCGCCATGGGCCGGCGCGCCGAGGCATTCGACTATATCCGCGTGCGCCACGAGGAGATGGCGGCCTTCATGGCCGGCGCCCACGCCAAGTTCACCGGAGAGGTCGGGGTGTGCTTGGCCACCTCGGGGCCGGGCGCGATCCACCTGCTGAACGGGCTCTACGACGCGCGCATGGATCATCAGCCGGTGCTGGCCATCGTCGGCCAGCAGGCGGCTACCGCGCTGGGCAGCGACTACCAGCAGGAAGTCGATCTGCAGAGCTTGTTCAAGGACGTTTCCGCCTATGTCGAGACCGTGGTCAGCCCGGCACAACTGCTCCATGTGCTGGACCGAGCCCTGCGCGTGGCGGTCGGCGAGCGGCAGGTGGCGACGGTGATCGTGCCCAACGACGTGCAACAGATGGCGGCCCCGAAGCGCCAGCCCCACGAGCACGGCCACGTGATGTCGGCGGTGGGCTTCGTCCAGCCGCGACCCTACGCGCGCGACGCCGACCTGGAAGCCGCCGCGGCGATCCTCAATCGCGGCCGGCGCGTGGCGATCCTCGCCGGCGCCGGTGCCCTGGGCGCGCACCGGCAACTGGAAGCGGTTGCCGAGCGCCTGGCCGCCGGAGTGGCCAAGGCGCTCCTGGGCAAGGCGGCGGTTTCCGACGACCTGCCGTACGTGACCGGTTCCATCGGCCTGCTCGGCACCCGCGCCAGCAGCATGCTGATGGCGCATTGCGACACCCTGCTGATCGTCGGCAGCACTTTTCCCTACAGCGAGTTCCTACCCAAGGCCGGCCAGGCGCGGGCGGTGCAGATCGACCTGTATCCGCGCAACATCGGTATCCGCTATCCGATCGATCAGGCCTTGCTCGGCGATGCAGGGGAAGCCCTGGAGCGCCTGCTGCCGCTGCTCGAGCAGAAAAAGCACGGCGCCTGGCGCCGCCGGGTCGAGCGGGCGGTGACGGCCAGTCGCGAGGAAGCCCGGCGCCAGGCCGAAGAGCCAGCCGACCCGATCAACCCGCAGCGGGTATTCCGTTCCTTGTCGGAGCAACTGCCGGACGATGCGATTCTCTGCGGCGACAGCGGCTCGCATACCAACTGGTACGCCCGCGACATCCGCATGCGCCCGGGCATGCTCGGCTCGCTGTCGGGCAAGCTGGCGACCATGGGCAGCGGCGTGCCCTACGCTATCGCCGCCAAGCTCGCCTATCCGCAGCGGCCGGTGGTGGCGATGGTCGGCGACGGCGCCATGCAGATGAACGGCAACGCCGAACTGGTCACCGTGCAGCAGTACTGGCAGCGCTGGGACTCGCCGACCTTCATCGTGCTGGTGCTGAACAACGGCGATCTCAACCAGGTGACCTGGGAGCAGCGTGCCCTGGCCGGCGACCCCGAGTTCAGCCCGGCGCAGGAAGTGATCGATTTCCCCTACGCGCGTTATGCGGACATGCTCGGCTTCAAGGGCATCCGCGTGGATCGCCCGGAGGACATCGACGCCGCCTGGGCCGAGGCCTTCGCCGCCGACCGCCCGGTGCTGCTGGAGGTGGTCACCGATCCGAACGTGCCGCCGCTGCCGCCGCACATCAGTTTCGAGCAGGCCAAGCACCTGCTTGGCGCCATGCTGCAGGACGATCCCAAGCGCTGGGGAGTGATTCGCCAGAGCGCCCGGCAGATCCTCGCGCGGCACTGAGCAAGGCGCTCGCGGCGCTCAGTCGGCGCGGCCGCTACGCAACTGGTCGGCCAGTTCGCGGTGGTGGTAGAAGCGCGCCAGCCATTCGTCGGCGAAGCGGCGCAGGTCGGGATCGGCGGAGTCCCGGGCGATTCCCTCGAAGCGTGCGACCAGACGGTCCTGCTGGCGAATCTGCGCGTCGAGGAAACCGCGCTCGTCGAAGCCGCCGGGAGCGGCGGCCTGCCGTTCGGTCTGGCGCGGCGAGGGCAGCGCCAAGGCCTTTTCCCCGGCCAGGGCGCGCAACTGGTGGTCGAACTCCTGCTGTTCGGTGAGTACGCGCTTGGCATAGCGCTGCACCGCCTTGTTTTCGGAACGGCGCATGGCTTGCTCGGCTGCCTCCACCTGGGCCTGGCTGTCGGCCAGGCTGTCGGCGAGCAGGGCGCGGGTATCAGCGGGTTCGGCCTGGACGGCCAGGGGCAACAGCAGGGCGGCGATCAGTGACAGGCGACTGGACATGGCGAACCTCCGGACGGGACGAGTGTGCGGTGGACGCTCGCCATACGGCGCCGTTCAAAAAAACCGCCTATGCGTCCCAGGCCGCCAGCAGGCGTCGATGCTCGCGGTGCGCCGCCTCCTGCACCGTCGGCAGCAGCCGCACCCGCTGGCCTGGCAGGCATTGCGCCAGGCGCGCCAGCGCCAGCGGGGCGAGGGCGCCGAGACGGGGGTAGCCGCCGATGGTCTGGCGGTCGTTGAGCAGGACGATCGGCTGACCGTCCGGCGGCACCTGCACCGCACCCAGGGCGATGCCTTCGGAAATCATCGACTGCTGCCGGCATTCCAGGCGCGGGCCGAGCAGACGTACGCCCATGCGGTCGGCGCGGGTATCCACCTGCCAGTCGCCGTTGAACGCATCGAACAGGCTCATGGCCGGGAAGTCGCCGATCTGCGCGCCAAGGATCAGCTCCAGGCGCGCTTCGCCGGTGCAGTCCATGATCCGTTCACTGGGCCGCGGCAGCGCGCGCGGTCGCGCGCCATCGGCCAGCCAGCCGAGGCTGTCGCCTGCGGCCAGGGCCTTGCCGTCGGCGCGGGGGCCACCCAGGCCTTCGCGGGCCACCGTGGCCAGGCTGCCCAACTGGCGCTCGCCGGCGAAGCCGCCGGGCGCCGCCAGGTAGGCGCGGGCGCCCTGGCGTGGGTGGGCGAAGGCCAGGCGCTGGCCGCCGCGCACGGCGAACGCGCCCCAGGCCGGTAGCGGCTGGCCATCGAGGGTCGCGCCGAGGTCGCCGCCGGCCAGGGCCAACCAGCCGTCGGCACGGCATTCGGCGACGAAACCGCCGAGGGCGATCTCGATCACCGCGGCGTCCAGGGGATTGCCCAGCAGCCAGTTGGCCCAGCCCATGGACAGCCAGTCGAGGGCGCCGCCCTGGGTCACGCCGAGATGGCGGCAGCCGAAGCGGCCGCGATCCTGCAACTGGACCAGCGGGGTGCTCTGGCACACCCGCAGGCCGCCGTGGATGGAGTCGTTCATGCCTGGACCTCCAGGGGCGTGTCGTCGCCGCCGAGACGGACGAATTCGGCGTGTCCGATGGGTTCGAAACGCACCCGGTCGCCGGCGCGCAGCAGGCTGTAGCCGTCCAGGGCGAGGTCGAACAGGCGCACCGGGCAGCGCCCGAGCAGGTTCCAGCCGCCTGGCGAGGCCTGCGGATAGACCGCCGTCTGGCGCTCGGCGATGCCGACGCTGCCGGCGGCGATGCGTTGCCGGGGAGTCGCCAGGCGGGGTGCCGCCAGGGCTTCCTCGACCAGCCCCATGAAGGCGAAGCCGGGGCTGAAGCCGAGGGCGAAGACCCGGTACTCGCGCTGGCTGTGGCGGCGGATCAGCTCGGCGACGCCGAGCTGCTTGCGCCGCGCCAGGGGTTCCAGGTCGGGGCCGACCCGCGGGTCGTACCAGGTCGGCAGGATGTGCAAACGGCCGCCGTCCTGGCGCTTCGGGCGCAAGTCGGACAGCGCCGCGGCGATCCGCGCGCGGGCCTCGCCAGGGTCGAGCTGGAGCAGGTCGTATTGCAGGAGCAGGGTGGTGTAGGACGGCACCAGGTCGAGCAGGGCGGCGCCGAACGCCGCCCGCAGGTTGTCCTCCGCCGCCAGCAGCCAGGGCATGTTGGCTTCGTCGATGCGCTCGAACAGGCGCAGGACGAAGCTGTCGATGGCGGCCACCTCGATGCGCGGTTGCGGTTGGCTCATGCCGCCTCCAGGGCGTCGCGGATGCGCCGCACCGCAGCCAGCGAGGCGGGATTGTCGCCGTGTACGCAGAGGGTCTGCGCCTCCAGCGCCAGGGCGCTGCCGTCGCTGGCTCGCAGCGGCGCGCCACGGGCCAGCAGGAGGGCCTGGGCGAGCACCGTCTCGGCGTCGTGGTGTACCGCGCCGGGCTGGCTGCGCGAGACCAGGTAGCCGGCGCCGTCGTAGGCGCGGTCGGCGAACGCCTCGAACCACAGCTCGATGCCGTGGGCCTCGCCCAGCGCGCGCGCCGCGGTGTTGTCGCGGGTGCTCATCAGCATCAGCGGCAGGGCGCGGTCGTAGGCCGCCAGTGCGCGCAGCACGGCGGCGAGGATCGCCGGGTCGCGCATCATGTCCTGGTACAGCGCGCCATGCGGCTTGACGTAGCGTACCCGCGTGCCCTGGGCGCGGCAGAGTCCGTCGAGGGCGCCGATCTGGTAGAGCAGCAGGTCTTCCACTTCCTGCGCCGAGCAGGCCAGCGAGCGCCGGCCGAAGCCGACCAGGTCGGGGTAGCCGGGGTGCGCGCCGATGCGCACGCCATGCTCCACCGCCAGGGCCACGGTGCGGCGCATGGTGCCGGGATCGCCGGCGTGGAAGCCGCAGGCGATGTTGGCGCAATCGATCAGCGGCATCACCTCGGCGTCCAGGCCCATGCGCCAGGCGCCGAAGCTCTCGCCGATATCGCAGTTCAACAACAGGCTGTTCATGCTGGTTCCTTCAGGTCATTGCTCGCCGGACCTCACCACAGCGCCAGGCTGTAGCTGAGGATCAGGCGGTTTTCGTCGAGGTCGTTGGCGAAATTCGAACGCACCGTGGCGTTGCGCCATTTCACCCCGAGGTTCTTCAGCGGCCCGCTCTGCACCACGTAGCCGAGGTCGGTGTTGCGTTCCCATTCCTTGCCGTCGTTGGCCGCGCCGCGGGCGACGTTGTCGCCGGAGACGTAGCGGCTCATGAAGCTCAGGCCGGGCAGGCCGAGCGCGCCGAAATCGTAGTCGTAGCGCAGTTGCCAGGAGCGCTCGTCAACGCTGCCGAAGTCGCCGATCTGGATGAAGTTGACCAGGTACGGGTCGCTGCCGGCGATGTAGGGATAGGGATCGTCGCCGCTGATCCGCTGGTAGCCGGCGGCCACCGCGTGGGCGCCCAGGCGCAGGCTGAAGAGGGCGCCGAAGGCGCGGTTGTCCAGTTCGCGGAAGCCGCCGTCCTCGCTGGCCCGGGCGAAGCGCAGGTCGCTCTTGAGCGAGCGCTGTCCGCCGAGGTCGAGGGTGTGTACCAGGCCGGCGAAGGTCTGCCGGTAGATCTCCCTGAGCCGACCCTGGTGCAGGCTGGCGGTCAGCGCCGGGGTCAGGCGATAGTCGCCGCCGGCGAAGTCGAAGGCATCGCTGCGCCCGCCGATGCGGTTGGCGCTGAACACCTGGTAGTCGCTGGAGCTGTTCAGCTTGTTGCGGTCCAGGTGCGCGCCGCGCAGGGTCAGGCCGGCGATCTCCTGCACGTCGAGCAGCGCGCCGCGGAACAGTTCCGGCAGCAGGCGGGTGTCGTTGGCCGAGACCAGCGGGCTCTTGAAGTGCAGCGCGCCGACCTTGAGCAGGCTGTTGGAAACCCGCGCCTTGGCGGTCAGGCCGAGCTTGGCGTAGTCGTCCTGGGACCCCCCGGCGGAGCCGTCGGCCGGCAGCAGCCCGGTTCCGCCGCTGCCGCCGCCGGAATCGAGCTTGAGGCCGAGCAGGCCGATGGCGTCGACGCCGAAGCCGACGGTGCCTTCGCTGAAGCCGGACTCCAGGCGCAGGAGGAAGCCCTGCGCCCATTCGTCGGCGTTGTCGCGCGCTCCGCTCTGGTGGAAGTCGCGGTTGAAGTAGAAGTTGCGCAGTTCGAGGCTGGCGTGGCTGTCCTCGACCAGGTCGGCCTGGGCGAGCAGCGGCCAGCCCAGCCCGCTGCCGGCGAGCAGCGCGGCAGCCAGGCGGGGATTCGGATGCATGCTGGGGTTTCCTCGGTCGACGGCTCAGAGTTCCAGTTGCTTGCCGCGGGTTTCCGGCAGGCTGAGGGCGGCGAGGATCACTACGCCGTAGGAAACCGCGGCGAAGGCGCCGATCCCCAGGCCCAGCGAGAGCTTCTGGCCGAGCATGCCGATCAGCATCGGGAACAGCGCGGCGATGGCGCGCCCGGCGTTGTAGCAGAAGCCCTGGCCGGAGCCGCGGATGCGGGTCGGGAACAGTTCGGTGAGGAACGAGCCCATGCCGCTGAAGATGCCCGAGGCGAAGAAGCCTAGCGGGAAGCCGAGCCAGAGCATGGCGCCGTTGCTCACCGGCAACTGGGTGTAGAGCAGGACCACGGTGAAGGAGCCGACGGCGAACAGGACGAAGTTCTTCTTGCGCCCGATCAGGTCGGTGAGGAAGGCACTGACCACGTAGCCAACGTAGGAGCCGAGGATCACCATCGCCAGGTAGCCGCTGGTGCCGAGCACGGTCAGCCCGCGTTCGGTCTTGAGGAAGGTCGGCAGCCAGGCGGTGATGGCGTAGTAGCCGCCGAGCGCGCCGGTGGTCAGCAGCGAGGCGCGCAGGGTGATGCTGAGCATCCCGGGGGCGAAGATCTCGTAGAAGCTGACCTTGTCGGCGCCCTGGTTGCGCTGCCTGGCCTCGCGGTAGATCTCCGGTTCCTTGACCAGCCGGCGTACCACCAGGACGAACAGCGCCGGCAACAGGCCGAGCATGAACAGCGCGCGCCAGGCCTCTTCCGGCGGCAGCAGGCTGAACATCAGCGAGTAGAGGATGGCGGTGAGGCCCCAGCCGATGGCCCAGCCGGACTGCACCAGGCCGACCGCCTTGCCGCGGTCGCGGGCCTTGATCACTTCGCCGATGAGTACCGCGCCGGCGGTCCATTCGCCACCGAAGCCGAAGCCCATCAGGGTCCGTGCGACCAGCAACTGCTCGTAGTTCTGCGCGAGGCCGCAGAGGAAGGTGAAGAAGGCGAACCAGAGCACCGTCAGTTGCAGGGTCAGCACCCGGCCGATGCGGTCGGAGAGGATCCCGGCGATCCAGCCGCCGGCGGCGGAGGCGAGCAGGGTCATGGTGTGGATGAAGCCGGCTTCGCCGGTGCCGATCCCCCACAGGGCGATCAGGGTAGGGATCACGAAGCTGAGCATCTGGGTGTCCATGCCGTCCAGGCCGTAGCCGATCTTGCAGCTCCAGAAGGCCCGGCGTTCCTGCTTGTCGAGGGCGCGATACCAGCCGAAATGACCGTCCCGGGAAGCGTCCGGGCCGGCGTCGAGGGTCATGTGTTTTTCCATGGGGGCACCGATCGTCGTTATTGGTGTTATGAAGATTCGGTGGGCGCCGTCGCACCCGGTGGTCGCATTCTTCGAGGCTGGCCAGCGAGCGTCCAACTAATTTATGCGGCCGCCGGGGATAAGAAATTTCGATGGCGGAGCAGGCCGTCATGCGTCGATCATGTGCCGCCGGAAGGTGGGCGCTGGCATGGAAGCTGCTCGCTCCCGCCACCTTGTGTCCCTTGCCCGTCGGTACCCGCCACATGAACCTGAAATTCCTCGAGACCTTCGTCTGGGTCGCGCGCCTGAAGAGCTTCCGCCTCACCGCGGAGAAGCTGTTCAGCACCCAGGCTTCCATTTCCAGCCGGATCGCCGTGCTGGAGGACGAACTCGGCGTGAAACTGTTCGTCCGCGACTCGCGCGGCGTGACCCTGACCCCGGAAGGCGACAAGGTACTGGCCTACGCCGAGCGGATGATGGACACCATGCACGCGCTGAAGCAGTCGCTCGACACCGGCGCCAGCACCCAGGGACGGATTCGCATCGGCGCCATGGACACGGTCATCCACACCTGGCTGAGCCCGTTGGTGGCCAGGGTCACGGAAACCTTCCCGGCGGTGGAGATCGAGCTGATGGCGGACACCGCGCGCAACCTCTCCGAGCAGTTGCAGAAGGGCTACCTGGACCTGATCTTCCAGACCGACTCGCTGCGCCACGAGTCGGTGCTGAACCTCGAACTGGGCAGCTATCCGCTGCGCTGGATCGTCTCCACCGGCTCGATCTACCACCGCGACTACGCCTCGCTGGCGGATCTGGCGCGGGAGCGGGTGGTGACCTTCTCCAAGCACTCGCGGCCGCACCAGGACGTGCTCGGCCTGCTGCACGCCAACGGCGTCGCGGCGCCGCGCCTGAACTGCGTGAACTCGGTGGCGGCGATGACCCGCCTGCTGCGCGACGGCTTCGGCGTCGGCGCCTTGCCGCCGGCGCTGGTCAGCCAGGAACTGGAACGCGGCGAACTGACCCTGCTGCGCCTCGGCCCGCCGCCGCCGAACCTGCCGCTGGTGGTGTCCTGGCGCGGCGGCACCGGCCTGGAGCTGGTGGACGAAGTGGTGGAACTGAGCAAGGCGGTGCTGGCCGACTACGCGGGCAACGTCGGCCCGGAGTGCATGGTCCTGGCGCCGCTGAAGAAAGGAGTGGGGCGGCTGCGTTCGCGCTGATTCGGATTTTCCGATCACCCCCGGCGGAAAAATCTTGTTGGACGCTGGCCGCCGTCCGCTTCTACAAACCGGTCGACAATGAAGTCCGCCAGTGCACGGAGCCGCCATGCCCGAACCGACCTTCCACGAACTCGCGCAACTGCCGCCGCCGGCCCTGCGCCAGTTGATCCGCCGCGGCGACTACGCCGGCCATACCAGTGGCCTCGGCCAGCGCCACCTGCAGGCCAACCTGGTGATCCTGCAGAAATCCTGGGCCGACGAATTCCTCCGCTTCTGCGCCCTGAACCCCCGGGCCTGCCCGCTGCTCGACGTCAGCGAGCCCGGCTCGCCGCACTTCGCCAGGCTCGGCGCGGATATCGACGTGCGCAGCGACCTGCCGCGCTACAGGGTGCATCGACGCGGCCGGGAGCCCGTCGAGGTGAGCGACATCGGCACCTTCTGGGAAGCGGATTTCGTCGCCTTCGCCATCGGCTGCTCGTTCTCCTTCGAACAGGCGTTGCTCGACGCCGGCATCGGCCTGCGCCACCTCGAGCTGGGGCGCAACGTGGCGATGTACCGCAGCTCCATCGCTACCCGGCCGAGCGGTCGCCTGGCCGGGCCCACGGTGGTATCGATGCGGCCGTTGAAGGCCGCCGAGGCGATCCGGGCGATCCAGGTCACCAGCCGCTTCCCGATGACCCATGGCGCACCGCTGCACCTGGGCGATCCGGCGCTGATCGGCATCCGCGACCTGGCACGGCCCGACTACGGCGACCCGGTGCCGCTCGCGGCGGACGAGATCCCGCTGTTCTGGGCCTGCGGGGTCACGCCCCAGGCGGTGCTCGCCGAGGTTCAGCCGGAGCTGTACATCAGTCACGCGCCGGGGCACATGCTGGTCAGCGACCGACTCTACGACGAGCTCTGAGGGGCGACGTCCTTCGCCGGACCGGGGATGATCGCCAGGTGGCGCAGGGTATCCGGCTCCAGGCTGTAGCTCTTGCCGCTCGGCGCTTCGACGAGCCGCCCGAGGGCGTAGAGGGTGAAGTAGCGCACCGTTTCGGCGCAACCGAGGATGTCTTCGAGGTAGCGCCGATGCGGATAGCCCTGCAAGGTTTCCGGGGCGACGTAGAGGAATACCGGCTTGCCGTCGATGCGGTCGCGGAACTTGAAGCGAAAGCCCTGCGGCCGGCTCGGCGCACCGTAGCGCCGGACCAGGTCGGCGCCGCCGTAGAACACCTTGCCGGCGCTGCCCGGTGTGGCATAGCCGATGTGCTGGAAATAGGCGCGCAGCGGTATCCGGCCGAGGCCGCTGATGCGGATGTCCAGTTGCTTGAACTCTTCCGCCGGCAGCTCGGCGCGGGCCTGGCGGAAGGTGTCGACGAGCCGTTCGAAATCGCGGGTGCGCCGTGGCCGTTGCGTTCTCTGCCGAGGCCCGGCGGGAGCGTCGGCGCGCATTGCGGCGGAGGCCGGCGGCTGTTCCTCGGCCTCCGGGTCCGCTTGCGTCGGCGCGGCTTCCTCGGCAATGGCCGGGTCGAACTCCTCGACGTAGGCATCCAGCTTGTCGCGGATGCGCCGCTGGCCGGCATCCTCGGCGGACTCGCCCGGGCGCAGAGCGTCCTCGTCCTCCTCGACGAACCATTCGCAATCCGGCAGGTGGGTGGAATGCGGGAACTTGCTGAAGTGCGCGGCCTTGCGGGTGTCCTGCGGCAGCTTGTCGTAGTTGCTCGCCGACACCTTGATTCCCTGTGCACGGCACCCTTCGCTGGAACAGAGGAAATCGAAGCGTTTGCGCGGCTCGGCCTGGGAGAAGTATTCGCGGCGGGCGCTGGCGATGGAGATCACCCGATCCAGTTGCATGCAGTAGGCCAGTGCTATCCGTTTGAACGCCATGTTCCCAGTCCTTCCGCCGGTTCGAGCGGGCCATTATGGCGCCTGGCGATGGCCAGGCAAGCCGGCGGCCTTCCGCGCCTGCCGAAGCCGGGCGCACGGCCTTGCTCGAATTCAAGCGCAAGAACCGGAGTTCTTGCGCTTGAATGGCGAATTAGTCTGCGGGCATCATCCGCTCCCACAGGGGAAACGCCATGAGCCAGCAGCTCGATCCTTGCAACGCCTACCACACCGACGAACAGCGCTGGGCCGCCGTGCTGGCGCGCGACGCGGCGGCGGACGGGGCGTTCGTCTATGCGGTGAAGACCACCGGGGTCTATTGCCGCCCGAGTTCATCGGCGCGTCGGCCCAGGCGCGAGAACGTCGAGTTCTTCGCCACTGCCGAGGCGGCCGAGGCCGCCGGCTATCGGCCCAGCCGGCGCGCCGCCGGCGACCGCAGCCTGGCAGCGGAGCAGCGCGCCGAGCGGGTGGCGCAGGCCTGCCGGATGATCGAAACGGCGGAGACGCCGCCGGCACTGGAGGCGCTGGCCGCCCGACTGGGCATGAGTGCGTTCCACTTCCATCGCCTGTTCAAGGCCGAAACCGGCCTGACGCCCAAGGCCTACGCCTCGGCCTATCGTGCCCGGCGCCTGCGCGAGCGCCTGGGCCAGGCATCCGCTTCGGTGACCGAGGCGATCTACGGGTCCGGTTTCAACTCCAACAGCCGCTTCTACGAGTCCTCGTCGCAACGCCTCGGCATGCGCCCGCGCGATTACCGCGATGGCGGCGCCGGCGCGGCGATCCGTTTCGCCATCGGCCAGTGCTCGCTGGGCGCGATCCTGGTGGCGCAGAGCCGGCACGGCATCTGCGCGATCCTCCTCGGCGAGGAGCCGGAGCCATTGCTGCGCGAGTTGCAGGACCAGTTCCCGCGCGCCCAGCTGCTCGGCGGCGACGCCGACTTCGAACGGCTGGTGGCGCAGGTGGTGGGCTTCGTCGAGTCGCCTCAACTGGGACTGGACCTGCCGCTGGACGTACGCGGTACGGCGTTCCAGGAACGGGTCTGGCAGGCACTGCGGGAAATACCGCCGGGCAGCACGGCGAGCTATGCGCAGGTCGCCGAACGGATCGGCGCGCCGCGAGCGGTGCGCGCGGTGGCGCAGGCCTGCGCGGCGAACCGGATCGCGGTGGCGATTCCCTGCCACCGGGTGGTACGTCGCGACGGCGACATTTCCGGCTACCGCTGGGGCGTGGAGCGCAAGCGCGAACTGCTGCGCAGGGAAGAGCGGGATTGAACCCAAGGCAGGCGATACGCGGCCCACAATGCAAAAAGCCCACTCGATGGTGGGCTCTATGCAATGGGGCGCTGGTCCTTCAGCTGGTTCCAGTATCCATGTCAGGGGTGAAAATTTCGTGAAATGAAACGACAACCCTGACCGTTCGTCCTTTCCTATCGTGGTTTCATTCGTTGCTGCACGCACGCGCCTGCTTCAGGTAGTGCAACACCTGGCGCTCGCCGTGGGAGTCCAGGTACACCAGGGTGGCGCGCACCACCTGGCAGGTATCGCTGGGCGCCTCGTCGACGCTCAGCACCCTGGCCACGTCCAGCGGCATGCCGTAGACGTAGTCGGCAGTCGCCGCGCCGGCGATGACCGGCGCCAGCAGCGTGACGCAGCAGAGGTAGAGCTTGGCTCGGTTCATGGACGGTTTCTCTCCATCCCCCGCGAAGCGACGGCGCAAGGACGCCGCCGACGCCATGGGTGGAACCCGCTTCGTCGTTCGCGACGGGTTCGCCACCTCCGTCCAGCAGTATAGGATGACGGTCTCAGTGCGGCTTGATCGCCACCTTCAGTACGTTGTCACGCTGGTTGGCGAACAGGTCGTAAGCGGCGACGATGTCGTCGAGGCGGTATTCGTGGCTGACCAACGGCCCGAGGTCGACCCGGCCCGAAGCCACGATATTGAGCAGTCGGCGCATGCGCTCCTTGCCGCCGGGGCACAGCGCGGTATTGATCCGGTGGTCGCCGAGGCCGGCGGCGAAGGCCGACAACGGAATCGTCAGGTCTTCCGAATAGACCCCTAGGCTGGAAAGGGTGCCGCCGGGCTTGAGCACCCTCAGGGCGGTCTCGAAGGTCGATTGCGTACCGAGCGCCTCGATCGAAGCATCCACGCCGCGCCCGCCGGTGAGTTTGAGAATCTCCTCGATCACGTCGCACTCCCTGAAGTTCAGCGTGACGTCGGCGCCCATTCCACGGGCGATATCGAGGCGATGGGCGTTGCCGTCGATGGCGATGATCGTGCTGGCGCCCAGCAGCCGGGCGCCGGCGGTGGCGCACAGGCCTATGGGACCCTGGGCGAAGATCGCCACGCTATCGCCGATGCGGATGTTGGCGTTCTCCGCGCCCTTGAAGCCCGTGGACATGATGTCCGGACACATCAGCACCTGTTCGTCGCTGAGACCATCGGGTATGGGGGCAAGGTTGGCCTGAGCGTCGGGAACCAGCACATACTCGGCCTGGGTGCCGTCGATCAGGTTGCCGAAGCGCCAACCGGCGGTCGCCTTGTAGCCATGGCAGGCGCAACGGCCGGATTCCACCAGGTAGCTGCCGTCCTGCGACGGTACGCCGTCCTGGGCGGCATAGGAGTTGAAGTTGGGGCAGATGGCACCGGCGATCACGCGCTGGCCTTCGCGGTAGCCGACCACCGCGCTGCCGAGCTTTTCGATGATCCCGACCGGCTCGTGGCCCACCGTCAGGCCGGGCGCGACCGGATACTCGCCCTTGAGGATGTGCACGTCGGTGCCGCAGAGCGTGGTGGTGGTGATGCGCACCAATGCATCGTTCGGCCCCACGTCGGGAATCGGCTTGTCGACCAGCTCGATACGGCCGGGCTGGATGAATACGGCGGCTTTCATCATCTTGCTCATGGAGCATCCTCACGGGTGGAGGCCCTGGGGGCGGCACGGGGCGGGAAAGAACGGACGGATGCCAGGACAGTGGCGGAATTGCCGTCCGATGTCCTTGATATGGGTCATGGCCGCGATGGACGCGGGTTCGTGAAGTACCGACCTGGCGTTTTCCTGGGAAATGTCCTCGCCCGGTTCGCTGCGGAACTACCCAAGCCCCTCCGCTGTGGCCTGGGTCGACGCGGCACGCGGGAGGGCGGGGCGTTGCACCCATGTCGGGAGTTCGCCCCGGCGGGCCGACGCTGCGCTCTTGGCAAAGGCAGCGTCGGGCCCTGGCCCAAAGGCTATCGCCTCAGGCCTTGCTCGCGGCCAGATAGGAGGCCAGGCGCCGGCCCATCTCCTCGCCGAGGGCCTGGAGGCCGCTCATGGGACGGACCATCACTTCGAAGTCGACGATCCGGCCGTCGTCGTCGAAGCGGATCATGTCGATGCCTTTCAGTTCGCGTTCGCCGACCCGTGCGCTGAATTCCAGCACCACGCTGCGGCCGTCGGCGCTGGCCAACTGGCGGTGATAGGCGAAATCCTCGAAGACCGTGAGCACGGTATTCAGGATCATCGAGACCACCGGTGCGCCGGCATACGGCTTGTGCGCCATCGGCGAGCGGAACACGGCGTCGGGGTGCAGCAGGCGCGGCAACCCGGAGAGGTCGCGGCGGGCGATCAGCCCGTGCCATTCGGCGAGGGTGGCGGCGGCGTTGGCTTCGAGCGGCAGGCTGGTCATACGGTGGCTCCTCTGGCGGGTGCTGGACTGTATCCCCTGGGCGGCCTGGGACCGGCTGCGGGGCGGAGCCTCACCATAGGTCGCGGGAAAGGCCTCGCTCAATGATCGAAAGTGACGGAAGACTGATCCTCGTGCGCAACCTGCGACTCAGCCCTGTTCGATCTGCACGATCTGCTCGCGCAGCCATTGCAGGCCGGGCGTCGCTTCCTGCTGGCGATGCCAGATCAGGTTGACCTGCACCGGGGCCATCTCGAAGGGGACGTCCGCCAGTTGCAAGCCATGGCTGCCGGCGAAGCGCTCGGCCAGGCGGCGTGGCACGGTGCCGAGCAGCTCGGTGCTGGCGACGATGGCCGGGATGGTCAGGTAGTGAGGCACCAGCAATTGCACCTGGCGCTGTACCCTGGCCGAGCCGAGGACGATCTCCAGCGGACTGCCGCGACCGACCCGCGGCAGGATCGAGACGTGCTGCGCGGCCTCGTAGGCCGCGCGGTCGAGGCCGCCGCGGAAGGCCGGATGGCCCTGCCGACCGATCACCGCCAGGCGTTCCTCGCCGACCGGCCGGTAGGCCAGCTCGGGCTCGTCGAAGTACAGGTAGTCGATCGCCAGGTCCAGTTCGCCGCTGGCCAGTTGTGCCGGGATCGAGGCGCCTTCGTCGGGACGTACCTCCAGCGTCACCCGCGGGGCCAGGGTCTTCAAGCGGGTCACCAGGCCAGGCAGCAGGCGCAACTGGGCATAGTCGTTCATCGTCAGGCGAAAGGTCCGCGCAGTGTGCGGATCGAAGCTTTCCTGGGAGCCCAGCCCGGCCTGCAGCAAATGCAGGGCCTGGCGCACCGGCACGTACAGGGCGAGGGCGGCGGCGGTGGGTTCCAGGCCCTTGGCGGTGCGCCGGAACAGCGGCTGGTCGAGCTGTTCGCGCAGGCGGGCGAGGGCGTTGCTCACCGCCGGCTGGCTGCGATGCAGGCGCATCGCTGCGCGCGACAGGTTGCGTTCGCGCATCAGGGCATCGAAGACCAGCAGCAGGTTGAGGTCGAGCTGCTGCAAATTCAGCTTCATGAATAATCTTCATTCTATTTATCCATTACCATGATAAGACTGGCATCGCTACACTCGAATGCAAGCCCTTCCGCCCCGGCGGATCGGCCCGGTTCGCGGCCCAGCCAATAACAATCACACGCGAGATGCCGACCATGTCCTTCGATCCCCAACCCTTTCGCCAGCAGTACCGCGCGGCCATCCGGCCCGGCTACAACCCCTGGCTGCACGCCGGCTTCGTCCTCGCCTACGGCGGCGCCTGGATCGTCTTCTTCCTCTCCCGGCTCGAGCAGCCGAGCCTGCTGGAATGGCTGACGGTGCCGGCCGCGCTGGTGTTCTTCAACTGGGGCGAGTACCGCATCCACAAGTCCCTCGGCCACCACAAGCACCCGCTGGGGCGGATGTTCTACAAGCGCCATACCGGCGACCACCACAGCTTCTTCGTCGCCGGCCAGATGCGCTACGAACAGGCCCGCGACTGGCGGGTGATCCTGTTCCCGGCCTGGCTGGTGGTGGTCTTCAGCCTCGGCGCGCTGCTCGCCTGGAGCCTGCTCGGCCTGCTGAACGACAACCTCGCCGCGCTGTTCGCCGCGACCCTGCTGCTGGGCTACCTCAGCTACGAGATCTTCCACGCCTGCGAACACCTGCCGCCGGAGCATCCGCTCAGCCGCCTGCCGTGGATCCGCCACATGCGCCGCCTGCACGAACTGCATCACCGTCGCGAGCTGATGCAGACGCACAACTTCAACCTGGTCTTCCCGTTGATGGACTGGTGCTACGGCACCCTCCACTGGGAAGCGGAAACCGCCGAGGAGCACGCCATGACCCGCATGCAGCACCGGATCGAGATCGCCCGCGCGCCCGAGGCGACCCTGGCCTACGCCGCCAGCCCGGGGCTCTGGCCGGAATGGCATCCTTCGTCGTTGCGGGTCGACGGCGCCTCTGGCCCGCTGCCGGCCGGCGCGCGCTTCGAGGAGGACATCCACGCCGGCGGCCGCGCCGGGCACTTGTCCTGGACGGTGGTCGAGTACCAGCCGGGGCACCTGTGGCGCGCCAACGCCCGGGGCGACCGGGGGCTGCACCTGCGCCTGAGCTACGAATGCCAGCCGAGCGCGGCCGGCACCCGCTTCGTGCGCACCCTGGAGTACCGCTTCGACGGCTGGTCGATGCGCCTGGCCAACCTGTTCCTGCTGCGCCGGCGCATCGAACGCGAGTCTGAGGAGTCCATGCACCGCCTGCGCCGGGTCGCCGAGGCGCGGATAGCGGCGGCGGAAAGCGTATGATCGGGGTCCGCGGGGGCGGATCGCAGAAGGACACCGATGAACAAGTTTACCGAAATGACCACCTTCGTCAGCGTGGTCGACGCCCGTAGCTTCTCCGAGGCTGCCCGCCGCCTGGGCACCACCAAGTCGCAAGTCAGCCAGCGTATCCAGCAACTGGAGAGGCGCCTGGGCCGGGTGTTGCTGAACCGCACCCGGCCGCTGAGCCTCACCGACCCCGGACGCACCTACTACGAACACGCCTGCCGCCTGCTACAGGAGCTGGAGCAGGCGGAAGCCTCGGTGCTCGACGCCGACGCCGACCTGCGCGGCCAGTTGCGTCTCTCCGCGCCGCTGGCCTTCACTCCGCGCTACCTGGCGCCGCTGCTGGCGCGCTTCGCCGAGCGCCATCCGCAATTGCGGGTGGACGTGCAGGCCGACGATCGTTTCGTCAACCTCCAGGAACCGCGCTTCGACATGGCCCTGCGCATGGGCCGGCTGGACGACTCCTGCCTGGTGGCACGGCCGATCACCGCCAACCGCCACCTGCTCTGCGCCAGTCCCGCCTACCTGGCGCGACATGGCGTGCCGCAGCATCCCGAGGAATTGCAGGCGCATGACGGGCTGGTCTACTACAACCGCGAGCCCGGCGGCATGCTCTGTCTGCCGGTGGACGGCGAACCGGCCTCGTTCCGCATCCGGGTGAGGATGCGCACGGACTCCGGGCACCAGTTGCTCGAAGGTGCGCGCGCCGGGCTCGGCCTGGCGATCCTGCCGAGCTTCCTGGCCGCCGATGCCTTGCTGGCCGGCGAGCTGTTGCCGGTCCTGCCTGGCTACTCGCCGGACGGCGGGCAGGTTTCCGTGGTCTACCGCAAGACCCAACGGACGCCCCGGAAGATCCTCGTCCTCGGCCAGTTCCTCGAAGAGGAAATCGGCGATCCGGCGCCCTGGGACCGTGCGCTCATCGAGCGTGGCCTGTTGCCGCCGGGCTGAGTTCGGAAAAACCGAACCAGCGGTTCGCCTTCCGCTGTCTGTCGCCGAAGGCGCGCCGGGCATAGCGTTGCTCCCGTCAATCGTTCTGGATACGGGAGAACCCCATGCACCAACCCGAAAACCCGGCGCGCCGCACCTTGCTGGCGCAGACCGTTGCCGGCTCCGCCGCGCTCGCCCTGGGCTCGCTGCTCGGCGGCGCGCCCGGCGTGGCCAGCGCCACGGCGGAAACGCCGCGCAAGGCCTTCGATGGCGGCAGGATCGATGTGCTGATCGTCGGCGGCGGCTCAGCCGGCGCGGTCCTCGCCCGGCGTCTGAGCGAGCGCGGCGACCGCCGGGTACTGTTGCTGGAAGCCGGCCAGGCCTATCCGGCCTGGGACTACCCCAGGATCATCGCCAGCAGCGACAGCGTCGGCGGCGACCCCTCCAGCGACTGGGGCTACCAGTCCCAACCGGGGGCGATCGGGCATCCGATCCATGCGATCCGCGGCAAGGTCCTCGGCGGCAGCTCGGCGATCAACGGCGCGGTGGCGATCCGCGCGCGGCGCGAAGACTTCGCCCGCTGGAACCTGCCGGGCTGGTCCTACGACGACCTGCTGCCGGCGTTCCGCCGCCTGGAGACCCGCCAGGGCGGCGACCCGGCCCTGCACGGCGGGGACGGACCGCTGCCGGTGCGGCAACTGAGCCGCGCCGATCTCTCGCCGATGCAGAGGGCCTTCGTCGACGCCACCCTGGCCAACGGTTTCAAGGCCATCGCCGATTTCGACGGCGCCGACGCCAACGGCGTCGGGCCGTACCCGATGAATGTCGTCAACGGTGTGCGCGTCAACACCGGCATGGCCTATCTCGACAACGCCGTGCGCGGTCGCGCCAACCTGTCGATCCGCGGCGACGCGCTGGTCGACCGGGTACTCTTCGAAGGCAAGCGTGCGGTGGGCGTGCGCCTGGCCTCCGGCGAGGAAATCCACGCCGGCGAAGTGATCCTCAGCGCCGGCGCCTACGGCAGCCCGGCGATCCTGCTGCGCTCCGGTGTCGGCCCGGCCGACGAGCTGAAGGCGCTGTCGATCCCGTTGCTTGCCGACTTGCCGGTGGGCCGCCGGCTGAAGGACCATCCGTTCTACTACAACGCCTATGCCGCCCGGCCGGAGCGCATCGGCGCGCAGTCGCCGGTGATCGGCGCCAAGCTCTGGACCCATAGCTCGCGGGCGCAGAACGGCGAGCTGGACCTGCACATCACCGCCACCCACCTGTTCCCCGCCGAGATGAGCCCGACCGGGGTCGGCTTCGTCCTCGCCGTGGCCCTGACCCGGCCGCAATCGCTGGGCAGCGTGCGCCTGGCCAGCCGCGACCCGGCCGTCGCGCCGCTGATCGACCTGAACTTCCTCGCCGAGGCCGAAGACCGCGCGCGGTTGCTGGAAGGGGTCAAGCTGGCGCGCCGGATAGGCCGCAGCGAACCGCTCGCCGGGCTGATCCACGCCGAACTCGGGCCGGGGCCCGAGGCACGCAGCGATGCGCAGATCGAAGCGGCGATCCGCGCCACCCTCGATACCTACCACCACCCGACCTCCAGCGCGCCGATGGGCCGTGCCGGCGAGCGCTGGGCGGTGGTCGACCTGGAGGGCAGGGTGCACGGCCTGCAAGGATTGCGGGTGATCGACGCCTCGATCTTCCCCGATGCCATTTCGGTGGCCACCAACATCACCACCATCGCCGTTGCCGAGCACCTCGCGCAGCGCATCGCCTGATCGACCCAGGAGAACTTGCAGATGAACGGACACGCCAGACACTGGATCGACGGCGCATGGCTCGATTCCGCGCAGCGGGGACAATCCTTCGACCCGGCCAGCGGCCAGCCGATCGGCACCTACGCCGACGGCGGGCGGGCCGAGGCCGACGCGGCGATCGCCGCCGCTGTGCGCGCCTTCGAAGATGGCCCCTGGAAGGACGACCACGCGCTGCGCGCGACAGCCCTGGAGGAAATCGCCGCGGCCTTCGAGCGGCATGCCGATGCGCTCATCGACCTGCTCGCCCTGGAGAACGGCAAGATCAAGCCCGAGGCCGCCTTCGAGGTCGGCATGGTGCCGGGCAAGCTGCGCTACTACGCCGGCCTGGCGCGCAGCGAACGGGGCGCCAGCGGCACGCCGCGCCCCGACGTGGTGTCGCTGGTGCTGCGCGAGCCGATGGGCGTCGCCGGCATCATCGTGCCGTGGAATTCACCGGTGGTGCTGATGATCCGTTCCCTGGCGCCGGCGCTGGCCGCCGGTACCACCACGGTGGTGAAGATGCCGGGGCAGACCGCGCAGACCAACGCCCTGGTCGCGCGGATCATCGCCGAAGCGCCGTCGCTGCCTGCCGGGGCGGTGAACATCTTCAGCGAATCGGGTTCCGAAGGCGCCCGGCGATTGATCGACGCGGCCGAGGTGCCGGTGATCAGCTTCACCGGCTCGAGCGCCACCGGCCGAGCGATTTCCGCCGCCGGCGCGCGGCACCTGAAGCGCTTCGGCCTGGAACTGGGCGGCAAGACACCGCACCTGGTGTTCGACGACGCCGACCTGGACGCCGCCTTGCCCGTGCTGGAGAAGTCGCTGACGGTGTTCGCCGGGCAGTTCTGCATGACCGGTTCGCGCCTGCTGGTGCAGCGCGGCGTCGCCGAACGGCTACGCGAACGCCTGGCGCAGCGCCTGGAAAACGTGCGCGTGGGGCCGGCGGCGGACCCGCGCAGCGACATGGGGCCGCTGATCGACAAGGCCAACGTCGAGCGCGTCGAGCGAGCCGTACGCCAGGCCATCGCCGCCGGGGCGCGGGTGGTGGTCCGCGGCGGCCCGGTAACCGAGGGCGAGCTGGCGGCCGGCGCCTTCTACCGTCCGACCCTGCTGGAGGTCGATGATCCGGACCTGGACATCGTGCAACAGGAAACCTTCGGACCTGTGCTGACCCTCCAGGTATTCGACCGCGAGGAGGAGGGCGTCGCCCTGGCCAACCGCAGCGAGTACGGGCTGGCGGCCGGGGTCTGGACCCGCGATGTCGCGCGTGCCTTCCGGGTGGCGCGGAAGATTCGCGCCGGCACCGTATGGATCAACGACTGGGCCAAGGTCTACGACGAATTCGAGGAGGGCGGCTACCGCCAGTCCGGCCTCGGCCGGCTGAACGGGGTCGCCGCCCTGGACGACTTCGTCGAGTACAAGCACATCAGCCTGACCACCGGCGCGGCCTGAGCCTGGACGAGCGGGGCGGCCGACGGCCCCGCCCGCTACTCCCAGGAGCGGGAATACACGTGTTCGCGGAACAGCTCGGGCAATCCGGAAACCTGCTTGAAGCGCAGCACCTCGTCATTGTCCATGCCCAGTTCGCGGGCCACGTCGGCCTCGCTCCAGCCGGCCTTGAGCAGGGTCACCACGATCGCCGTCATCGGCAACACGCCGTGCACGCCGCGTGCGCGGTTGTGGCGGATGGTGGCGGCGATGCGCTCGCTGTCGCCTTCGCGCCCGGCGCGTATCGCGGCGATCGGCAGGTAGCCGTGCAGACGCTGGCGCAGCGCGCCCTTGGCGCTGCCCACGCGCAGGCGGTGGAAGCCGTCGACCACCTCGTAGCGCCCGTCGGCCTGCGGATAGGCGACGATGGGCTGGGTGAATCCGTCGGACTCGATGGACAGCCTCAGCAGTCGCATCTCCGGCGGCGCGACGGTATTGGGGTTGTAGTCGTTGCCGGCGACGCGCTCGGCACGCACCCACTGCACGCAATCGACCGGCTCTTCGGCGAACGGGCTGTGCGCGTGGAGCAGCCGGCGGATCCGGTTGATGGCTTCAATCCGCTCGGCAAGCGGCAACCCGTGCAGTTCGCCGAACAGCGCCTCGGCTCGCTCCGTCAGTGTCTTTGTCTGTGCCATGGGCTTTCCTCATGAGCGTCACCCAGCTACCCCGGGTGGAATGCACGGCGAACCCGTGCGGTTCGAGAAGGTGCGCGCAGGCCTGGGGCGCGCGGGTGGTACAGGCCAGCCCGAGTTGGTCGACATGCCCGAGGACCCGCTCGCGCAGCGTCCGGAACAGCCCGCGACCGCGCGCTTCCGCACGCAGGTAGGCATCGCGCAGGCGAATCACGTCGGGATGTTGCTCCAGGCTGACGAACCCCAGTATCCGCGTGTCCCCCTGGCGGCGGAGCACGAACCAGCGGTGGTAGGGACCGTCGCTCAGCGGGTAGCCGCCGCATTCGCGGCGCACCCGGGCGCTGGCGAAGAAGCGGCCCATGCTGGCGAAGAAGGCGGCCTCGTCGTCGAACGAGCGCCACTGCAGGATCTCGCAGTCTTGCGGGCGGATCACGAGCGCTTCTCCCGACCGGGGACCAGTCTGTCGATATCGGCCTGGGAGAAGCCGAAGGACAGCGAGCGGGCCATGTCCTGCTTCAGCAGGGATAGCGCGATACGCCGCCAGGACGGCTGCTTGCGACGATTCTCCAGGGCAGGGATCCCCGCGTCCGGCCAGATGGCAAGGGGATAGTCGTGCTGCTTCCACCAGAGGATGAAACGCTCGATGCGCCGCTGGTAGATGCCGCGCAGAGGCGGCGGCATGCTGCGCAGGAGGAACTGGCTGTACTCGCGCCAGGTGCCGAAGGAGGGCGGCAGGCCAAGGCCGCCACGGTAGCCGAGGAAGCGCTGGCGACAATAGCGCGCCCCGTAGTTGGCGCCGGCGACGCGCCGGACTACCTTGAACCAGGTGCGTGGCTCGATCCGGTGGAACAGGTCGAGGCCCTTGCGCTGGTCGTCGCCATAGGGCTGGCAGATGCGCATCTGCGAGAACGGCACGCCGGCGCGGTACATCTGGTCGTAGAGGCGGTTATAGGCGTAGCCGTGGTCGGCGACGCAACGCCAGAGATCCTCGAAACGCCAGTCGTAGATCGGGAAGAAGCTCACCGCCTGCGGGTTGGCCCGGTCGCGCGCGCTCCAGGCCAGCGGCGCGGAGCCGCCCGGCGGCGTCCAGGCGCATTGTTTCGCCCGGCTCCTGCGCTTGACCGCCAGGTAGCGATTGAGCGATTCGTCCGAACGAATGCCGACCAGGAACGCGGTAGGCTCCTCCCTGGCCAGCCAGGCGTTGAAGCCGGCGACGAACTCCTCGAACTCCATGCGGTAGCGGTAGAAGGGGAAGAACGCCGGGTCGCTGATCACCCCTCGCTGCTTCGGTAGCGGGCGCACCCAGTCGGCCTCGGCGCCGGGCTCCCAGCAGCACCAGTAGGGTTCCTCCAGGCTGGAGGCGTTGCGCAGGTTGAGTGGCAGGCAGACCCACCAGGGGCGTACGTCGGGACGCCCGAGCATCTCGCTGACGTGATCGATGGTGGCCTGGTACTGCCCCTCCAGGTCGATGAACAGTACGTCCACCGGGCCGCGTCCCAGCTCGCGTGCCACGTCCAGCGCCAATTGCAGGGTGACCGAGCTGTCCTTGCCACCGGAGAAGGCGACGCAGACGCGCTCGAAGTTCCGGAATACCAGTCGGAGGCGGGATAGGGTTGCGGCATGCACATCGGCATCCTGGTAATGCTTGCCTGCCATGGGTGCGAACCTCTTCTTCTAATAACTATTGAGGGAGACCGTTGCGACGACGGTCCATGTGCAATGTTTGTTTCGGAGTTTCTCCAGGCTATTTTTTCGAGAGTCGCGGCAGCCGGCACGTTCGGCGACGTTGGACTCCGAGTCAGTGGATAACGGAAATATGTCCAGGCACTTGGCAGAGCGACGACCAACAGGCCCGACAACTGTCGTGCAGGAACTTTTTCAATGCTAGGCGAAGCCGTGGTTCGAGTTGTTGACTTGTCGCAAGACGGATTCTCCGAACAGCATCGGCGCAGCGCCCACTTGCAACGAGAGTGCGCACGCCGCCGTTGACCGGACTTCTGAGCGGCGGCGGAAAAAGCTTGCTGCGCAAGGAGAAGCGCCTGCGGGTGAACATGGAAATTGCCCGGGAAACGTCGACGATGATTATTCGTTGAATAACGGGGAAGTGCATACTTCCAACTTGGAAGTTAACTGCATGGCACCATCCATGCATTACACGGATGACGGTTTTTATTATAAGTCCAAACTGGCGAAGCCAAGCAAGAGAGGCCGGGAAGCCAGAGTTCCATAGTCGGAAATACAAGCGTTGCAATGTCGACGGATAGCGCGAAGAGGCGGCGGTACCCCGCGAAACGAGGCAGTTCCCCGAATGACGGGCACTCGAACGGATTTATAAGTCCGCCGTTCGGCGTTCACCTCGATGCCCGTGCACGGGATACTTATATCGGTGGTTCGCACCACTGATTATCGATTTGAACTCGTTCGAGTCTTTACCGCGTTCCCGGCCGAAATTAAAGGCGGGTGGACGATTATTGCCTCACACAAGGAACATAGGCATGACCAGAACTTCGAACCCATGCGCAGTGGTATTGGCCTTTGCGGCAATTGCCGCTTCGGGAACCGCGATGGCGGCAAACACTATCACATTCAGCGGCGAAGTGACCGACCAGACCTGCCAGGTCGCGGTCAACGGCTTCACCGACCCCACGGTGATCCTCGACAGCGTACCGGTGAGCGCCCTCGATGGCGCAGTGGGCCGCAGCGCCGGTGAAACCGCGTTCACCCTGCAACTCACCGATTGCGTCGCGCCGACAGCCGACGAGCACTTCACCACCCTGTTCCAGGCGACCAATCCCAGCGCCGCCGGGAACCTGGTGAACACCGCCGCCAGCGGCGCGACGGGCGTGGCGCTGCAATTGCTCGATAGCGTCGGCGGCAACCCGGTCGACCTGGCCGGTGGCGCGGCGGTGCCCGCCGGCGACATCGTGCTCGCCAACGGAGCCACCAGCACCAGCTACGACTACGCGGTGCAGTACGTCTCCGAAGCGGCGACCGTGACGCCCGGTCCGGTACTCGGCGCCGTGACCTACACGCTGCGTTACGAGTGAATGCCGGCGGCGCATGCGCCGCCCTTCCTTTTCCCAGCACTCAAGCCGGGCCCGGTCGCTGGACCGTGCCCGGCCAGGTAAGCCGCATGCCCAGACATTCGTACCGATCCGGCAGGACATCGGCGCTTCTGCTCGTCCTGCTGGTGAGCATCGCCCAGGCGCGGGCAAGCGTGGTGGTGACCGGGACCCGGGTGATCTATCCCGGCGAGGCACGGGAGAAGACCGTGCAGCTGAGCAATCGCGATGCGTTTCCCAACGTCGTCCAGGCCTGGGTCGACATCGACGCCCCGGACGTGCCGCCGGACCAGGCGGACGCGCCGTTCCTGGTCAACCCGGCGGTATTCCGCATGGCCCCGGACAGCGGCCAGACGCTGCGCATCGTCTACACCGGGCAGGGCCTGCCGGGCGATCGCGAATCGCTGTTCCATCTCAACGTCCTGCAGATCCCTCCACGCAACAGCAGCCATGCGGAGCGGAACCAGATGCTGCTGATGCTGCGCAATCGCCTGAAGCTGTTCTACCGCCCGGCGGGCATCCAGGGCCGTCCCGAGGACCTGCCCGGGCAACTGCGTTTCGCACTAGTCCGGCGCAGCGCCGGCTGGGCGGTGCGGGTGGAGAACCCGAGCGGCTACTACGCCTCGTTCGCCAGCGCCACGCTCAGCGTCGGCCAGCGCCGCTGGCGCTTGCGCAGCGGCATGCTGGAGCCGCGCAGCCATGCCGAATGGCAGGCCGAAACCCGAGAAGCCCTGCCGCCGGGACGCGTGCGCCTGCACGCGCTGCTGATCAACGACTACGGCGCCCATATGGATATCCGTCATGACCTATCGCCATGAACGCCGCTGCCGCACCGGCACGGCCCTGATGGCGGGCGGCATGGCACTGGCGGCGAGCGCCTTCGCTCATGCCCAGCCCGGCTACGAATTCGACGATCGCCTGTTGCTCGGCTCTTCCCTGGGCGGCGGCGACCTGTCGCGCTTCAACCAGGACGGTCGGATCGATCCGGGCCGCTATCACGTCGATGTCTACCTCAACGAGCGCTTCGCCAGCCGCAGCGAAGTGAGTTTCCGCGCCAACCCCGCCAGCGGCGCGGTGGAGCCCTGCCTCGACGAAGACTTCCTGCGCCAGCGCCTCGGCGCCAAGCCTGGCGAGGATCCGCGCAAGAGCGGCGAAGGGCGCCACTGCGCCTTTCTCGGTGCGCGCCTGCCCGGCTCGCGGTTCAGCCTGGACGTCGCCCGCCTGCGCCTGGATCTCTCGGTGCCGCAAGCCTTGCTCGACCTCAAGCCGCGCGGCTACGTCAGCCCCGAGGAGTGGGACGCCGGCGACAGCATGGGCTTCGTCAACTACGACACCAACCTCTATCGCTCCGACTACCGCGGCGGCGAATCGGGACGATCGGACTACGCCTATGTCGGCCTGAACAGCGGCATCAACCTCGGCCTGTGGCGTTTGCGCCACCAGTCCAACTACACCTATTCCCGCTACAACGGGCAGGCCAGGCGCAAGTGGAACAGCATCCGCACCTATGCCCAGCGCGCCTTGCCGGCCTGGCGCAGCGAACTGACGGCGGGGGAGAGCTACACCGCCGGCAACCTGCTCGGCAGCATCGGCTACCGCGGCCTGAGCCTGGCCACCGACGACCGCATGCTGCCCGAGTCCCTGCGCCGGTATGCGCCGCAGGTGCGCGGCACCGCGGCCACCGCGGCGCGTGTGGTGATCAGCCAGAACGGCAGGAAGATCCGCGAGGTGAATGTCGCTCCCGGTCCTTTCGTCATCGACGATCTCTACGACAGCGCCTACGCCGGCGATCTGGATGTCCAGGTGCTCGAAGCCGATGGCAGCGTATCGAGCTTCAGCGTACCGTTCGCCTCGGTCCCGGAGTCCATGCGTCCGGGCCTGTCGCGCTACAGCTTCACCCTGGGCCAGGCGCGCCAGTACGGCGACGGCGACGACCTGTTCGCCGACTTCACCTACCAGCGCGGCATGAGCAACGCCCTGACCGCCAACCTGGGACTGCGTGTCGCCGACGACTACCTGGCCATGCTGGGCGGCGGCGTCCTCGCCACCCGCTTCGGCGCCTTCGGCCTGAACAGCACCTATTCCAGCGCACGCGTCGAGGATGGCGCGCGCAAGCAGGGCTGGCGCATCGGGCTCGACTACAGCCGGACCTTCCAGCCCACCGGCACTACCCTGACCCTGGCCGGCTACCGCTACTCCACCGAAGGCTACCGCGAACTCGGCGACGTGCTCGGCTCGCGCGACGCACTGCGCCACGGCGACACCTGGGATTCCGGCAGCTACAAGCAGCGCAACCAGTTCAACCTGCTGGTGAGCCAGGCCCTCGGCGGCTACGGCAACCTCTATCTTTCCGGCTCCTCCAGCGATTTCTACGACGGCAAGAGCCGCGACACCCAATTGCAGTTCGGCTACTCCAATACCTGGGGGCAGTTGAGCTACAACCTCGCCTGGTCGCGGCAGACCACCACCTACTACCAGGAGCAGGGCGACCAGGACCCTGGCGTCGAGCTGCTCCGGCGCGACCGGCGTAGCGGCCAGCGCAACGACACCCTGACCCTCAGCGTCTCCATGCCGCTGGGTTCTTCCAGTCGGGCGCCGACGCTCAGCGCCATGGCTACCCGGCGCTCCGGCGACAGCCGTGGCGGCAGCCTGCAAACCGGGCTGAACGGTACGCTGGGCGACGAGCGTACCTGGAGCTACGCGCTGTCCGCCAACCGCGACAGCGAGGTCGCCGACACCACCTGGAACGGCACGTTGCAGAAGCAGGCGGCGCTGGCCACCGTGAATGCCGGCTATGCCCAGGGCGATCGCTACCGGCAATACAACGGCGGCATCCGTGGCGCGCTGGTCGCCCACCGCGACGGGCTGACCCTGGGCCCCAGCGTCGGCGACACCTTCGCCCTGGTCGAGGCCAAGGGCGCCAGCGGTGCCGCGATACGCGGCGGGCAGGGCGCGCGCATCGACGGCAACGGCTATGCGCTGGCCCCCTCGCTGTCGCCCTATCGCTACAACCCGATCTCCCTCGACCCCGTCGGCATCGATCCCGACGCCGAACTGCTGGAAACCG
Organism: Pseudomonas sp. HMSC066A08; assembly: GCF_001813025.1. Lineage (NCBI taxonomy): Bacteria > Pseudomonadati > Pseudomonadota > Gammaproteobacteria > Pseudomonadales > Pseudomonadaceae > Pseudomonas > Pseudomonas sp. HMSC066A08. The sequence continues at coordinate 28,595 of NZ_KV811331.1, forward strand.
AGCGCAAGGTCGCGCCCTACGCCGGTGCCAGCGTGCGCGTGACGTTCAGGACGCTGACCGGCCATCCGCTGCTGATCCAGGCGCGGCGCGAGGACGGCAGTGTGCTGCCGCTCGGCGCCGTGGTGGTCGACGACGGCGGGGCGGCCATCGGCATGGTCGGGCAGGGCGGCCAGGTCTATGCGCGCGCGGAAAACCAGCGGGGCAGGTTGCTGGTGCAATGGGGGACGGCGCGCAAGGAGCGTTGCGAGTTGCCCTACGACCTCTCCGGAGTGCCTCGCGACCAGGCGCTGATCCGCCTGCGCGGCACCTGCCGGGCAGCCACCACCGACTCCAACCCGGAGAACGCCAGATGAACCGCACGATTTCCCTGCTGCCCGCGCTGGCCTTCGGCGTGTTGCTGGGGTTTCCCGCCAGTGGCCAGGCGACCTGCTACCGGGTCACCTCGGTAGGCAGCGAGACGACCACCTCGAACACCCAGATCCGCCCGGGCGAAGGTACCGCCGGCAGCTGGACCGGCGCCTGCGATACCTGCAACGGCTCGCTCGGCCTGCCCAGCGTGGTCAACGTCAGCGACGAGAGTTTCCAGCCCTATCCGACGCTCATCGCCAGCGCGGTGGCGCCGCTGACCCAGTACGGCGCCACCGGCGGCTACGACCCCGAACGGGTGTTCTTCCGCTGTAGCGCCGGGGATGCCGTCTACGAGATGTTTTCTACCAACGGCGACGACCTCTATAGCGGCTACTACACCGGCGCCGACACGGTGGGCAACGACATCGGCCTGCAGGACGCCTACCGGACCGCCTGGCCCAACGTGCTGCTGCGCCTGACCAACGTCGAGACGGGGGAAACCATCACGCCGATCTGGAAGGAGCGCCAGCTCTCCGGGCTGGACATCGACTCGCGCGGCTTCCAGCTGGTCAAGGCGAAGGACCTCGCCGCGGTACGCGCCGAGCTGTACAGCGCGCCGCTGGAGGCGATCCGCTACTACTCGCCGACGATCCTCTCGCAGCCCTATTCCTACACCCAGCCGGCGGCCTACATCGCCATCAAGGGGCCGGGCCTGACCGCGCCGACCGTCGGCCAGGCGCACGTGGGCGGCAACTGGGGCGGCTGGTACAGCAACTGGCCGGGTGCCATCGGCCTGTACCGCTACGTGACCCTGAAACGCTATCCCACCTGCGCGGTGATGACGGTCACCCCGCACGTGCAGTTCCCGCCCATCACCCTGGCCGAGATCGATAGCGGCGGCGTGCGCGAGGCGCCCTTCGAACTCACCTTCAAGTGCCAGAGCGGCATGACCAACGGCACCGGGGCCGGCGCCACGGCGCTGGGCATCCGCGTGTCCAGCGGGGCCCTGGCGGCCAGCCCGGCGCTGGGCCTGGTCAACGCCAGTGGCGGACTGTCCTACCTGCTCTCCGACCGTTACGGGGAGCCGGGCATTGCCCGTGGGGTCGGCATCCGCATCTACCGCGACGGCACGCCGATGACGCTCCTGGCCAACGAGAACTCCGCCGGCGGCAGCAACGCCGAGGCCACCGGCTGGTACCCGGCCATCGGTGGCGCGACCCAGGCCAACGGCGGTAGCGGCGGCATCGACCTGTACCGCGAAACCTTCCGCGCGCGCCTGGAGAAGCTCGCGCTCGGCAGCCAGCCCGGCGTCACGGCGGGGCGCGTCTCGGCCACGGCGCAGGTGGTGATCCGTGTCCAGTAGGCGCGCGCTCGCGCTGCTGGCCATGCTTTGCCTCGCGCCGACGAGCGAGGCCGGAGTGACCGCGGAGCGCACCCGCCTGGTGTTCGTGGAGGGCCAGCGCGAGGCCTCGTTGTTGCTGGTCAACCAGAATCCCTACCCGGTGCTGGTGCAGGCGTGGGTCGATGACGGCGCCCTCGACGGCGAACCGGATACCGCGCTGGCTCCGTTCCTGCCGCTGCCGCCCGTATTCCGCCTGGAGCCGGGACGCCAGCGCAGCCTGCGCCTGCTGGCTACCGGCCAGGCCCAGGCACGGGATCGCGAATCGCTGTACTGGCTGAACATCTACGAGATCCCCCCGCAAGCCACCGCCGAGGCCGCTGGCCGGCCCCGCCTCACGCTCACCCTGCGAACCCAGATGAAGGTGCTGTACCGCCCGCACGGCCTGCATCCGCACGCCGAGGACGCGGCCGCCGAACTGGGCTTCGCGCTGCGCGACGAGACCCTGCGGGTGGACAACCCGACGCCGTACTTCGTGTCCCTGGCGGGGCTGGTGCTGGAGATAGGGGAGACGCGCCTGGAGCTGCCCGGAACGCTGCTGGCTCCGCGCTCGCAACGACGCCTCGGCCTGCCGCGGCGGGTGGAAGGGGGGACGCGCGGCGAGGTGGCGTTCGACTGGATCGACGACAACGGCGTCAGCCGCCAGGAAAGGAAAGCTCTACAGTGAACAGTTCCCCACAGGCTCGCCAGCACGAGCACCCGCCGGCCGTTGCCGCCTCCCTGGCCGGCGACCTGCGCCTGGCCCGGCGTTTCCAGGCCGCCCTGGCGCGCGGCCGGGTGCGCCTGGACTGGCAGGCGGTTCGGCATGCCGGGCATCCGGAATGGGAGCCGCTCTACCGGGAAACCCTGCTCAGGGTCACGGCCGCCAGCGGCGAACCGCCGTTGCCGACCCAGGAACTGGTTCTGGCGCTGGAGCGGCTCGGCCTGGTACGCCTGCTCGATCGCTGCGTGCTGGGCACGGTCCTCGACCGGCTGAACGCCGAGCCTACCTTGCGCCTGGCCTGCAACCTGTCGCGCCAGAGCGCGGCGATGGATGCCTGGTGGGAAGCCGTCTGCCGGTGGCTGGCCGCCCGTCCGCAGGTGGCACGGAGGCTGACGCTGGAGCTGACCGAGACCGCCGCGGGCGAGAGAGCCGCGACCCGGGAGTTCATCCGACGCCTGCGCGAACACGGCGTGCGCATCGCGATAGACGACTTCGGCGCGGCGCACAACAACCTGGACTTCGTTCTCGATGCCCGTCCCGATGTGATCAAGATCGATTGCCGGTATACCCGCGAAGCACGTCGCTCGGCGAAGGGCGCCGAAGTGCTGCGCCATCTGCTGGCCCTGTGCCGCGAACTGGCGCCCTGCGTGGTCCTGGAAGGTCTCGAGGAGGACGATGCGTTCGCCCGGCTGCCGACCGGGGACGTCTATCTCCAGGGCAACGCGGTCGCGCCGCCGATGCGGGTCGAACCGCCGCTGTCCGTACGCCGGCCGAAGAGCCGGGCGCGGATCGAGGCGCTGGCGAGCCGCCAGGGCTGACCGGGGAGGGCGCCCGGCCTGGCACGGTCGGCGAAAAATCTGAACGGTCGGCCGGCGGCGCCGTCACAGCAGCGACGATGCCGAGGTGCGTTGTGCCGAAGTCCCGGCATTTTTTCCCTGTCACGCCAACGGAGTCGACCATGAACAGAGCAATCAGCCTTCCCCTCAAGGGAGCCGCCTGGCTCCTGCTGGTCCTGGCCCTGCCTTTCGCCAACGCCCAGGACATGAACAAGACCGCGCCACAGACCTTCGTCAGCGAGGCCTCGGCGGCCGGCGTGGCGGAAATCGAAGCCGGCAAGATGGCGCTGGAAAAGAGCACCGCCGCCGATGTGAAGGTATTCGCCAAGCAGATGATCGACGACCACGGCAAGGTCAACGCCGAACTGCGCAGCCTGGCCGAGCGCAAGAAACTGGAGGTCGAAGACGACGCCAGCCTGACCGACAAGGCCAAGGCGACCCTGCTCGACCTGCGCGACGCCTCCTTCGACCCGGCCTACGCCAATAACCAGGTGGCGGCCCACGAAAAAGCCGTGGAACTGTTCACCCAGGCCGCGGACAACCTGACCGACCCGGAACTGCAGGCATTCGCCAAGACCCATCTGCCGGCCCTGAAGCACCACCTGGAGATGGCCCGCGCGCTGGCCAAGGCGCACCCATCCAAGTAACGCCCCCGCGGGCGGAGCCTGGCCAGGCATGAGTTTCAGCCTGTGGTTGCTGGTACTGGGCTGCATCCTGCTGACGCTCGGCCTGGCCTCGGCCTACCTGCGCCTGCTGCCGGTCAGCACCTCGTTCATCTACCTGCTGTTCGGCCTGGCCATCGGCCCGGCCGGGCTGCACGCCTGGCGCAGCGGCCTGGCGGACATCAGCGGCTGGTTCGAACACCTCAGCGAGGCGGCGTTGCTGATCTCGCTGTTCATCGGCGGCCTCAAGCTGCGCCTGCCGTTGCGCTCGCCGGCCTGGACCGCTGCCTGGCTGTTGGCCGGACCGGTCCTGCTCGGCTGTATCCTCGGCCTTACCCTGGGCGCGCATTTCCTGTTCGGCCTGGACTGGGGGCTGGCCTTGCTGGTCGCGGCGATCCTCGCGCCCACCGACCCGGTCCTGGCCAGCGACATCCAGGTCAACCACGCCGGCGACGACGACCGCCTGCGCTACGCCGTATCCGGCGAGGCGGGACTCAACGATGGCATCGCCTTCCCCTTCGTCATCGCCGCCCTGCTGCTGATCGGTCAGGGCGGCGGCCTGCCCGGGGAGTTCGACCGCAGCGGCCTGGACTGGCTGCTGCGCGACGTGCTCTGGGCGATTCCGCTCGGCCTGCTGGTGGGCTATTGCCTGGGCCATGGTCTCGGCCGCCTGGCCATCCACCTGCGGGCGCGGCACACCGACACCTCGGTGTCGGCCAACGATTTCCTCGCCCTGGCGCTGATCGCGCTGTCCTATGTCGGCGCCGACGCACTGGGCGGCTGGGGCTTCCTCGCCAGCTTCGCCGCCGGGATCGGCCTGCGCCACGCCGAGGTGGCGACGCTGGGGCGCGCCTCGGCACCGGCCGAGGCGCAGGCGGCCGCCGCCGACGTGCGCGAAGCAGGGCAGGCCAGCGGCGCCATCGAATATGGCGCCGACCGCAGCGAACACCCGAAGGTGGCCGCCGGCGCGGTGATGCTCGACGTGCTCTCCTTCGGCAACCTGCTGGAGCGTTCGCTGGAAGTGCTGCTGGTGACCCTGCTCGGCGCCATGCTCTACCAGCACTGGGACTGGCGCGCGCTGCCGCTGGCGCTGCTGCTGTTCTGCGTGTGCCGGCCGGCGATGGTCTGGCTGCTGGTCGGCCGGCGGCTGATGCACCCGACGCAGCGGCGCCTGCTCGGCTGGTTCGGCATCCGCGGCATCGGCAGCCTGTACTACCTCAGCTACGCGCTGAACCAGGGGCTGCCTACGGCGCTCGCGCATACCGCCAGCGACCTGGTGCTGAGCCTCGTCGCCCTGAGCATCTGCGTGCACGGCCTGAGCATCCAGCCGCTGCTGATGCGCCACGCGCGCAGCGTCAGTCGCCGCGATCGGGAATGATCGAGATCTTGCCGTTCTTCTCGAGGATGGCGAAGCGGATCTGCTCCATGCGTTCCAGGCCCTGGGTCTCGCGGGCGGCCAGGAGAATGTCTTCCTCGCGCAGGCGGGCCTCGGCCAGGCGCGCGTGCAATGGCCTGCCGTACTCGACGATGAGCGTCGGCGAGCCCTCGATCAGGGTGTCGAGCTTCGGATGGCGCAGCTTGAGCAGGGACAGGCCGACGTCGATGAGGATCAGGGTGATGATCACCAGTACCGCGTTGACCAGCGAGAAGTCGTCGCCCAGCAGCGCCTGCTGGGTGGCTTCGCCGATGATCATCAGCAGCAGCAGGTCGAAGGTGGTGATGTCGGTCAGGGAACGCCGCCCGGCGATGCGGAAGAGTACCAGCAGGACCAGGTAGAGCGCGGCGGCTCGCAGTACGGAATCCATCGTGCGCCTCCTCGGAACGGATGACTCAGGGGTAGATGAACTGGTCGAAGGCCAGGCTCTCGCCGGCGAACTCCAGTCGACTGGCGACTTCGCCGAGCCGGTTCGGCAACAACGTCAGGAACAGGCTCAGGCGACCGTCTTCGTCGAGCCTTGCCTCCAGTTCCAGGCCGCCCCGCCAGCTGTGACTGCGCAGCGGTTGCGGTTGCAGGCTCTGGATGCTGTGCGCCTGTAGCAGACCGCCGCCCAGGCGCACGCCGACCTCGGCGCCCGGCGCGCCGCGCAGATCGATGCGCAGGCGGCTGGCGGCGCCGCTGCGTTCGAAACGCTCGTAGGCCAGGGTCAGCCTGCCGCTGTCGCTGACCAGCGTCCGCGAACTCAGAGGTCCGCCGGCGAACACCCCGGTCAGCGCCAGGAGGATCACCCCGAGCAGGACCCACAGGCCCGCCCGTTCGAAACGCCAGGCGCGGCGCTGGCTTTCCAGGCGCTCCGGGATCGGGTACTCGCGCTGGACGAACGCATCGTCTGCGGCGTCTTCCGGGGCAGGGCGCATGGCTGGCTCCTTCGCTCGCGGTCTCTCAGGCTGGACCCCGTTCGAGGCGGTTGGTGCCGGCGGGCTTACCAGCGGTCCGCGCGGGTCGGGCAATCTGCACGATGGGCAGGCGTCTTCCGGGCACTCTGCTGATCGCACTTTGCGATCAATCCGCGCCCGATCGCCGTGCCCATGCTGCTCCGGCGCAAGCGGGGCGGACGGCGCGAACCTTGCAGCGAAGCCTTCCCGACAATCCGACAGGGAGAACCATGGTGAACGGAGAAAACAAGATCGTCCTGGTCCTCGAAGAACACGCCGACCAGCTCTGGCGGATCGAGGAGTTCCTCCTCGATCGAGGCTACGCGGTGCTCAGCGCGGCGAGTCGCGACGAAGCCCTCGACCACCTGGCCTCGGACGCGGTGATCGACCTGTTCCTGCTCAGCGAGCAGCTCGAAGGTCCTCTGAGCGGCAGCATGCTCATCGAAACCAGCCTGCCGGTGCGCCCACGGATGCGGGTGATCCTGCTCAGCGACAGCGCTCGCGTCGGCATCGACCCGGCGGCACCCTATCCGGTGCTGCTCAAACCGGTGACCCTGGAGGAACTGGGGAAAGCCATCGACATGGTCCTGCACAGCGCGCCGGTCTGCCCCGGCGTCTGACCACCGAGGAGCCCGCCATGCCCAGCAGCAAGCCGCTCGCCGAGTACGCCCGCAAGCGCGATTTCCGCCAGACCCCGGAGCCCAGCGGCCGCAAGCCTCGCAAAGACAGCAGCGGGCTACTCCGCTATTGCATCCAGAAACACGACGCCAGCCGCCTGCACTACGACTTCCGCCTGGAGCTGGATGGCACCCTGAAGAGCTGGGCGGTGCCCAAGGGGCCGTGCCTCGACCCGGCGGTGAAGCGGCTCGCGGTGCAGGTCGAGGACCATCCGCTGGACTATGCCGATTTCGAAGGCAGCATCCCCCAGGGGCACTACGGCGCCGGCGATGTCATCGTCTGGGACCGAGGCGCCTGGACGCCTCTGGACGATCCGCGCGAGGGCCTGGAAAAGGGCCATCTCAGCTTCGTCCTGGATGGCGAGAAACTCTCCGGGCGTTGGCACCTGATCCGCACCAACCTGCGCGGCAAGCAGCCCCAGTGGTTCCTGGTCAAGGCCAAGGACGGCGAGGCGCGCAGCCTGGATCGCTTCGACGTGCTGAAGGAGCGTCCCGACAGCGTGCTCAGCGAGCGTACGCTGCTGCCCCGCCATGGCGAAGCCGCCACGCCCGCGGCCAGGCCGGCGCGACGCGGCAAGAGCGGGGGGAAGACGCCGATGCCCGAATGGATCGCCCCCGAGCTGGCCAGCCTGGTCGAGCAGCCTCCGCGAGGGGAGTGGGCCTACGAACTCAAGCTGGACGGCTATCGGCTGATGAGCCGCATCGAAGACGGCCGCGTGCGCCTGCTGACCCGCAACGGCCATGACTGGACCGAACGCCTGCCGCACCTGGAGAAGGCCTTGGCCGGGCTCGGTCTGCAGCGCAGTTGGCTGGACGGCGAACTGGTCGTCCTCGACGAGGAGGGTCGACCGGACTTCCAGGCCCTGCAGAACGCCTTCGAGGAAGGTCGCGGCGAGAATATCCTGTACTTCCTCTTCGACCTGCCGTACCACGAAGGCGAGGATCTGCGCGATGTCGCCCTGGAGCAGCGCCGCGCGCGCCTGGAGGCGCTGCTGGAAGGGCGCGACGAAGACCCGCTGCGGTTCTCCGCGACGCTCGCGGAAGACCCCCGCGACCTGCTGGCCAGCGCCTGCAAGCTCGGCCTCGAAGGCGTGATCGGCAAGCGCCTGGGCAGCGCCTACCGTTCGCGCCGCAGCAACGACTGGATCAAGCTGAAGTGCCAGTTGCGCCAGGAGTTCGTGATCGTCGGCTATACCGAGCCGAAGGGCTCTCGCCGGCATATCGGCGCCTTGCTGCTCGGCCTCTACAGCCCTGACGAGGAGCGCCGGCTGCGCTATGCCGGCAAGGTCGGCAGCGGCTTCACCGCGGCCAGCCTGAAGAAGGTCCGTGAGCGCCTGGAACCCCTCGCGGTGCGCTCCAGCCCATTGGCGAAGGTGCCGCCGGCGCGCGAGACCGGGTCGGTGCAGTGGGTGCGCCCGCAACAACTGTGCGAGGTTTCCTATGCGCAGATGACCCGTGGCGGGATCATCCGCCAGGCAGTGTTCCACGGTTTGCGCGAAGACAAGCCGGCGCGCGAGGTGACCGGCGAGCGTCCCGCCGGCCCGCCGCCGCTGCGCGGCGCGCGCAAGGCCGGCGCCGGTGCGTCGCGGGCGGCCACCGCCGGCGTGCGCATCAGCCACCCGCAGCGGCTGATCGACCCGTCGATCCAGGCCAGCAAGCTGGAACTCGCCGAGTTCCATGCGCGCTACGCCGACCTGCTCCTGCGCGACCTGCGCGAGCGCCCGGTGTCGCTGGTGCGCGGCCCCGACGGAATCGGCGGCGAACTGTTCTTCCAGAAGCACGCGGCGCGCCTGAAGATCCCCGGCATCGTCCAGCTCGACCCGGCGCTCGATCCCGGTCATCCGCCGCTGTTGCAGATCCGCAGCGCCGAGGCGCTGGTCGGCGCGGTGCAGATGGGCAGCATCGAGTTCCATACCTGGAACGCCAGCCTGGCCAACCTGGAGCGGCCCGACCGTTTCGTCCTCGACCTCGACCCGGACCCGGCGCTGCCGTGGAAGCGCATGCTCGAAGCGACCCAGCTGAGCCTGACGCTGCTCGACGAGCTGGGCCTGCGCGCCTTCCTCAAGACCAGCGGCGGCAAGGGCATGCACCTGCTGGTGCCGCTGGAGCGCCGGCATGGCTGGGACGAGGTCAAGGATTTCGCCCAGGCCATCTCCCAGCACTTGGCGCGCCTGATGCCGGACCGTTTCTCGGCGGTTTCCGGGCCGCGCAACCGGGTCGGCAAGATCTTCGTCGACTACCTGCGCAACAGCCGCGGCGCCAGCACCGTGGCCGCCTACTCGGTGCGCGCCCGCGAAGGGTTGCCGGTGTCGGTACCGGTGTTCCGCGAGGAACTCGACTCGCTGCAGGGTGCCAACCAATGGAACCTGCGCAGTCTGCCGCAGCGCCTCGACGAACTCGCCGGCGACGATCCCTGGGCCGACTACGCCGGCACCCGCCAGCGCATCAGCGCGGCCATGCGACGCCAGCTCGGGCGCGGCTGACCGTCCGCGAAAAAGGCGGAACTCCCCCGGCGCACAGGCCCTCCACCGTGCAACGAGATGCCGAGGAGGCCCCCGATGGATACCGCCTACCTGATCCTCGCGCTGCTGGTCCTGTTGCTCCTGGTGGATGCCTGGGCCATCAACAGCGTGCTCCGCAGCGACAGCTCCGCCAGTCGCAAGCTCGGCTGGTCGCTGCTGATCCTGCTCCTGCCCGTGCTCGGCCTGGTCCTCTGGGGCTGGACCGGCCCCCGTGGCCTGCGCCCGGTGACCTCGCCGGAACACAGCAAGTGAACCCGACTGGAGACTGCCCATGAACAGCGAAACCTGTGCCTGTCCCAAATGCACCTGCCGGCCCGGCGCCGATGCCGTCGAACGCGACGGCCAGCATTACTGCTGCGCGGCCTGCGCCAGCGGCCACCCCCAGGGCGAGCCGTGTCGCGACGCCGATTGCCCCTGTGGCGGCACCACCCGGCCCCAGGTGGCGGAGGATCGCCAGCTGGACGACGCGCTGAAGGAGACCTTTCCCGCCAGCGACCCGATCTCGCCCTGAGGAGCGTGCCATGCCCGACGTGCTGCTCGCGGACGAAGCTTCCCGCCTGGTGGCCTACCTGCGCAGCGCCGACCTCAGCCTGATCACCGCGGAATCCTGTACCGCCGGACAGATCAGCGCCGAACTGTCGGCGGTGGCCGGCAGCGGCAAGGTGATGGAAGGCGGCTTCGTCGTCTATTCGCCGGCGGCCAAGCTCGCCCTGCTGGGGCTCGACCCGAACTGGCTGGAGCGTTTCAACCTGACCAGCGTGGAGGTCGCCGAGGCCATGGCCAGGGCGGCCCTGCAACGCAGTCCGGCGAGCGCCGCGCTGGCGGTCACGGGATTGCTCGGCAGCGAAGCGAAGGACGGCATCCCGCCCGGCACCGTGTGCTTCGCCTGGGCCTTCCAGCTACCCGCCGGCCTCGCCCTGTTCTCGCGCCGCGAGCGCTTCCACGGCGACCCCGCGCGGATGCGCCGGGAAGCCACCCGCTGGGCGCTGCGGCGCCTGCCCGAATTCCATCAACGCGCCTTGCGCGGCGAACGCGCCTGAGGCGCCCGACAGAGAGGAAACCACCATGAGCGAACAGCGACAGACCCTGCCGGCGCAGCACCAGGACCAGCGCCCCGGCCACGAAAGCGAGATGCAGCCGAAGCCGGAGTTCGTTTCCGCCGATTACCGTCCGGCGGCCAAGCTGGAGGGCAAGGTGGCCCTGGTCACCGGCGGCGACAGTGGCATCGGCCGCGCGGTGGCGGTGGCTTTCGCCCGCGAGAAGGCGGATGTGGTGCTGGTCTACCTGGATGAGAACGAAGACGCGGCGAAGACCCGCGAGATCATCGAGTCGCTCGGCCGCCAGTGCCTGGCGTTCGCCGGCGACGTCGCCGACGCCGGCTTCTGCCGCCAGGTGGTGGACACGCTAAGGCAGAAATGGGGGCGCCTCGACGTGCTGGTCAACAACGCCGGCGAGCAGCATCCGCAGGCGCGCCTGGAGGACATCAGCGAAGAGCAGTGGGAGAAGACCTTCCGCACCAACATCTTCGGCATGTTCCAGTTGACCAAGGCGGCCCTGCCGCTGATGGGCAAGGGCGGGGCGATCATCAACACCACCTCGATCACCGCCTACAAGGGCAACCCCCAGTTGATCGACTATTCCTCGACCAAGGGCGCGATCACCTCGTTCACCCGCTCGCTGTCGATGAACCTGGTCAACCGCGGCATCCGCGTCAACGCCGTGGCCCCGGGCCCGATCTGGACGCCGCTGATCCCGTCCACCTTCAGCGACGAGAAGGTCGCCCACTTCGGCGCGGAGACGCCGATGGGCCGGCCCGGCCAGCCGGAGGAACTGGCCGCCAGCTACGTCTACCTGGCCTGCAACGACTCGTCCTACGTCAGCGGCCAGGTGCTGCACGTCAACGGCGGTACCGTGGTCAACGGCTGAGGCGCCGCGGCGGCCGCGTTCACTCGCGTGCCGCCGCCGGCAGCAGGGGGTAGACCCGCACCGCGCTCAGACGCTGCGGGAACAGCAGGGGATAGCAGAGTTGCAGGCGAACGTGCGCCTCGCTGGTGCTGAGGGTTGGCGCGAAAGTGGTGAGCACGGTCCGGCCGGGTTGTCCGGCGTCTGAGAAATGAACCATGAAAGCCTGCATCGGAGCGCTCCTGCCGGGATACGGGAAAGGTCACTGCTCAGTGAAGCTGCGCTCCAGCTCTCGCGCCAGTTCGCGCACCGACCGTTCGCAACGGCACTCCTCCTGGCTGACGCCGGCGACCGTGGTGGCCGCGGCGGCTGGCCGCCGCGCGCTGGCAACGGTCACCGTGAGGCTGCCGTCGGCGGCCCTGCGGCAGCGGAAACGCGAGGAACAGGTGCTGGCGTTGAGGATGCGTTCGATCTGGCGCAGGGGAAGCATGGTCATGACGGGCTCGCATCGGTTTCTGGCAACGAATCTGTAACGACTCTGTACGGGTTACAGAAGCCGATATCGGCCAGGGGTTCCCTTTCGTGGACGAGCGGCCCCCAGCCGCCGGCGAAAAAGAATGAACCATCGCCGCGCCCGCGACTCCGCTTCTAGGTAGCCGGAACGGCCGGCCGCGACGCAGACAAGGAGCATGCCGATGAAACGCGACTGGGGGTTGATCAGGGATCTGCTGGAGCATTTGGAAAGCCTTGGCTTCGGCCAGCACTGGGAAGCACGCGAGCTACCCGGTCATTGCCGCGAGGCGGTGGCCTACCACTTGCAGTTGCTCAACCAGGCGCAGCTGCTCTGCGGCAGCGTCCAGCATTCCTGGACCGGCCAGGAGCAATGGGTGGTCCACCACCTGACCCTGGCCGGCCACGACCTGCTCGACCGCCTGCGCCAGGAAAGCGCGGCCGCCGCCGTGCCGGTACGCAAGAGCGCCTGAGAAAACCCCGCAAGCACCGGCCAGCAGCGGCGGGCCGGAAGGAAGCCCGGCGATGCCCGACAGCCAAGACCAGACCCCAAGTGCGGTCCAGACCCTGAAAGCCAGCATCCTCGCCAAACTGCGCTACAGCGTCGGCCGCGACCCATCCACCGCCTGCCCGCACGACTGGTTCGAAGCGGTGGCCCTGGCGGTACGCGACCACATCATCGACCACTGGGAGGAGGCCACCCCGCAAGGCGAAGCGCCCGCGCGCAAGCGGGTCTACTACCTGTCCCTGGAGTTCCTCATCGGTCGCCTGTTGCTGGACAACCTCGGCAACCTCGGGCTGCTCGAGGAAACCCGCCAGGCCCTGGCCGAGCTGGGCGTCGACCTGCAGCGGATCGTCGCCCTGGAGCCGGACGCGGCGCTCGGCAACGGCGGCCTCGGACGCCTGGCGGCATGCTTCATGGAAAGCATGGCCAGCCTCGACATTCCCGCGCATGGCTATGGCATCCGCTACGAGCATGGCCTGTTCCGCCAGGTGCTGACCGACGGCTGGCAGCAGGAGCAGACCGAGACCTGGCTGGATTTCGGCAACCCCTGGGAGTTCGAACGACCTGAGGTCAGCTACTACATCGACTTCGGCGGCAGCGTGCAGGTCGACAACGAGCACAGTGGCCGAGCCATCTGGCGGCCGGACGAGCGGATCCGGGCGATCGCCTACGACACGCCGATCGTCGGCTGGCGGCGTGCCAGCGTGAATACCCTGCGCCTGTGGCGCGCCCGCGCCGAGGAAGACCTGCAACTGGACCGTTTCAACGCCGGCGACCACATCGGCGCGGTGGTCGACGTGGTCAAGGCGGAGAGCATCTCGCGGGTGCTGTATCCGGCCGACAGCACCGAGGCCGGCCAGGAACTGCGCCTGCGCCAGGAGTACTTCTTCGTCTCCGCCTCGCTGCAGGACTTGCTCGACCGCCACCTGCGCCATCATCACGACCTGCGTAGCCTGCCGGAACAGGTGGCGATCCAGCTCAACGACACCCACCCGGCGATCGCCGTCGCCGAGCTGATGCGGCAACTGGTGGACGTGCACCAACTGGCCTGGCCGGACGCCTGGGCGCTGAGCGTGGCGACCTTGTCCTACACCAACCACACGCTGCTCCCGGAAGCCCTGGAATCCTGGCCGGTGGCGCTGATGGAGCGCCTGCTGCCGCGCCACATGCAGATCATCTACCTGATCAATGCCTTCCATATAGACGCGCTGCGTGCCCAGGACATCCACGACTTCGACCTGTTGCGTTCGGTCAGCCTGATCGAGGAGGGCCACGGCCGACGGGTGCGCATGGGCAACCTGGCGTTCCTCGGTTCGCACCAGATCAACGGGGTATCGGCATTGCACACCGAGCTGATGCGCGAAACCGTGTTCCATGACCTGCATCGTCTCTACCCGCAGCGCATCAGCAACAAGACCAACGGCGTGTCGTTCCGCCGCTGGCTGTTCCAGGCCAACCCGGGGTTGACCGAGCTGCTGGTGGAGACCCTCGGCGCCGACCTGCTGGACACCCCGGAACGGCGCCTGCCGGACCTCGAGGCGCACGTCGAGGACGCCCGCCTGCGGGCGCGCTTCGCCGAGCAGCGCCGGCAGAACAAGACCGCCCTGGCGCGCCTGGTGCTGGACAGCCTCGGCGTGGCGATCGAACCGGAAGCGCTGTTCGACGTGCATATCAAGCGTATCCACGAATACAAGCGGCAGTTGCTCAACCTGCTGCACACCGTGGCGCTGTACCAGGAGATCCGCAACGACCCGACCGCCGACCGCGTGCCGCGGGTGAAGATCTTCGCCGGCAAGGCTGCCGCCAGCTACCACCAGGCCAAGCTGATCATCAAGCTGGCCAACGACATCGCCCGCACCATCAACGACGACCCCACCGTGCGCGGCCTGCTCAAGCTGGTGTTCCTGCCCAACTACAACGTCAGCCTGGCCGAGGCGATCATTCCCGCGGCGGACCTCTCCGAGCAGATTTCCACCGCCGGGCTCGAGGCCTCCGGGACCAGCAACATGAAGTTCGCCCTCAACGGCGCGCTGACCATCGGCACCCTGGACGGCGCCAACGTCGAGATGAGCCAGCGGATCGGCCTGGAACACATGTTCATCTTCGGCCTCAGCGCCCAGCAGGTGGAGCAGCGCCGGCAAGCCGGGGAGCTGGAGATGGGCGGGGTGATCGCGGCCTCGCCGCGGCTGGAGGAAGCCCTGGAGGCGATCCGCAGCGGGCTGTTCTCGGCCGACGACCGCAGCCGCTACGAAGGGCTGGTGGACGGCCTGGTGCACGACGACCGCTTCATGCTCTGCGCCGACTTCGAGGCCTACTGGCATGCGCAGTGCCGGGTCGAGGAAGTCTGGCGCGAGCCCGATCGCTGGTGGCGCTCGGCGTTGCTCAACGTGGCGCGGATCGGCTGGTTCAGCGCCGACCGGACGATCAGTGAATACGCCCGGGATATCTGGAAGCTATGAAGGGCCTTACCAGAAGCCGGCCGGGTGACGGCGTTCGGGGCCCTCCAGGCGAAGGTCGAAGGCGCGGCGGAAGAATACCGCCAGCTCGCTGTCCAGGACCATCGGGTTGATCGACGCCAGCTCGGCCGGCAGGCTGTGCCATTCCTGGGCCCCGGCCAGGTACTGGCGATGGATGACCCGCTCGCCGGGAATCGCCAGCAGGCTGTAGTGGCTTTTCTCGCCTCCCGGCTCGCCGGCTTCCAGGCGCAGGCGAGGATGGCCATCCTCGTCGAGGTCGAGGTCCACGTTGCAGTCCAGGCCGTAGCTGCGCGCCTCTTCGCAGGAATCGACGAAAAGCGGTTTCGCCACCTGTTCGACGAGAGAAATGAAATAGTGCTGGAATCGCACTTCGTCACTGTTTTCCATGGCGAGTTCCATTTGTTTTAAAGTTCGACGATTAATTATTGAATGGGTCTATCGGAATATCAGGTACTGCAATAGAAAAGAATAATTAAGTGCCTCCACCTGGGCCTTCTTCGGTATTCGCTCCATGATATTCGGGGTAGGGTTCCTGATCGCTGTCTCCCGGTTCGAAATTCCATTCATGGCAATCGCGATCGGGCTCTTCGTTGCTTACCACGGGATCGCTGTAGGCCGGATGCTCGTAGGGTTTCATGGTGCTCCTCCGAGATGTGCGGGCTTTCATCTGACGCAATTCGGGGATTCCTGTCAATGCTGGCAATGGAATAAGGCAAGAATCTTGGAATCCTATGGATTGCCCCCGAAACATGCTGGCAAAACGCTTCGCTTTCATTCGTTGAAAATAATCTGAACCACTGGCGAAACAGCCTCTCAGAGTTAGGGCATGCGCAACGCATGCGTCCATGAAATCTGTTCTGAAGAGATTATTCGGAGGAAATAGAAATGGCACAGCATCAAGGCGGTAAAGGCAACTTCGCGGAAGACCCGAAACGTGCTTCGGAGGCCGGCAAGAAGGGCGGCCAGGCCAGCGGCGGCAACTTCAAGAACGATCCGCAGCGGGCCTCCGAGGCTGGCAAGAAAGGTGGCCAGCGCAGCCACGGCGGGAACTGATAACCGCGCAGTGAAGTGAATGGGGCGGAGCAGGGAGGCATCCGCCCCATTTTCATGCCCAGGATGAGGAGAGGAAACCGATGAGCGAGCAGAACAACGAGCAGCGCAGCCAGGCGGCCGGCACCGACACCGTCGACCGTGGCAACAGCAACGCCAAGCTGGAACAGCTGGAGGCCTATCGCGAGGACGCCACCGGAGA
Source organism: Pseudomonas sp. HMSC066A08 (assembly GCF_001813025.1). Classification (NCBI taxonomy): domain Bacteria; kingdom Pseudomonadati; phylum Pseudomonadota; class Gammaproteobacteria; order Pseudomonadales; family Pseudomonadaceae; genus Pseudomonas; species Pseudomonas sp. HMSC066A08. Next base: position 44,761 of record NZ_KV811331.1, read on the forward strand.
GGCCCTGAGCACCAATACCGGCACCCGCATCGCCGATAACCAGAACACCCTGAAGGCCGGCGAGCGCGGACCGTCGTTGCTCGAAGACTTCATCATGCGCGAGAAGATCACCCACTTCGACCACGAGCGCATTCCCGAGCGCGTGGTCCACGCCCGTGGCTCGGCGGCGCATGGCTACTTCGAGGCCTACGAGGACCTCAGCGACCTGACCAAGGCCGGCTTTCTCGCCGAGGCGGGCAAGCGTACCCCGGTCTTCGTGCGGTTCTCCACCGTGCAGGGTCCGCGCGGGTCCGCGGATACGGTGCGTGACGTACGCGGCTTCGCCGTGAAGTTCTATACCGACGAAGGCAACTTCGACCTGGTCGGCAACAACATGCCGGTGTTCTTCATCCAGGATGCGATCAAGTTCCCCGACTTCGTCCATGCGGTGAAACCCGAACCGCACAACGAGATTCCTACCGGAGCGTCCGCCCACGACACCTTCTGGGACTTCGTTTCGCTGACCCCGGAGTCGGCGCACATGGTCATGTGGCTGATGTCCGATCGCGCCATTCCGATCGCCTACCGCAACATGCAGGGGTTCGGCGTGCACACCTTCCGCCTGGTCAACGCGGCCGGCGAGAGTGTGCTGGTCAAGTTCCACTGGCGACCGAAGTCCGGGACCTGCTCACTGGTCTGGGACGAGGCGCAGAAGCTCGCCGGCAAGGACCCCGACTTCAACCGGCGGACCCTCTGGGAGGACATCGAGAAGGGCGACTATCCCGAATGGGAGCTGGGCCTGCAGGTGATCCCGGAGAACCAGCAGGACAGCTTCGACTTCGACCTGCTCGACCCCACCAAGCTGGTGCCCGAGGAGTTGGTGCCGGTAAGGGTGGTGGGGCGGATGGTACTCAACCGCAACCCCGACAATTTCTTCGCCGAGACCGAGCAGGTGGCGTTCCACGTCGGCCACGTGGTCCCCGGAATCGACTTCACCAACGACCCGCTGTTGCAGGGTCGGCTGTTCTCCTATACCGACACCCAACTGCTGCGCCTGAGCGGGCCGAACTTCAACGAGATCCCGATCAACCGCCCGCTGTGTCCGTTCCACAACAACCAGCGCGACGCGCCGCACCGGCAGACCATCAACCGCGGCCGGGCTTCCTACGAACCGAACTCGATCGACGGCGGCTGGCCGAAGGAAACCCCGCCGGCGGCGCGCAACGGCGGCTTCTCCACCTACCACGAGGCGGTCAGCGGCAGCAAGCTGCGCAAGCGTGCCGACTCCTTCGCCGATCATTTCAGCCAGGCCGCATTGTTCTGGCACAGCATGAGCGAGGCCGAGCAGGCGCATATCGTCGCCGCCTACAGCTTCGAACTGTCCAAGGTCGAGCGGCAATCGATCCGGGAGCGCGAGGTCAACCAGATACTCCTCAACATCGATCCGCAACTGGCCGCCAGGGTCGCGGCGAACGTCGGCGTGCAGCTCGCCGCACCGGCCAACCCGGCACCGCAGCCGAAGCCGTCGCCGGCGCTGAGTCAGATGAACCTGCTGTCCGGCGACATCCGTTCGCGCAAGGTGGCGATCCTGATCGCCGATGGCGTCGCCGAGAGCGACGTCAGCGACCTGCGCGACGCCCTCCGCCAGGAGGGCGCGGACGCCAAGCTGATCGCGCCCAGCGCTTCGCCGGTGCAGGCTGAAAACGGCGCCGAACTGAACCCGGAGGGAACCTGGGACGGCCTGCCGTCGGTAGCCTTCGACGCGGTCTTCGTGCCTGGCGGCGCGGCCAGCAGCCAGGCCATCGGCGCTGACGGACGCGGCCTGCACTACCTGCTGGAAGCCTACAAGCACCTGAAGCCAGTGGCCTTCGCCGGCGATGCCCAGGCGCTGGCCAGCCAGCTTTCGTTGCCTGGCGACCCCGGCGTGGTGCTCGGCGCCACGGCCACCGATGTCTTCCCCGGCCTGCGCCAGGCATTGATGCAGCACCGGATCTGGCAGCGCGAGGCGGCGACCAAGGCGATCCCCGCCTGAGGAGCGCCGCTGGCGAATCCGATCGCACCTTCCCGTCGTCTCGTCGGTCACAGCTGGAAAGGGCGGCTGGCCGAGCGATTCGGCGGGAGGACCCGGATGACCTTGCGTTGCCTGATCGGCGGTTGCGACTGGTGCCGGCAACCGGCGTTGCGACTGGGTGAGGAAACCTTCGACTGCGAGCGCTGCCTGCGTTGCGGTGCCCTGCGCTACAGCGGGATACCACGCCGATGAGCGCCTGGGAGACGCTGTGGAAGATCCTCGGCGAGGAGTTCGCCGATCTCGCCGACTTCGAGCAGACCGCCCGCGCCGCGTTGCGCCTGCTGCTGGCGGCGGCGCTCGGTGCGGTACTCGGCTACGAGCGCGAGCAGAGCGGCAAGGCCGCCGGCCTGCGCACGCACATGCTGGTAACCCTCGGCGCGGCGCTGTTCGTCATGCCGCTGCAATTGCAGGGGGGCGGGGCGGACGCGCTGAGCCGGGTGATCCAGGGCACCGTCGCCGGCATCGGCTTCCTCTGCGCCGGCACCATCCTCAAGGCCGGACGGGAAAGCCGGGTCAGGGGCCTGACCACCGCGGCGGGACTCTGGGCCAGCACCGCCATAGGCGTCGCGGTCGGACTCGGTCACCAGGGTACCGCGGTGCTCGGGACGATCCTGGCGCTACTGGTGCTGCATGTCCTGGCCTGCCTGAACCGTTCGCCGCCATCCTCCGATAGCCATTGAGGAGAGTTCCGTCATGTTCAAGGACTTCGACGCCTGTATCGCCTGGACCGACGCGATGCAGGAGCGCCGCCAGCCGGTCGGCCTGATCCTCTATCAGCCCAAGCGGCGCGGCGCGGCGGTACGCGTGCTGTGGGTAGTGACCCCGGGTTGCAGTTGCCTGAGCGACGCCGAGACCGCCGCCGACAACCTGCTCCAGCGCATCACCGACATCGCCGCCGACGGCCGCGTGCGTTACGCGGACGGCGGCACGCTGTAACCAACAAGAGGAGGAAACCGGCATGGCCCGTGCGATCTGGAAAGGCGCGATCAGCTTCGGCCTGGTGCATATCCCGGTGAGCCTGTCGGCGGCGACCTCGTCGCAGGGCATCGATTTCGACTGGCTCGACCAGCGCAGCATGGAGCCGGTCGGCTACAAGCGAGTGAACAAGGTCACCGGCAAGGAGATCGAGCGCGAGAATATCGTCAAGGGCGTGGAGTACGAAAAGGGCCGCTACGTGGTGCTGAGCGAAGAAGAAATCCGCGCGGCGCATCCCAAGTCGACCCAGACCATCGAGATCTTCGCTTTCGTCGACAGCCAGGAAATTCCCTTGCAGCACTTCGATACCCCGTACTACCTGGCCCCCGACCGGCGCGGAGGCAAGGTCTACGCGTTGCTCCGGGAGACCCTGGAGCGCACCGGCAAGGTCGCCCTGGCCAACGTCGTCCTGCACACCCGCCAGCACCTGGCGCTACTGCGGCCGCTGGAGGATGCCCTGGTGCTGATCACCCTGCGCTGGCCGTCGCAGGTGCGCAGCCTGGATGGCCTGGAGCTGGACGAAAGCGTCACCGAGGCGAAACTCGACAAGCGCGAGCTGGAGATGGCCAAGCGCCTGGTGGAGGACATGGCCTCCCACTGGGAGCCGGACGAATACAAGGACAGCTTCAGCGACAAGATCATGAAGCTGGTCGAGGAAAAGGCCGCCAAGGGCCAGCTGCACGCGGTGGAGGAAGAGGAGGAGGTGGCCGGCAAGGGCGCCGACATCATCGATCTCACCGACCTGCTCAAGCGCAGCCTGCGTTCCCGCGCCGGCGGCGGCAAGGACAAGGGCCGCGAAAAGGCCGCGGTCGCCGCGAAGGGTCGGGCCAAGCCCGCTGCCTCGCGTTCGCGGCGCAAGGCCTGAGGCGAACCGCTGGGTAAATCAACCTGAACCAATCGGTCGCCGGCGGGCTCGGAACCAATGACCGTCCGCGCCGCCGGCCATTCGAGGCCGGCGGAAGCCTCGCGACCCATCGCCGAACCCACGTCCCGGAGGAGCGCGCCTCGATGAGTTCGATTGTCCGCAACAGCGACGATGATCCGCTGGTCATCGCCATCCAGCAGCCCCGTATCGCCATCGAGTCGGTCAGCCCGGTGGTGGAAGAGGGCGCCTATCCCGCGAAGACCGAGAGCGACCGCGACCTGCGCCTGGCCGCGCGAATCTTCGCCGATGGCCATGAGGTACTCGGTGCCGAGGTGGTCTGGCGGCGTGTCGGGGAAACCGCGGAGCGGCGCCTGCCGCTGCTGCCCGAAGGCAACGATTTCTGGAGTGCGCAGTTGCGCACGCCGCCCTGCGGCCGCCTGTACTTCCGTATCGAGGCCTGGCTCGACCGTTTCGCCGGCTACCGCCGCGAATTGCGCGCCAAGCATGGCGCACGCCTGCCATTGGACCTGGAGCTGCGCGAGGGCGACGAACTGCTACGGCGCTGCGCCGAGCGCGGCGGTCCGGAGATCGCCGCCGCCTGTGCGCCGCTGGCCGAACGCCTGCAGGCCTGCCAGAGCGTCGAGGAGCGGGTGGCGCTATGGCTGGCGGCGCAGACCGGCGAGCTGTTGCGTCTGGTCGGCCCGCGCGAGCACCTGGTGCGCAGCCGCGAATACCCGGTGGAGGTGGAGCGACCGCTGGCGCGCTTCGCCAGCTGGTACGAGTTGTTCCCTCGCTCGGAAAGCGGCGATCCGACACGCCACGGTACCTTCGACGACGTGATCCGGCGCCTGCCGCAGATCGCCGCGATGGGCTTCGACGTTCTCTATTTCCCGCCGATCCATCCCATCGGCCGCACCCATCGCAAGGGCCGCAACAATTCCTTGCGTGCCGAGGCCGGCGACCCCGGCAGCCCGTATGCGATCGGCAGCGAGGAGGGCGGCCACGAGGCGATCCATCCCGAACTGGGCGACCGCGAGGATTTCCGCCGGCTGCTCGTTGCGGTGCGCGAGCACGGCATGGAACTGGCGCTGGACTTCGCCATCCAGTGCTCCCCCGACCACCCCTGGCTGCGCGAGCATCCCGGCTGGTTCGCCTGGCGCCCGGACGGCAGCCTGCGCTACGCGGAGAACCCGCCGAAAAAGTACGAGGACATCGTCAACGTCGACTTCTACGCCGAACAGGCCCTGCCGAGCCTGTGGGAAGCCTTGCGCGACGTGGTGCTGGGCTGGGTGGAGCAGGGCGTGACGCTGTTTCGCGTCGACAACCCGCACACCAAGCCACTGCCATTCTGGGAGTGGCTGATCGCCGAGGTGCGCGGCCGCCATCCGCAGGTGATCTTCCTTTCCGAGGCGTTCACCCGTCCGGCGATGATGGCGCGCCTGGGCAAGGTCGGCTTCAGCCAGAGCTACACCTATTTCACCTGGCGCAACGACAAGCAGGAACTGGCGGAGTATTTCGCCGAACTCAACCAGCCACCCTGGCGCGACTGCTACCGGCCGAACTTCTTCGTCAACACCCCGGACATCAATCCCTGGTTCCTGCAACGCTCCGGCCGCCCCGGCTTCCTCATCCGCGCCGCCCTGGCGACCATGGGTTCGGGGCTGTGGGGCATGTACTCCGGCTTCGAGCTGTGCGAGGCGGCGGCCTTGCCGGGCAAGGAGGAGTACCTCGACTCGGAGAAATACCAGTTGCGTCCGCGCGACTACCAGGCGCCGGGCAACATCGTCGCCGAGATCGCCCGGCTCAACCGCATCCGCCGGGAAAACCCTGCGTTGCAGACGCACCTCGGATTCCAGGCCTACAACGCCTGGAACGACCGCATCCTGTATTTCGGCAAGCGCACCGCGGACCTCGCCAACTTCATCCTGGTGGCGGTCTGCCTGGACCCGCACGAAGCCCAGGAGGCGCATTTCGAACTGCCGCTGTGGGAGTTCGGCCTGCCCGACGACGCCAGCCTCCAGGGCGAGGATCTGATGAACGGGCATCGCTGGGTCTGGCACGGCAAGGTCCAGTGGATGCGCATCGAACCCTGGCACCTGCCGTTCGGCATCTGGCGCGTGCGGCGCGTCGACGCATAAGGAGAAGCCCATGGCCAGACGCGAGAAACCGGTCTTTCTCAACGACCCGCAGTGGTACAAGGACGCGGTGATCTACCAGGTCCACGTGAAATCCTTCTACGACGCCAACAACGATGGCATCGGCGACTTCGCCGGGCTGATCGAGAAGCTCGACTACATCGCCGACCTCGGCGTGAACACTCTCTGGCTGCTACCGTTCTACCCGTCGCCACGCCGCGACGACGGCTACGACATCGCCCAGTACCGTGGCGTGCACAGCGACTACGGCAGCCTCGCCGACGCCCGCCGGTTCATCGCCGAGGCCCATCGACGCGGCCTGCGGGTGATCACCGAGCTGGTGATCAACCACACCTCCGACCAGCATCCCTGGTTCATCCGCGCCCGCCACGCGAAGAAGGGGTCGCGCGCCCGCGACTACTACGTCTGGTCGGACAGCGACGAGAAATACCAGGGTACGCGGATCATCTTTATCGACACCGAGCAGTCCAACTGGACCTGGGACCCGGTCGCCCAGCAGTACTACTGGCACCGCTTCTATTCCCACCAGCCGGACCTGAACTTCGACAACCCGCAGGTCCTGCGCGAGGTGCTCGGGGTGATGCGCTACTGGCTGGACATGGGCGTCGACGGCCTGCGCCTGGACGCGATTCCCTACCTGATCGAACGCGACGGCACCAGCAGCGAGAACCTGCCGGAAACCCACCAGGTGCTCAAGCGCATCCGTGCCGAGCTGGACGCGCACTATCCCGACCGCATGCTGCTGGCCGAGGCCAACCAGTGGCCGGAAGACACCCGGCCATACTTCGGCGGCGAGGATGGCGGCGAGGGCGACGAATGCCACATGGCCTTCCACTTCCCGCTGATGCCGCGCATGTACATGGCCATCGCCCAGGAGGATCGCTATCCGATCACCGACATCCTGCGCCAGACCCCGGACATCCCGGCCAATTGCCAGTGGGCGATCTTCCTGCGCAACCACGACGAGCTGACCCTGGAGATGGTCACCGACGACGAGCGCGACTATCTCTGGAACCACTATGCCGCCGACCGCCGCGCGCGCCTCAACCTGGGCATCCGCCGGCGCCTGGCGCCGCTGGTGGAGCGTGACCGGCGGCGCATCGAGCTGCTGCACAGCCTGCTGTTGTCGATGCCGGGCACGCCGACTCTGTACTACGGCGACGAGATCGGCATGGGCGACAACATCTACCTCGGCGACCGCGACGGTGTGCGGACCCCGATGCAGTGGTCGGTGGACCGCAACGGCGGCTTCTCCCGCGCCGACCCGGCGAAGCTGGTGCTGCCGCCGATCCTCGACCCGCTGTACGGCTACCAGACGATCAACGTCGAGGCGCAGGCGCGCGACCCGCATTCGCTGCTCAACTGGATGCGCCGCCTGCTCGCCGTGCGCAGCCAGCAGAAGGCCTTCGGCCGCGGCAGCCTGAAGATGCTCGCGCCGAGCAACCGACGGATCCTCGCCTACCTGCGCGAATACGCCGAGGGCGAACGGCAGGACAGCATCCTCTGCGTGGCCAACCTGTCGCGCGCGGCCCAGGCGGTGGAACTGGACCTCGCCAGCCATGCCGGCAAGGTGCCGGTGGAGATGATCGGCGGCATGTCGTTCCCGCCGATCGGCGAGCTGACCTACCTGCTGACCCTGCCGCCCTATGGCTTCTACTGGTTCTACCTGGCCGACGCGACACAGATGCCGAGCTGGCACGTGGCCGCCGACGAGCGCCTGCCGGAGCTGCCGACCCTGGTGGTCAAGCAGCGCCTCGGCGAGCTGCTGCAGGGCGCATCGCGGAACATCCTGGAAGGCGAGACGCTGCCGGCCTACCTGCCGAAGCGCCGCTGGTTCGCCGGCGAGAAAGGCCAGCCACGGCTCTGCTACATCGTTCCGCTGGACGAGGCGGAGCCGCGCTGTGCGCTGTGCGAAGTGGAGATCGACGGGCTGCGCTACCAGTTGCCGCTGGGCTTCCTCGACGCCGACCAGCGCGGCGACAGCCTGCCGCAGTTGCTGGCCCTGGCGCGCCTGCGACGCGGGCGCAAGGTCGGCCTGCTGACCGACGCCGCCAGCCTGCCGCTGTTCGCCCGCAGGGTCCTCGCGCAACTCCGCGCCGAGGCGGTGATCGCCCACGGCGACGGCGAGATCCAGTTCGTCCCGGCGGCGGGACTGGCGGAACTGGACGACATCGCCGACGAAGACGTCCTGCCGTTCTCGGTGGAGCAGTCCAACAGCTCGATCCGCTTCGGCGAGCGCATGGTCCTCAAGGTGCTGCGCAAGATCCTTCCGGGGCTGCACCCGGAAATCGAGGTCGGCGGCTACCTGACCCGCCACGGCTACCCCGGCATCGCCCCGTTGCTCGGCGAGGTACGGCGGGTCGGCGCGGATGGCGAGCCGCGCACGCTGATGATCCTGCAGGGCTACCTGAACAACCAGGGCGACGCCTGGAACTGGACCCTGGACAACCTGGAGCGCGCCGTGCGCGACGAGATATCCGCGGCCAGCGAGGCGCTCGAAGGGCAATACGACAGCCTCGCCGAACTGCGCGGCTTCGCCGCCAACCTCGGCGCCCGGCTCGGCGAGATGCACAGCGTACTGGCCGCCGAGTCGGACGATCCGGCCTTCGGCAGCCGCGAGAGCGACGAAGCCAGCACCCAGGGCTGGGCGCTGCGCATCGCCGAACAGTTGCGCGAAGCCGGCAAACGCCTGGGCGAGCCGCCGCGGCCGTTGCAGGGCGAGGCGGCGGAACAGGCGCGGCGCCTGCTGGAACGCCTGCCGGCGCTGCTCGAACGCCTGCCGCTGCTGGCCCGCCAGGCCGCCGGCGGGCTGCTGATCAGGGTCCACGGCGACCTGCACCTGGGCCAGGTGCTGATGGTCCAGGGCGACGCACGCTTCATCGACTTCGAGGGCGAGCCGGCGCGCAGCCTGGAAGAGCGCCGCCAGCGCCACAGTCCGATGAAGGACGTCGGCGGCATGTTGCGCTCGTTCGACTACGCGGCGGCGATGGTCCTGCGCAACGCGCAGAGCACCGATAGCTCGGAACAGGCCGACAGCGCCCGGCGCAAGGTCGCCACGCGCTATCGCGGCGAAGCCCGCGACGCCTTCCTGGCCGGCTACCGCGCCGCCGCGGCGGGCCTCGCGCACGCCTGGCACGGCCGCGAAGGCGAGGGCGCGGCGCTGGCCCTGGCCTGCCTGGAAAAGGCCGCCTACGAACTGCGCTACGAAGCCGACTACCGCCCCGACTGGCTGGAAGTGCCTCTCGCCGGTCTGGCCGAACTCACCGAACACCTCCTGAAGGGCAAGAACCGATGAGCGAACCGATGTCCGAACGCGAACGCTGGCAACTGGAGCTGGACAAGCTGCAGCGCGGCCTGCAGGGCGATCCCTTCGCCTTCCTCGGCCCGCAACGCGACCCCGGCGGCGAAGGCGGCGTGCTGCGTGCCTACCTGCCCGGCGCGCGGCGCGTCGAGCTGCTCGACGAAGACGGCGCGACACTCGCCGAACTGGAGCAGAGCGACCCCGGCAGTGGCTTGTTCCAGCGCCACCTGGAGCGCCTGCCGCCGCGCTACAGCCTGCGCGTGCACTGGCCGGACGGCGTGCAGGAAAGCGAAGACCCCTATGCCTTCGGGCCGTTGCTCGGCGAACTCGACCTGTACCTGTTCGCCGAAGGCAACCACCGCCAACTGGCCTCCTGCCTGGGCGCGCAACTGACCCGTCACGAAGGCGTGGAGGGCGTGCGCTTCGCGGTCTGGGCGCCGAACGCCGTGCGCGTCTCGGTGGTCGGCGATTTCAACGGCTGGGACGGGCGCCGTCACCCGATGCGACGACGCTATCCCTCCGGCGTCTGGGAACTGTTCGTCCCGCGTCTCGGCGAGGGCGAACTGTACAAGTACGAGTTGCAGGGCCACGACGGCCTCCTGCCGCTGAAGGCCGACCCCCTGGCGCTGGCCTGCGAGACGCCGCCCGGAACCGCTTCGAAGACCTGCGCGGCGTTGCGCCACGAATGGCGCGACCAGGACTGGCTGGCCCGGCGCGCGGAGCGCCAGGGCTATGCGGCACCGCTGTCGATCTACGAAGTCCACGCCGGCTCCTGGCGCCACCGCGACGGCCGGCCGCCGCACTGGTCGGAACTGGCGGAGGAGCTGATTCCCTACGTGCGCCAGCTCGGTTTCACCCATATCGAGCTGATGCCGGTGATGGAACATCCCTTCGGCGGCTCCTGGGGCTACCAGCCGCTCGGGTTGTTCGCCCCCACCGCGCGCTACGGCACGCCGGAGGACTTCGCCGCGTTCGTCGACGCCTGCCACCAGGCCGGCATCGGCGTGATCCTCGACTGGGTACCGGCGCATTTTCCCACCGACGCCCACGGCCTGGGCCGTTTCGACGGCACGGCGCTGTACGAGTACGAACATCCCTTCGAAGGCTTCCACCAGGACTGGGACACCTACATCTACAACCTTGGCCGCAGCGAGGTGCACGGCTTCATGCTGGCCTCGGCGCTGCACTGGCTGCGCACCTACCACGTCGACGGCCTGCGGGTGGATGCGGTGGCCTCGATGCTCTACCGCGACTATTCGCGCAAGGAAGGCGAATGGCTGCCGAACCGCCACGGCGGCCGGGAGAACCTGGAGGCCATCGACTTCCTCCATCACCTCAACCAGGTGGTTGCCAGCGAGACCCCCGGCGCGCTGGTGATCGCCGAGGAATCCACCGCCTGGCCCGGCGTCAGCCGTCCGGTGGCGGAGGGCGGCCTGGGCTTCAGTCACAAGTGGAACATGGGCTGGATGCACGACAGCCTGGCGTACATCGGCGAAGACCCGCTGCACCGGCGCTATCACCACCACCAGTTGACCTTCGGCCTGCTCTACGCCTTCTCCGAGCATTTCATCCTGCCGATCTCCCACGACGAGGTGGTACACGGCAAGCACTCGCTACTGGACAAGATGCCCGGCGACCGCTGGCAGAAGTTCGCCAACCTGCGCCTGTACCTGAGCTTCATGTGGTCGCACCCGGGCAAGAAGCTGCTGTTCATGGGCTGCGAGTTCGGCCAGTGGCGCGAGTGGAACCACGACGGCGAACTGGACTGGTACCTGCTGCGCTATCCGGAGCATCAGGGCGTACAGGACCTGGTGGCGGCCCTCAACCGGCTGTACCGCGAACTCCCCGCACTGCATGCGCGCGACGGCGAGGCGCTCGGCTTCGAATGGCTGATCGGCGACGACCAGGCGAACAGTGTCTACGCCTGGCTGCGCCACGCGGCCGGCGAGCCGTCGCTGCTGGCGGTACACAATTTCACCCCGGTGCCGCGCCAGGGCTATCGGATCGGCATACCGCAAGGCGGCGACTGGGACGTGCTGCTCAATAGCGACGCCCAGGCGTTCGCCGGTTCCGGCGCAGGCAGCCAGGGCCGCGTCTCCAGCGAGTCGTGCGGCGCCCATGGCCAGGCGCAGTCGCTGGTGCTCGACCTGCCGCCGCTGGGCACGCTGCTGCTGCGTCCGGCCGGCTGATTCACGCCTGGCCCTGGCGCAGGCGGCGCTGTTTGCGGCGCAGGCGGATCGCCCGGCGCTCCAACAGCAGGTAGACCACGCAGGCCAGCGCCAGGGGCAGGAGGAAATACAGCACCCGGTAGCCGATCAGCGCGGCCAGCAGCACGCCCTGGGAGAGGCGCCCCTGGAGCAGGGCGATGAACACCGCTTCGAGCACCCCGAGCCCGGCCGGGATATGGGTGATGACCCCGGCGATGCTGCTGACCAGGAGGATCGCCAGGACGCTCGGGTAATCCACGCTGTGCGGCAGCAGGCTGTACAGCAGCAGCGCCATCAGCGACCAGTTGCTCGCTCCGAGCAGGCCTTGCAGGGCCGCCAGCCGCCAGGACGGCAGGGTCAGCCGATGCTCGCGCCAGCCCCAGGCGCGGCGTCGGGCGAAACGGCAGGCCAGCAGGTAGCCTGCGGCCAGCGCCAGGAGCAGTGCGCCGATCAGGCGCAGGCCGTCGCTGCCGAGCTTCCAGCCCGGCGGCAAGGCCGGCAGGCCGCAGCTGAACAGGATGCCGGCGAGCAGCAGGTAGCCGAACCAATTGGTGACCAGGCTGAAGGTCAGGATCCGGGTGATGTCGGCGATGTCCAGGCCGAGCCGACTGTACAGGCGATAGCGCAGCGCCACGGCGCCGACCCAGGAACTCAGGTTGAGGTTGAACGCATTGCACACGAACGCCACGGTGAAGACCCGCCGCTTGGGCAGCGAGTGGCCGATGTAGTAGCGGCTGAGCAGGTCGAAGCTGCTGAACACCGTATAGCCGGCGGCCGCCAGCAGCAGCCCGAGGAACAGGGTCGCGGGGCGATACTCGCCGAGGGCGTGGCGGACTTCCTGCCAGTCGAGATTCTTCACCAGCAGGAACAGCAGCACCGCGACCAGCACGAAGAACGCCAGGGTCGGCAGCCTGCGCAGCCAGCGCCAGTGAGCGCGGCGCGGCGGCGTCGAGGTGGCTTCGTGACCGCTGCCGTTCATGGGTTGCCCCGCTGGCCCTGGCGTTCCTGCCAGCGCCGCGACGGATGCGGCTCCAGCGATTTCAGGCGTGGCAGATGGGCGGGTACCCAGCCGGCGATAGCCGGGAAGTGCCTGGAAAAGTGGAAGCCGAGGAAGATCAGCGGTGCCCGCCACCAGTAGCCGCGCCTCGCGTGGCGACGACTGATGCGCCGGCAGTGCTGCCGCGCCAGTTGCTGCAGGTGCTGGTACAACTGGCCGTTGAAGGCGGCGTCGCGGATCACCAGGTTGGCCTCCAGGTTCAGCGACAGGCTGAGGGGATCGAGGTTGCTCGAGCCGATGGTCGACCAGTCGTCGTCGATCACCGCGACCTTGCCGTGCAGCGGGCGCTGGCAGTATTCGTGGATCCGCACGCCTTCGCGCAACAGGTAGTCGTAGAGCAGCCGGCTGCACAGGCGCACCAGCGGCATGTCCGGCATGCCCTGAAGCACCAGCTCGACGCGTACGCCGCGGCGCGCCGCATCGCGCAGTTCGCGGAGCAGGCGGTAGCCGGGGAAGAAATAGGCATTGGCGATCAGCAGGCGTCGCCGCGCCTGGCGGATCGCCTGCAGGTACTCGCGCTCGATGTCGTCGCTGGACTGGTCGTTGTCGCGGATCACCAGGCGCACCCGCGCCGGCTGCTCGGCACCCGACGGACGCAACGGCGGGTAGTCGGCGTCCGGTTCCAGCAAGGCCAGGCAGGCCTGGCGGATATCGCGCACCACCGGGCCCTCGACGCGCACCGCGTAGTCCTGCTTGGCCATGTTGCCGCGACGTACCAGGTGGTCCTCGCCGTAGTTGATGCCGCCGACGAAGGCCTGCCGGCGATCGATCACCACCAGCTTGCGGTGCAACCGGCGAAACAGGTTGGTGCGCACGCCGAGCAGACGCGGACGCGGGTCGAACAGGTGCACGCGGACTCCGGAGGCGGTCAGCCGGGCCAGGTAGTCCGGGCTGAGCGAGGCGGTGCCGTAGCCGTCCACCGTGACCTGTACCTCGACACCGCGCTCGGCGGCGGCGCTGAGGGCTTCCTGCAACTGCCGGCCGACCTCGTCCTCGAAGATGATGAAGGTTTCCAGGAGGATCTCCCGGCGCGCCTCGGCGATGCACTGGAACAGGCGCGGAAAGTACTCTTCGCCGTTGATCAGCAGTTCTACGCGGTTGCCGTCGCGCCAGGGGAAGTTCATGGCTCCACCTCCACCGCCAGCGGCAGGTGGTCGGACAGGTGCGACCAGGGCCGCCGCGAGAGGATCCGCGGCTGGCGCCCGCGGGCATTGCGCAGGTAAATGCGGTCCAGCGGCAGCACCGGCCAGCGCGCCGGGAAGCTGCGCGCCGGCCTGCCCTGGGCGCCGACGAAGACTTCGCGCAGGCCGCAACCGGCGAGCAGCCGGTCAGCGCGCTGGCGCCAGTCGTTGAAGTCGCCGGCGACCACCACCGGCTCGCGCTCCGGCAGGCCCGCCACCAGCTCGCAGAGCAGTTGCAACTGGCGCTGGCGCTGCGCCTCGCGCAATCCCAGGTGCACGCAGACCGCGTGCAGCGGACGGCCGATGTCGATCACCGCATGCAACAGGCCGCGTTCCTCGTTGCCCGCCACCGAGACGTCGAGGTTGCGGTGGGCGAGGATCGGATGCTTGGAGAGCACGGCATTGCCATGGTGGCCTTCGGGATACACCGCGTTGCGCCCGTAGGCGAACTGCGGCCACATGCTGTCGGCCAGATACTCGTATTGCGGCGCCGGCGGCCAGGACGGCAGGCGCGCGGCGTGCAGGCTATGGGAGCCGAGGACCTCCTGGAGGAACACCAGGTCGGCACCGACGCTGCGCACCGCTTCGCGCAGCTCCGGCAGGATGAAGCGCCGATTGAACGGGTTGAAACCCTTGTGGGTGTTCACCGTCAGCACCTGCAGGCGCGGCAGGATCATGCGGCACTCTCCCGCAGGTCATCGGGCAACTGTCCGGGCACCGTGCGCAGGCCGCCGTCGAGTTCCAGCAGCTGCAGGAGGCGCCGGGCATCGTAGGGTGCGCGCACCTTGACGTCGTTGTCGAAGTAGCAGTACAGGTCGCGCGCCGTCGCCTTCGCCGGGGCGTCCTGGCTGGCCCGGCGCAGGTCGTCGGCCTGGCCGCCGCCGGCCCAGGCGCGGATCCGTGCCTGCCACTGGCCCAGGGCCGCTTCCGAATAACCGCTGCGGTAGAGCTCCTTGTCGCCGTGCAGGCGCAGGTAGAGGAAGTCGGCGCAGACGTCGCCGAGCAGCGGCCACTTGCCGGCGGTATCGGCCACCACCAGGGCAACCCGGTATTCGCGCAGCAGGTCGATGAACGTCGGGTCGACGAAGCTCTCATGGCGGATTTCCACGGCATGCCGCAGGCGCTGTGCCGGATCGCCGTCGAGGTAGCCCTCGCGGTGCAGGCGCGCGGCGCTGTGCCGGGCGAGCTTCTGCGCGGCGGCGCCGTCGCGCGGCAGGCGGGCGAGGAAATCGGCGAACAGCTCGCGGTCGAAACGCATGCTCGGCGGGAACTGCCAGAGGAACGGGCCGAGGCGCTGGCGCAGGGCGAGGGGGCCGGAGGCGAAGAAGTTCGCCAGCGGCTCGTCGATCTCGCGCAGGCGCCGTACGTGGGTGATGTAACGCGGGGCCTTGACGCTGAAAACGAAGTCCTCGGGGGTGTCCTCGGCCCAGCCGCGGAAGCGCTCGGGCGTCTGCAGGGCGTAGAAGGTGCCATTGATCTCGATGCTGTTCACCGCCCGCGAGGCGAAGCGCAGTTCGTCCTTCTGGCGCAGCCCCTCGGGATAGAAGTCACCTCTCCAGGGGGCGTAGCGCCAGCCGGAAATGCCGATGCGCAGGCGTGCCCGTGCGCTCATGCATCACCCCCGGGCACCGCTTTCCGGCGTCGGCCGGCGCGCCAGTTCGTCCACCGCGCGTTCGTCGAGCCGTTCCTCGCAGCCCTCGACCTGGCGCTTCTGTGGCACCAGTTCGACCTTGATCCAGCCGGTCTCGCGGCGGTCGAAGGCTTCGAAGGCCTCGATGGCGTCGCCGATCGGCTTCACCTGGGTGAGGATCTTCGCCGGGTCGATGCGTCCGCTGAGCACATGTTCGAGCAGCAGCGGAATGTACTTGCGGTGGTGGCAGTTGCCCATGCGGATGGTCAGGTTGCGGTTCATCGCCAGCCCGATGGGAAACTGCCGCGAGTCTTCGGCGTAGACGCCGATGATCGACAGGGTGCCGGCCTTGGCCAGGCCCTGCACCGCCCACTCCAGGGCCTGTGCGGGGGCGTTGCCGGGGCTCCAGCTGGTGCCCTCCTGGCGCGGCGCCGGGGTGGCGGTGCCATGGCTGTGCTCGGCGTCCACGCCGACGGCGTCGATGGCGCGGTCCACGCCGATCCCGGCGGTCAGCCAGCGCAGGGCCTGGACCGGATCCTCGCGCTCGAAGTCGATCACTTCGGCGCCTTGCTGGCGGGCCATGTGCAGGCGGTCCGGGTGGCGGTCGATGGCGAACACCCGGGCGGCGCCCAGGAGCAACGCGCTGGCGATGGCGAACTGGCCGACCGGACCGCAGCCGAACACGGCGACGGTGTTGCCGGGAGCGATCCCGGCCAGTTCGGCGCCGAAGTAACCGGTGGGGAAGATGTCCGACAGGAGTATCGCCTGGTCGTCGCTGATGCTGCTGGGCAGACGGATCAGGCCGATGTTGGCATAGGGAATCCGCGCTTTCTCGGCTTGCAGCCCATGGAAGCCACCGTTGGCCCGGGGACCGCCGAAGAACGCGGTGCCGGCCTGGCTGCCGCCGGGGTTGGCGACGTCGCACTGGGCGTAGTAGCCGGCTCGGCAATACACGCAATTGCCGCAGGCGATGGTCGAGGGAATCACCACCCGGTCGCCGACCTGCAGGTTGCGCACTTCGTCGCCGAGCGCCTCGACGATGCCCACGCCCTCATGGCCGAGGATGGTCCCCGGACGCATGCCGCCGACGCTGCCACGGACGAAGTGCAGGTCGGTGCCGCAGATCGCCGAGGCGGTCAGCCGCACGATGGCGTCGGTGGGCTCCTGCAGGCGCGGCTCCGCCACGTCTTCCAGGCGGATGTCGCCGATGTCATGGAATACCACGGCTTTCATGGCGTTCTCCCGGTTGGGGCCCGGCCTCGGCCGGAACGGCAAAGGCGGGCCGGGTGGAAGAAAGGCTCAGTAATGGGCCTGGGCGACGCCCTGCAGGACGGTGGCGCTGGAGGCCTGGTCGCGGCAGCTGGCGATGTTGCCCAGGGAAACCACGCCGACCAGCCGCTTCTCGCGGTTGAGCACCGGCAGGCGGCGCATCTGGATGTCGGCCATGTTGCGGGCCACGTGCTGGACGTCTTCGTCTTCGAAGCAATAGTGGATGTCGCCGCTCATGATGCGGCCCAGCGGGGTATCCCCGGACAGGCCGCCGGCCACCGCGCGGATGGCGATGTCGCGATCGGTGATCATCCCGACCAGGCGGTCGCCTTCGCCGACCAGCAGGGCGCCGCTGTCGATCCTCGCCATGGTGGCGGCCGCCTCGCGGATGCTCTGCTGCGGGTCGGCGACCTGGACGTTGCGGGTCATGATGTCGCTGATCTTCATGCTGTCCTCCTGTGTAGGGTGGATGTGGGGCGCCGCGTGCGGCACCTACAGGTTCCGACTGGAGGTGCCGGGGGCGGTTCAGCTTTTTTCCCCGCCGTTCATCCTTCCGCTCCGGCGCCCGGCGGTTGTAGCTCGAACAGCAGGAAACTGCGGCCGCCGACCAGGAACTCGCTGGCGAACGGATAGCGTTCGCCGAGCGGGTCCTCCGGCCGCTGGGTATCCAGCAGGCAGGTCCAGCCGCTGCCTTCGGCCACCTCGGGAAGACGGAAGGACACCGCGTCGTGGTAGGCATTGAGGATCAGCAGCAGGGTGGCATCCTCACCGCTGCGCAGGATCCCGGTGGGCTGCGCGCGGCCATCGAGGAGCACGCCGAGGCAGCGGGCGTGCTCGTCGTGCCAGTGTTCCTCGGTCATCTCCTCGCCACCGGGCGCCAGCCAGGTGACGTCCTTGACCCCCAGCGCCTCGTTGTACTCGCCGACCAGGAAGCGCCCCCTGCGCAGGATCGGATAGCGTTGGCGCAGGGCCAGCAGGCGCTGGGTGAAGGCCAGCAGCGAACGGCCCTCGTCGTCCAGCCGCCAGTCGATCCAGCCCAGTTCGTTGTCCTGGCAATAGACATTGTTGTTGCCCTGCTGGGTGCGGCTGAACTCGTCGCCGGCGACCAGCATCGGGGTACCCTGGGACAGCAGCAGGGTGGACAGCAGGTTGCGCATCTGGCGCAGGCGCAGGGCGCGGATCTCCGGGTCGTCGGTGGGGCCCTCGCAGCCGTGGTTCCAGGACAGGTTGTGGTCGCTGCCGTCGGCGTTGTTCTCGCCGTTGGCTTCGTTGTGCTTGTGGTCGTAGGAAACCACGTCGCGCAGGGTGAAGCCGTCGTGGGCGGTGACGAAGTTCACCGACGCGTAGGGCCGCCGTCCACGCTGGTCGTAGAGATCGCCGGAGGCGGTCAGGCGCCGCGCCAGTTCCGGCAGCATGCCGTCGTCGCCGCGCCAGTAGGCGCGCACGCAATCGCGGAAACGGTCGTTCCATTCCGCCCAGCCGGGCGGGAAGCCGCCGACCTGGTAGCCGCCGGGGCCGCAATCCCAGGGTTCGGCGATCAGCTTGCACTTGCTCAGCACCGGGTCCTGGCGGCAGGCGACGAGGAAGCCATGGCGCTCGTCGAAACCGTCCGGATGGCGGCCGAGGATGGTCGCCAGGTCGAAGCGGAAGCCGTCCACGCGCATCTCCGTGGCCCAGTAGCGCAGCGAGTCGGTGACCATCTGCAACACGCAGGGGTGGCTGAGGTCGAGGGTGTTGCCGGTGCCGGAATCGTTGATGTAGTAGCGGCGCTGGTCGGGCATCAGGCGGTAGTACGAGGCGTTGTCGATGCCGCGCATGCACAGGGTCGGACCCAGCTCGTTGCCTTCCGCGGTGTGGTTGTAGACCACGTCGAGGATCAGCTCCAGCCCGGCGTCGTGGAGGTGCGCGACCATCTCCTTGAACTCGTTGACCTGGCCACTGGCGAGGTAGGCCGGGTGCGGGGCGAAGAAGGCGATACTGTTGTAGCCCCAGTAGTTGCTCATGCCGTTTTCCAGCAGGTGCTTGTCGTCGACGAAGCCGTGGATCGGCAGCAGCTCGACGCTGGTCACCCCGAGCCGGCGGATGTGCGCCAGCAGGTCGGCGTTCATCAGCCCGGCGAAGGTCCCGCGAACCGCCTCCGGGACCTGCGGGTGGCGCATGCTGAGCCCGCGCAGGTGGGCTTCGTAGATCACCGTGCGGTCCCAGGGGACGCGTACCGGCGGGCTCTCGGCCCAGGTGAAGGCCGGATCGATGACCTTCGACTTGGGCACGAAGGGCGCGCTGTCGCGCTCGTCGAAGCTGAGGTCGGCGTCGGCCGAACCGATGGTGTAGCCGAACAGCGCCTCGGACCAGCGCAGGCGGCCGACCAACTGCTTGGCGTAGGGATCGAGGAGCAATTTGTTGGGATTGAAGCGGTGGCCGGCGTCCGGTTCGTAGGGACCGTGTACCCGGTAGCCGTAGATCTGCCCCGGATGGGCGTCGGGCAGGTAGCCGTGCCAGATCTCGTCGGTGTACTCGGGCAATTCGATGCGCTCGATCTCCTTTTCCCCGCGCGCGTCGAACAGGCACAGCTCGACCTTGGTCGCGTGGGCCGAGAACAGCGCGAAATTGACGCCGAGGCCGTCCCAGGTGGCGCCAAGGGGGAAGGGGTGCCCTTCGCTGATCCGCGAAGGGGCGGGGCTACGCTTTCTGCTCATGCACTGGACTCCTCATTCGCCCGCTTCGGGCTTGCGGCGGCTGCGCGGCTTGGCCGCCGCCGGTTTTTCGCTGGCGGGCCGCGCCGGGGACGAGGCCCTCGGCTTGCGCGGCTTGGCGGCCGGCGCTTGCAGCAGGGCCGGGGTTTCCTTGGCGGCCTTGCTCCGGCCGCGGCTCTTCGCCGGCGTCGCCGCGGCGGCTTCCGCTTCGGCCAGTTGCCGGGCCATGGCCCAGTGGCGTTCGGCCTGGCCATCGGGGCAGCCCTCGGTTTCCCAGATCTGGTAGGCGAACTCTCGTATGCGTTTTTCGTCGGCGCTCATGGGGTGTCCTCCTGGGCGAGGCGGTAAAGCAGGTTGACGGGAAAGTCGGCGAGCACTTCGGACAGGCTCAGGTGCCCGTCGCTGGGCAGCGGCATGGTGGAAAACAGGCCGCTGTAGGTGCATTCGGAGAGACTCGGCGGCAGCAGCAGGCAGGTGTCGCCCCAGGCCTCGGCCGGCACCTGCGGCTGCGTGGCGTGGCCGAGCAGGCCGCAGGCCAGGCGCGGGACCACCACCAGCAGGCAACCGTGACGGCTGCGCCGGGCGAAGGCGAGGACCCGCTCGGCATGCTCGCCGCTGACCTCCAGGGGCAGGTAGTCGCCGTCGCGGAACAGGCCCGGCTGCATCCGCCGCAGCCCCAGCACGCGGGCGATCAGGGTCTGCTTGATGCGACCGTCGCGCCAGTGCTCCAGCAGTTCCGGGAAGGGCGTCGGCGCGGCCAGGGCGGCGGCGTGCCGGGCGAAGTCCACCGGCCTCCGGTTGTCCGGGTCGACCAGGCTGAAGTCCCAGTCCTCGCGTCCCTGGTAGAGATCGGGGATACCCGGGCAGGTCAGGCGCAGCAGGCATTGGGCGAGGCCGTTCAGGGCCCCGGCCGGCATCAGCCGCGCCGCCGCGTTGCCCAGCGACTGGCGCAGGGCCTGGGCCAGTGGCGCGCGCAGGAGCTGTTCCAGATAGTCGGCGCAGGCGCGCTCGTAGTCTTCGTCGGGCGCGGTCCAGCGCGTGCGCAGCTTGGCTTCGCGCAAGGCCTTGCATTGCCATTCGCGCATCCGCGCGAGGAACGCTTGGTCCAGGGCGGCGCCGTCGCAAGGCGCGTCGAGCGGCCAACTGCCGAGCAGGGCCTGGAACAGGATCAGCTCGTCGCCGGGGCTCGGCGCCGGCCCCTCGGCGAGGTCGCGGCGCAACGGCGTGGCCAGGCTCTGCCAGTGCTCGACGTTACGCGCGAACCAGGGCGCCAGTTCGCTGAGCGCCGCAAGACGGGCGCGGGCGTCCTCGCCGCGCTTGTGGTCATGGCTGGCGGTGGCCAGCAGGGCGCGCGGGCTGGCCAGGCGCCTGGCTTCGCAGGCGGCATGGAATTCCTCGGCGGAAGCGGCGAAGCGCTGCGGGTCGAAGCCGACGTCGTTGCGCGAGAGCAGGGCCGCCGAGCGATAGCAGGCGGTATCCTCCACGGCCTTGGCGGCGGTCGGCGAACTCAACTGCTGGAAGCGCGCCAGCAACTCGCCGCGCAGGCGCCGCAGCGGACCGGGCGGCAGCTCGCGCAGCGGCTGCCCGCCGAGCCAGCGTTCGAGATGGTCGAGGACCGCCCGGTCGGCTTCGTCGAGATCCTCGCGGGCCGCCTCTGCGGCACAGCAGAACACCTCGCGATCCTGCACCGAGCGACCGCAGGCCCCGGCGTAGGTACGGTAGACCGGAAAGCGCGCGAGCAACTGGAACAGCGCGCGGCGGATACCGCCCAGGGTCAGGTCGCGGCTGGCCAGGTCGGCCCGCGCCACCCGCAACAGACCCTGGGCGAGGTTCTCCAGGTCACCGGCGAGGCTTCCCGCCAGGACCAGTTGGCGAGCCTGGTAGACCTCGTCGAGAAACGCCTCCGGGCGTCCGCTGACCCGCTGCCAGAGTTCGCGCAACGGTCGTTCGCCGCGCGGATCGTGCTGCAACAGGCTGACCTGGTTCATGAAGTCGTAGCCGGTGGTGCCGTCGCACAGCCAATCCTCGGGCAGGCGCTCCTCGCCGCCGAGGATCTTCTCCACATACAGCAGCATCGGCGCGCCGCCGCGACGGGCGCGGATCCGCTCGCTGCGTCGGCGCAGGCGCCGGCAATAGCCGCGCGGATCGGCCAGGCCGTCGACGTGATCGATGCGCAGGCCATCGAGCAGACCGTCCTCGAGCAACTGGAAGACCTTGCCGTGCACGGCCTCGAACACCTCGCCGCGCTCGACCCGCAGGCCGACCAGTTCGCTGATGTCGAAGAAACGGCGCCAGTTGATGTCGTCCGCCGCGGTGCGCCAGCTGGCCAGGCGGTAGTGCTGCGCTTCTAGCAGGCGGTGCAGGCGTTGGCGAGCCTCCTCGTGGCGTTCCTGGAGTTCGCCCAGCGTGCGCTGGAGGGCTGCGCGCGGAGCGCTCTCGGCGAGCGCGGCCGCCAGTTGACGCTGCATCTCGCGCAAGGCCTCGCGGTCCTGCCGGCACTCGCGGAAACCGCCGGCCAGGGCCGACAGGCGCGGCTCGCCGCTGTCTTCCAGCAGCTCCGGGTAGCTGCCCGGCCAGAGGGGGAAGCGCTGCTCGCCGTGGCTCGCCAGCAGGCGGCCGGCCTCGCGGTCCAGGCTCAGGCCGATCTCCCCGGCAACCAGAACCTCGCCGTAGTCGCTGCGCAGGAACGGCAGCAGCACCTGGCCGCGCAACGCGGCGTCGTGGGATTCCCACTGGATGTCGAAGAAACTCGCGTAGGGACTCTCGCGCCCCCATTCGAGCACGTCCTGCCACCAGGGGTTGGCGCCGCCGCCGATGCCCATGTGGTTCGGCACTATGTCCATGAGCAGGCCCATGTCGCGTTGCCGCAGCCCCTGGATCAGGCGCAGCAGCGCCGGCTCGCCGCCCAGTTCCGGATTGATCCGGGTCGGGTCGACCACGTCGTAGCCGTGGCTGGAGCCGGGCCGCGCGCGGAACAGCGGCGAGGCGTAGAGATGGCTGATGCCCAGGTCGGCGAAATAGTCCAGCCAGGGCAGGGCATCGTCGAGGGTGAAGCCGGCGTGGAATTGCAGGCGCAGGGTAGCGCGGGGCTCAATCATGGGCGGCCTCCCCGGCATCCCGGCGGCTGCGTTCGAGCAGGCGCAGGCGCCGGTCGACCTGCGGCGTTCCGAGCATCTGCGCGGCGTTTTCCGGCCAGCGCCGCCGCCAGTTCGGGTGGGCGTCGCCGGGGCCGGGCAGGTTCGGCTGCTCCAGGCTGCCCAGGGCGTCCTCCAGGGGCAGTAGCACCAGCGGCGCGGGGGTCGCTCCGACATAGCCGATGCAGGCGTCCAGCGGCACTTCGGCGGCGGGGTCGGGATCGACCGGCGGTTCGAGGCTGGCGGCCAGCGCCCGGCGCTCCTCGGCGCGCAGTTCCAGGTCGGCCGCGCATTCCTCGGCGCTACGGTGTCCGGCGCGGCCGCGCCAGTGGATGTCCCGGCCCCGCCACCAGCCGGACAGGCTCGGCAGGTCGTGGGTGCTGGTGGTGGCCATGGCGTCCGCCGGCCATTGCGCCGGGGGCACGAAGCGTTCGCCGCGCCGCTCGAAGAGCAGCACGCGGGTACCCAGCACTTGGCGGCGTGCCAGTTCGTCGCGCAGGCCCTCGGGAACGGTGCCGAGGTCCTCGCCGATGACCAGCGCCGAGGCGCGACTGGCCTCCAGTGCCAGCAGGCGCAGCAGCTCGCGTTGCGGGTAGCGCAGGTAGGCGCCGGCGTGGGGCGGCTGGCCACGCGGGATCAGCCAGAGACGTTGCAGGCCCATCACATGGTCGATGCGTAGCCCTCCGGGCCAGGCCAGGTTGGCCCGCAGCATCTCGCGGAATGCCCGGTAGCCGTGGCGGCGCAGGCCTTCGGGATTGAACGCGGAAACGCCCCAGTCCTGTCCGGACTGGTTGAGGATGTCCGGTGGCGCGCCGACATTCACTTCGGCGAGCAGCTCTTCCTGCCGCGACCAGGCCTGGCTGCCGCCGCCGTCGGCGCCCACCGCCAGGTCGGCGACCAGGCCGATGGCCATCCCGGCCTCGCGCGCCTGGCGCTGGGCATGTTGCAGGCAACGTTGGGTCAGCCACTGGCCGAAGGCGCGGAAGTCCACTTCCTCGGCGTGATCGGCGCAGAACGCGGCCACCGCCGGCTCGCCGGGGCGGCGCAGCGGCTCCGGCCAGCGTCGCCAGTCGGGGCCGGCGCCCAGGTGCGCCTGCAGGGTCTCGAAGCGGCAGTGGTGCAGCAGGGCCTCGCCGGCTTCGCGGCGGAATTCGGCGAGGTCGTGGCGCAAGGGGCTGGCGCGCTCGATGAAGTCGCGGTGGAGTTGGCGCAGCAGGCGCATGCGCAGGTCCGCCGCCGCTGTCCAGTCGATCAGCTCCAGGCTCTCCAGGCGGGCCATCTCCGCGGCCAGGCCGGCGCGACGGATCGCCTGTTCCACCGCCGCCGCGCCGAGAATGGTCGCCGGCGCGGCATGCAGGACATTGAAGAACAGCCGGCTGGACGGCGAGTAGGGGCTGTAGGCATGTCCGTTGGCCTCGGCGAGGGCGTGCAGCGGGCTGATCGCCAGCGCGTCGGCGCCATGCCGCGCGGCGCTGCGCAGCAGGTCCTCGAGGGCGGCGCTGTCGCCCAGGCCGCCGTCGCCGGGGCGGCGCAGGGCATAGACCTGGGCGGCCAATCCCCAGCGACGCGAGCGGCCCGGGGCGAGGCTGGCCAGGGACGGACAGCTCGGCGGCGCCATCGCCACCGCCCATTCCCGCTGCTCCAGCGACAGTTGCGCATAGCCGCTGCGGGCCTGCGCCGGCAGGCGGCCTTCGGCATCCAGGCGCAGGGCGATCCGCGTGCCGTCCTCGTAGACCAGTTCGCCCGGGGTGCCGGCGGGGCCGAGCGCTTGCTCCAGCGGCTGGCCGCATTCGCCGACCAGCAGTCCGAGGTTGGCGCTGTCCTCGCGCAGCCGGGCCAGCGCGGCCAGGCTCTGTTCGATCTGTTGCGGACTCTGCGCCGGATAGCCGAGCGCTTCCAGCAGGCCGCGCTGGACCTCCGGGTCGACCCGCTGCGGCCGTCCGTTGGCGTCCTGCCAGTCGAGTTGCAGGCCCACGGCGGCGGCCAGTTCGGCCAGGCGTGCGTCACTCATGGGCGGGCTCCAGGCTGACCGCGATGCTGCGGGGACTTAGGCGGCCGCGGCGATACTCGGCACAGGCGAGGTTGTCGAGGAACAGCACCCGGGTGGCGGCCGCCGGCGTCTCGACTTCCGCATCGAGCGGAGAAGGGTTGAAGTCGATTCGCCAGTCACTGCCGTCACCGAGTCGCCAGCGCGCCGACAGCGCGGCGCCGGCGATGGTGGTAACGCCCAGCGAACGGGCGCCGCGCAGGCGCGGGATCAGGTGTTCGTGACGGATTTCCAGCAGTTGCCGGTAGAAGCCGCGCCAGGCCGGGTCGCAATCGGCCAGGCCGGGACGCGAGCGCTCGAAGGTCTCCACCGCGTTGGGGTCGGGGAGCGAAGCCAGGGTTGCGCCCTCGCCGAAGCGGCCGAACTCGCCGAACTCCTTGCGTCGCCCCTCGCGGACCGCGTCCGCCAGCTCGCCCTGGTGATCGGTGAAATACAGGAACGGTTCGCGCGCGGCGCATTCCTCGCCCATGAACAGCAGCGGAATCATCGGCGCGAGCAGTTGCAGCGCTATCGCCAGACGCAACGCCTGGGGTTCGGCGAGGACGCTGAGACGCTCGCCGAAGGCGCGGTTGCCGACCTGGTCGTGGTTTTGCAGAAACAGCACGAAGGCGTCCGGCGCCAGGTCGGCGCTCGGTTCGCCGCGCGGCCGGCCGTGGCGGTTGGCTTCGCCCTGGTAGACGAAGCCTTCGGCCAGGCATCGCGCCAGGCAACGCAGCGGCTCGGGGTAGTCCTGGTAGTAGCCGTCGTTCTCGCCGGTGAGCAGGACGTGCAGCGCATGGTGGCCATCGTCGTTCCACTGTGCGTCGTAGCCCTGGCGCAGCAGGCTGGCGCGGTTGTCGTCGTTCTCCAGGACCAGGTGCACATGGCGCTCGGGGCCGGCGGCGCCGCGCAGGCGGCGGGCCATCTCGACGAGGAACGCGCTATCGGGAATCGCGTGCACGGCATCGAAGCGCAGGCCGTCGACGCGATAGTCGAGCAGCCACATCAGGGCGTTCTCATAGAAGAACTCGCGGACTTCGCCGCGACGGAAATCGATGGCCTGGCCCCAGGGCGTCTGCCGGTCGTCGCGGAAGAATGCGGCGGCGTACTGCGCGAGGTAGTTGCCGTCCGGGCCGAAGTGGTTGTAGATCACGTCGACGAAGATCATCAGGCCCATGCCGTGAGCGCTGTCGATCAGATGCTTGAGTTGCTCGGGCGTGCCGTAGGCCGACGCCGGGGCGAACGGCAGCACGCCGTCGTAGCCCCAGTTGCGGCGACCGGGAAACTCGCCCAGCGGCATCAGCTCGACGGCGGTCACGCCCAGCTCCACCAGGCGCGGAAGGAAGCGCTCGACCTCGGCGTAGGAGCCGAACAGGCCGACGTGCAGCTCGTAGATCACCGCTTCGTGCCAGGGCCGCCCGCGCCACTCGTCGATGCGCCAGGCGTAGGCGCCATGGTCCAGCACCTGGCTGTCGCCATGCACGCCGTCGGGCTGGAACTGCGAGGCCGGGTCCGGCACCCCGGGGCGGCCATCGATGCGGTAACGGTAGCGGGTGCCGGGCGGGCAGGGCAGGGTCGCCTCGAACCAGCCGCTGTCGCTGCCTTCCAGCGGCCAGTCGCGGCCGTCGGCGGTCTCGACCCGGACCTCACGGGCGTCCGGAGCCCAGAGGCCGAAGCAGGTCCGGCCGTTGCCTTGGAACTGGGCGCCGAAGCGGCGCCGGATCGCCATCACTGGCGTACCCCGCGCAGGGCCGGAGCGGTATTCCTCAACAGGCGCCGGTACAGGCGGTTGTAAGGCTCCACCGAGTCGCTCCAGAACATCGGCGCGGCCATCGCCTTGCAGCGCATGGCGTTGAGCAGCGACGGACAGTGGTAGACGTTGATCGCGCGCATCACCGCATCGAGGTAGCTCTGCGCGGTTTCCTCACGGAACAGGAAGCCGGTGACCCCGTCGACGATGGTATCGGCGAGGCCGCCGGTGCAGCGCGCGATCGGCAGCGAGCCGAAGCACTGCGCATAGAGCTGGCTGAGCCCGCAGGGCTCGTAGCGCGAGGGCATGAGCAGGAAGTCGCTGCCGGCATAGATACGGCGGGCCTCGGTCTCGTCGAAACCGATGTGCACGCCGACCTGGCCGGGATGACGCCGGGCCAGGTCGAGCATGGCCTTTTCCAGGTTCGGCTCGCCACGGCCGATGCTGACCAGGCGGCCGCCGGCCTGGAGCAGGGCATCGCTGATCTCCAGGGTCAGGTCGATGCCTTTCTGCTGCACCAGGCGCGAGACCACCGCGAACAGCGGCCCCTTGCCCGGCTCCAGGCCGAAACGCTCCTCCACGTAGCGCGTGTTGGCGCGCTTGCCGGCCCATTGGCGGGCGCTGAAGCAGGCCACCAGGTGCGGGTCGCAGTGCGGCTGCCAGCTATCGTCGATACCGTTGACGATGCCGCTGAGCTGACGCTTCTCGACCTTGTACTTGAGGATGCCGTGCAGGCCGCAGCCGTATTCCGGGGTAGTGATTTCCTGGGCGTAGGTCTCGCTCACCGTGGTGATGTGGTGGGCATGGGCGATGCCGGCCTTGAGGAACGACAGGCGCCCGTGGAACTCCATGCTTTCGTGGCTCAGCGCTTCGTCGGGGAGGCCCAGCTCGGCGCTGCATTGCAGGTCGCAGAGACCCTGGTAGGCGAGGTTGTGGATGGTGAACAGGCTCGGCGTGCGCACGCCGTTCCAGGCCATGTAGGCCGGCGTCAGCGCCGACGGCCAGTCGTTGGCGTGCACCAGGCCCGGTTGCCAGCCCTGGGCGCCGCGTCCGCCGGCGATCTCGGCGGCGGCCAGGCACAGGCGGGCGAAGCGCAGGTGGTTGTCCGGCCAGTCGTTGCCCTGGTCGTCCATGTAAGGCGTGCCCTCGCGCTCGTAGAGCAGCGGGCAGAGCACCAGCATGACTTCCAGGCCGTCGTCGAGGGTCACCAGGCCGATCTCGCAGGGCGGGATCGCCGCCCGGCCGGGCAGGCTGCCGATGATCCGCAAGTCGCGGCAACGCTCCAGCACCTGGCGATACCCGGGCAACAGGACTCGCACCGAATGCTGGCGCTTGAGGACCCGCGGCAGCGCGGCGGAAAAGTCGCCGAGTCCGCCGACCTTGACGAAATCGCTGAGCTCGGCGGTAACGAAGAGTATCCGATCCCTCTGTTGCGGCGGGTCCTGCGGGTGCAGCAGCGACGGAAAAGCGGTCAGTACCGCGGGTTCTTCCAGGCAAGCGCCTGCAACAGAATGTCCCATGTCATCCTCCGGTCGTACGTTGTCCTTGGCGTTGGTCGGTCGGACTCCGCCGCGCGATGGTATGGGCGAAGTCCTTGCTAGGGGGGACCGGAGGGGAGCGGCGGAAGTTTAGTTTTTTTTACCGGCGGCTCGGCTTGCGAATGGCATTGCCAGTGGGCTGGAGGCGTGAGGAGGGGCCGGGCGGGTTGCCGAATGCAAGGCTCGGCAGGGGGTTTCTTGCAAATTGCAAATATCAATTCGCCGCTTTGTTTTTCAATCTATTGATTTGTAAGGAATTAATTTTCAAGAAGAATTGGTACGCCTTCTGCTCGAAAGGAATGCGCCTGATTACCGGCGTCAAAGAATCTGATGAGACAGGAGGCCAGCGATGCTAGAGACTGATGTAAACGTGGT
Source organism: Pseudomonas sp. HMSC066A08 (assembly GCF_001813025.1). Lineage (NCBI taxonomy): Bacteria > Pseudomonadati > Pseudomonadota > Gammaproteobacteria > Pseudomonadales > Pseudomonadaceae > Pseudomonas > Pseudomonas sp. HMSC066A08. Next base: position 72,968 of record NZ_KV811331.1, read on the forward strand.
TGAGTATCTGGAAGAGCATTTCAAGGATGTGCGCGTCAGTTGCGAACCTCGCCCTGACGGCGCGTTGCTGGTGACCTTGCGTAATAACCAGGGCAAGCGCCTGATGAGCCGGGCGATCTCCGGTCAGGAGCAGAGCAGCCCGCTGTTGCTGAACCAGGTGCTGGAACGCATCCGCCGGGACCTGATCATCGACCAGGGGCCGTTGCAGACGCGCGACAGCGACTATTTCCGCAAGCGCATCGACCTGCTCACGTTCCGCGACAGCGACAACCAGCATCTCACCCATCGCAAGGTCCTGGTGGCCGGCGGCAAGCTGCGTACCATGAGCCTGGCTCGCTGAACCGGTTGTTTCAGCGCCGGGTCGGTCAGCCGCCGACCCGGCCTTCCGACGCATGGTACGAACCAAATCCGTCTTCGCCCCCTCCATCTAGAAGTCATCCCTACGATGGAGGCGGACATGCGTTTTCCCATTTCTGCATCATCGGGCGCGACAGCGGCCACTCCACGCAACCCCTCGAGGGATCCGGACGAATATCCGGTGCCTGACCACGAAAGCCACGTCCCCCAGGAATTCCCGGAAGAGATTCCGATGGAACAGCCCAACGAAGAGCCCCTCTCGCCCATACCGGAGCCCTGAATGCCCGGTTTCCATCCAGGAGGAGCGGAACATGAGCGCAGACCCTCGGCAGAGACTGGTGGTGGCCCATAGCGTCGATCCCGCGGCCACCGAACACGAAGTGCAGGCCAACCTGGCCCTGGCGCGCTGGCTGGCGGAAGTCCAGAAACTGGAGTTCGGCGGCCGCTACGAACCCGAATTGCACCAGCGAGGCCCCCTCTACCTGGTCCCGACCCGCACCCTGGTCGGCAGGGAGACCGCAGTGCGCCTGGGCGTGAACAGTGACGAAGATCTGCTCGGCGGTTTCGTCGAGCACGCGTTCATCGCCGGCAAGGCCATCGTCCATCCGCTGCCGCGCGGCGGCGTGGCGCCGGAGGGCTGGAACCCCTTGTTCGCGGAGAAGGTCCGCGACGTCGTGCTCAACGGCGTCAGCGTCTTCAGCCTGGCCGACGCGCACCGCGCCGGCGCCCGACTGCTCGCCGAAGGACCGGTGCGGGCCAAGCTGGCGGAGGCCTGCGGCGGCCTCGGCCAGCATGTGGCGCACGACCTCGACCAACTGGACGGCTGGCTCGGCGGGCTGGAGGAGCGCCAGTTGGCGCAGGGCCTGGTACTGGAAGCCAACCTGGAGAGCATCGTCACCCACAGCGTCGGCCAGCTCCGGGTCAACGGCTTCCTGCTGAACTACCACGGTCACCAGCACCAGACCCGCAACGCACGCGGCGAACTGGTCTATGCCGGCTCCGACCTGCTGGTGGCGCGCGGCGGCTACGCCGAGCTGCTGGCCCTGGACCTGGCCCGCGAGGTGCGCCAGGCCATCGAGTACGCGCGGATCTTCGACACCGCCGCGGCGATCTTCTTCCCCGGCTGCTTCGCCTCGCGGCGCAACTACGACATTGCCCAGGGCCGGGACGGCAGCGGTCGGGAGCGCTTCGGCGTGCTCGAGCAGTCCTGGCGGGTCGGCGGCGCGAGCAGCGCCGAGATCGCCGCGCTGGAAGCCTTCCGCGCCGATCCGGGGCTGCCCGCGGTGCGCGCCGCGTCGTTCGAGATCCACGAAGACAAACGCCTGCCGGACAACAGCCGGGTGATCTACCGTGGTCCCGACGAACACGGCGACTTCCTGCTCAAGTATGCGATGACGGGGGAGGCATGACGGCGAACAGCGAACGCATCCGCATCGGGGTCGGCGGCGACCGGATCGAAGGCACCTTCCTCAGCCCCCGGGCGAAGGTACCCGGCGTGCTCTTCGTGCACGGCTGGGGCGGCAGCCAGCAGCGCGACCTGAAGCGCGCCCAGGGCATCGCCGGGCTCGGCTGCGTGTGCCTGACCTTCGACCTGCGCGGCCACGGCGCGGAAAGCGGGCGCCAGGCGCTGGTGACGCGCGAGGACAACCTGCAGGACCTGCTCGCCGCCTATGACCGGCTGGTGGCTCACCCGGCCATCGATAGCGAGGCGATCGCGGTGGTCGGCACCAGCTATGGCGGCTACCTGGCGACGATCCTCAGCCAGTTGCGCACGGTGCGCTGGCTGGCCTTGCGGGTGCCGGCGATCTACCGCGACGAGGATTGGCTGACGCCCAAGCTGCTGCTCGACCGCGAGGATCTCATCGAATACCGCAGCAGCCTGATCCCGGCCGCCAGCAACCGAGCCCTGCAGGCCTGCGCGGGATTCCGCGGCGATGTGCTGCTGGTGGAGTCGGAGTTCGACAGCTATGTGCCGCACTCGACCATCATGAGTTTCCGCGCCGCCTTCCAGCAGACCCATTCGCTGACCCACCGGATCATCGACCACGCCGACCATGCGCTCAGCAGCGAGGCGGCGCAGGACGCCTATACCTCGATCCTGGTGGACTGGATCACCGAGATGGTGGTCGGCGAACGTCTCAGCATCACCCCGGCCTACGCCACCATCCATCCGGCTTTCTGAACGCTCCGCGACGGCGGGCCTCCCACCTTCCGTGGGCGCTGGTTGCTGCCCACGTTCCGTGCCGGCAGGCGCCGGCGCCGACAGACGCGAGAAATCCCGGACAGCTCCGGGCCAAGGAGAGCGAAATGAACCAGACCAACCTCGACGACACCCTCGACGTACTCAACGACCTGCTGCAAACCAGCAAGGATGGCGAGGCCGGTTTCCACGCCTGCGCCGAGGACCTGCGCGACCCGCAGTTGAAGGCGGCGATGCTGGAGCAGAGCCGCGACTGCGCCGCGGCCGCCGACGAGCTGGAGCGGATCGTCCTGGAACTGGGTGGCAAACCCAAGGACAGCACCAGTTTCGCCGGTGACCTGCATCGGCGCTGGGTCGACCTGAAGTCACTGGTCACCGGCAAGGACGAAGAGGCGGTGCTCAACGAATGCGAGCGCGGCGAGGATGTCGCCAAGCACCGCTACCAGGCGGCGCTGGAAAAACCGCTGCCGGCGGAGATCCACCAGGTGATCGAGCGCCAGTACCAGGGCGTACTCCGTCACCACGACCGGGTCCGCGCCCTGCGCGACGCCCGCGCCTGAGCCGACCCCGCGAGGAGCCGCGCGCCATGAGCCAGTCCCTGGCTTTCCTGCTCATCGGCCTGGCCACGCTGGTGGGTTTCTACGACCTGTGGGCGTTCGTCAGCGTGTTCCGCAGCGATCGCAGCGTGAATTCGAAAGCCCTGTGGTCGTTGCTGATTGCGGTGCTGCCGGTGCTCGGCGTGCTGATCTGGGCGGTCGCCGGCCCGCGCGCGGCGACCGCCCGTCCTCGCGACTGAACTCGGCGGAGGAGCGCGCGCTCAGCCAAGGAGAGTGCCGGAGCACTCGGATAACAAACCGATGAGGAGCGACCATGAACGCCATCGAATTGCTGGTCCATGACCACGAGACCGTGAAGAAACTGCTCAACGAACTCAGCGAGACCACCGAACGGGCGCTGAAGAAGCGCAGCGAGCTGCTGGGCAGGCTGGAGCTGGAACTGGTGCTGCACACCGCCATCGAGGAAGACATCTTCTATCCGGCGATCAGGGAAAGCGGCGGCAAGGAAGAGTTGAAGATGTACTACGAGGCCAAGGAGGAACACCGCACGGTGGATTCCCTGGTCCTTCCCGACCTCAAGCGCACCCGCCCGGACACCGTGCAGTTCGCCGGCCGGGTCAAGGTGCTCAAGGAACTCCTCGAGCACCACATCGAGGAGGAAGAGGGCGAGCTGTTCCCGCGCGCCCGGCAATTGCTCGACGCCGCTGCCCTCAAGCAACTCGGCCAGGCCATGCAGCAGCACAAGAAAGAGCTGAAGGCACGCCTGGAAAAACGGGCGGCCTGAGGCATGCGCGAAGAAGACCGCGCCTTGCTCGAGGAACTCCTGCTGGCACGTGGCCCCGGTGGCCAGGAAGACGAGGTCAGGACCATTTGCCAGCGGGAACTCGAGGGCTGTTGCGACGAGGTCGGCAGCGATGCCGCCGGCAACCTGGTCGCGCGCATCAGCCCGCCGCACCTGCCGCGCGAGCAGGCGCGGCGGGCCGCGGTGCGGCTGCTCGCGCACCTCGACGAGATCGCCATGATCGTCAAGCGCGTCGAGGCCGACGGTACCCTGCGCGTAGTGGCGCTCGGCGGTGCCCAGCCGGTGAGCTTCGGCGTCTGTCCGGTACAGATCCTGGCCGGCGAGGCGGTACTCGACGGCGTGCTGTCCTACGGCAGCATGCATGCTACCGGCGAGTCGCCGCAGGGCTCCGACGTGCTCTCGGGCGCGGTGCACTGGCGCGACGTACACGTGGTCACCCGGCGCAGCGCCGAGGAACTGGCGAACCTGGGCGTGCGACCGGGTACCCGCGTGGTGCTCAACCGGCTGTGGCGGCGCCCGTTGTACTTCCAGGATTGCGTCGCCGCGCACTTCCTCGACGACCGCGCACCGCTGCTCGCCGTGCTCGGCGTGGCTCGCGAGATCGCCCGGCGCCGCGATGAGTTGCACGGCGACCTCTACCTGGTGCTCACCACCATGGAGGAGGAGAGTAACGCCGGCGCGCTGTTCGCCGCGCGCCGATTGCCGGGCGACATCAGCATCGCGGTGGAGGTCGGCCCAACGGTAGCCGAATACGGCACCCGGCTGTGCCGCGACCCGATCGTCAACAGCGGCGACTCCAAGGGTTATTACAGCCGCCATGTCACCGACCGCCTGTTGCGGGCCGCCGAACGCTGCCAGTACCAGCCGCAGGCGGCGCTGCTGGTGGACTTCGCCTCGGACGCCAGCGCGCTGCTGAGCCACGGCGAGGCAGCGCGGGTCGGCTGCATCGGCATTCCGACCGAGAACACCCACGGTTTCGAGATCGTCCTGGAAGAGGGCATCGAGGCTTGCCGGCGGACGCTGGTCGAGTTCCTCGTGCAACCGCCGGACGACGAAGCCTGACCGATAACCGAAGCAAGGAGAATTCCATGAACGAATACCTGCCGACTTCGACGGCCAATGGCCTGCCGCACAACCTGCAGCGCGGCGAGCGACTCGCTTCCATCGGCGCCGGACTGGTCCTGGCCGGCTTCGGCCTGGCCCGCGGTGGCTTGCCCGGCGCCTGCAAGGCGGTCGCCGGCGGCCTGCTGGTCAGCCGCGGGTTGAGTGGGCATTGCCATGTCAAGGGCCTGCTCAATGAACCGCGGGAAGAGTTGCAGTTGCTGCGCGAAGAGGTGCAGCACCTGACCCGCCGCCTGCAGCGCCTGCAGGAGCGCCAGCGCGACGACTCGCGGCAGGACGCGGCGCTGGACGCCGAGCTGCCGCCGAACCTGCCGTGACAGCCACGGGCCCTGCGCCCGGCGCAGGGCCCCTCGAAGAGAGGAGGGCGAGACGATGGCCAGCCATCTGTTCCTGATCAGCTACATCCTCGACGACCAGCCGATGACCTGCGAATTGCACAGCGAGGCGGAGACCCTCAGCCGCGAGGAGGCCCGCCGCCACTTGGAGGCACTGCATCGTCCGCACGACAGCGAGGCGATCAGCGATATCCAGGTCAGCAAGGTGGATCGTACCCATGAACCGGGCACCACGCCGGGACACTACCAGCAGCCCTGACGGCGGGAGGGGAAAAAGAAGGGGGGAAGGGCTCAGCCGGTGCCGGTCTGGAGTTCCGCCTCGAACTCGCCGAAGCGCCTGATTTCCTCGCGCAGGTTGAGGATGAAGGCGCTGAGATCGCTGAAGCTGCTGCTCTTCAGGAAGTCGCTGTTGGGCACGATGTAGAGCGCGCCGTGGGGGCCGTCGACGCGGCAACTGATGGTCACCGTGAAGTCGGGGTTCAACTGGCACTGGCAGTCGTGGTCGCGCAGTTCCTCCTCGAGGATCTTCTTCAGGTACAGGTAGGAAAGGTTCATCTGGTCAGGTCTCCCCAGTTCGCGAAGCGCAAGAAAAAGATCCACTCCGTCCCTGGAGCGGGATTAGCCTGAATCAGAGAGAAACCGTCGATACGTGCCAACGGTAGGGATAACTATAGGCGCCGCGCCGAGGAAATACCGGCCACATCCAGAATCTGCGGGATAAGCTGCATCCCGCATGAGGCACGGGATGCAGAATGCAAGAAGTCGTGCAGAACGCTCATGTCGGAGTGCGATCATGACGGGCGAAAAGCCCGTTCGGCGCTCCTTATGGGCATTCGAAAGAATTTTTCGCCCAGAGGGTTATATGGATTTTATCGATATTTCCTCTAGGAACCTCGCCGGCTCGTTGGCGAAGAAGCCGATCTTTTTTGCCGGGTTTCCCGCATGGCCCGCCGCAATCCCCTTGCCACCCCGTAACCGAGCAGGCAGCCGAGCAGGGTGGCGCCGACCTGCAAGGCCAACCCCAGGGCATTGGCCAGGCTCGGCGAGCGTGCGAGTACGCCGGCTTCGGGCCAGAACGCCAGCCATACCGCGACGAAGGCGAGCACCAGGTCGTACCAGGCGCCGCTGACCCCGCCCGGGCGGTAGCCGCGAACGAAAACGATGAAGGCGCTGAAGGCCAGGGCCAGCAGCAGGGTGCCGAAGGCCTGGCTGAGCGTATCGGGTCCGGACATGGCGGGTTCTCCTCAGGGCGCCAGGCGCAGGCACTGGCGCTTGTGCAGGCCGAGGCGGACTTCGTCGAGCAGCGCTTCGGCGCAGGCGAACACCCTGGCGGCCTTCACTTCCGCGACGTCGCCGGCGCGGCTGAAATCGTCGATGCGCAGGCCGCCGGGCAGGCTCGGGACCTCCACCAGCGTCCAGTCCAGGCCGCTGACCATGAGGCTGCGCTCGAGCCCGGCACCCAGTTGCTCCTCGCCGGCGTCGCGCGGCGCCACCAGCCATTGCCAATGGCCAAGCAGGAACAGGCGCGGCACCTCGGCGCGCAGGGCGCCATCGATCAGCGCGGCGCAGATCGGCGGCAAGGCTTCGGCGGCGTAGTCGGACAACGGCGCGAACAGCAGGTCGAGACCGGCCGCCGCCTGGCTGACCTCGATCGACGACGCCAGGCTGGCGGGCTTGCAGCGCAGCCCGGGGCGCGCCTGCAGGCTGTTGAGATCGGCTTGCAAGGCGCTGACTTCGATCTGTCGCTGCAGGGCGGCGGCGATCAGCGCCTGGCTCAGGCTGTCGTGGGGATGGAATATCCCCAGCTTCAGGGTTGCGGTTTCCAGATTGCGCATGGGAACTCCCGGGTCGGTGCGGTGGAAAGGAGATGTCCCTACCTGCATATCGAAAGCCATACTCCGGACAAGGTTCCGGCGAATGGAATTCGCCGGCCGCGCCGGGGTCTTCCGAAAGGTCGGCCAAGTTCCTGGGGCGAGCCAGCGAGCGGCCGGAAGGCGTTCTTCGTACTACCTTGCTGGGTATGCCTTGCAGCCCGAGGTGGGCTGCCGACGAGTGAACACGTCCATGAAAACCACACGAAAACCGAAAGTCCCCTTGAACCAGGCCACGCGCAACCGCCTGCTCGACGAAGCGGTCGACAACTATGCGATCCACACCCTGGACAGCGCCGGCCGTATCGCCAGCTGGAGCGCCGGCGCGGCGCGCCTGTTCGGCCACGACGCGAGCGAGATCCTCGGCCGCGACTACGCCTGCTTTCATACCCGCAAGGACCGCGACGCCGGCGTTCCGCAACAGGCGCTGCGCCAGGCGGATGCCGAGGGCCGCTTCGAGACCGAGGGCTGGCGGGTGCGCAGCGACGGCAAGCGCTTCTGGGCGCAGGTGGTGATCGACGCCATCCGCGACAGCCAGGGCCAGTTGCTCGGCTTCGCCCAGCTGATCCACGACCTCAGCGAAGGGCGCGCGGCCAAGGAGGCACTGCGGCATAGCCAGGAGCAGTTCCGCCTGCTGGTGCAGAGCGTAACCGACTACGCCATCTACATGCTCGACCACCGCGGCCGGATCACCAACTGGAACCTCGGTGCCCAGCGGATCAAGGGCTACCTGCCGGAAGAGGTGATCGGCCGGCACTTCTCCTGTTTCTACACCCCCGAAGACCGCGAGGCCGGCGAGCCGGCCCGAGGCCTGGCCGCCGCCGAACGCGAGGGGCGTTTCGAAAAGGAAGGCTGGCGGGTGCGCAAGGACGGCAGTCGCTTCTGGGCCAACGTGGTGATCGATCCGATCCGCGACAGCGATGGCCGGCTGATCGGCTTCGCCAAGGTAACCCGTGACATCACCCACCGGATCGAAGCCGAACGCGAACTGGAACGGGCCCGCCAGGAACTCTTCCAGGCACAGAAGATGGAGTCCCTGGGACACCTCACCGGCGGCGTGGCCCACGACTTCAACAACCTGCTGACGGTGATCATCGGCAGCCTCGGGCTGCTGAAGAAACGCCTGCCCGGCGACCAGCGCACCGCCGACCTGCTGCAGAACGCCCTGGAGGCCGCCCAGCGCGGCGCCAACCTGACCCAGCGGATGCTTTCCTTCGCCCGCAAGCAACGTCTCGATCCGCAGCCCTGCGCGATCCCCGACCTGTTGCGCGGGATGACCGACCTGCTGATCCATTCCCTGGGACCGAGCGTATCGATCGAGACGCGCTTTCCCCTCGATCTCGACCTCGGCCTGACCGACGCCAACCAGCTCGAGCTGTCCATCATCAACCTTGCCACCAATGCCCGCGACGCCATGCCCAACGGCGGTCGCATCGTCTTTTCCGCGAGCAACCAGCGGGTGCCGGCGGAGAATCCCCATCGCCTCGCGCCGGGCAACTACATCTGCCTGAGCATCAGCGACACCGGCAGCGGCATGGACGAGGAAACCCTGCGCCGCGCGGTGGAGCCGTTCTACACCACCAAGGGCATCGGACGTGGCACCGGGCTGGGCCTGTCGATCGTCGACGGCCTCGCCGAGCAGCTCGGCGGCCGGCTCACCCTGGAGAGCCAGCCGGGCGTCGGCACCACCGCGAACATCTGGATTCCCGCCGTCCCGCGAACCCCGGAAAGCGCCCGTACGGGCAATGGCGCGCCGCCGCAGGCGCCCGGCGAAAGCGAGCGGGTGCGCTTGTCCTGTCGAGTACTGGTGGTGGACGACGACCCGCTGGTGTTGAACAACACCGCGGCGATGCTGGAGGACCTCGGTTGCTCGGTACTCAAGGCCGACTCCGCCAGCCTGGCCCTGGAGATTCTCACGGCGACGCCGGAGCTGGACATCCTCCTGACCGACCAGGCGATGCCACGGATGAACGGCAGCCAGTTGGTGGAGCGGGTCATGGCCCAGGGCCGGCCGCTGAAGATGGCCCTGGCCACCGGCTTCGCGGAAAAGATCGAAGGAGCGGCGGCACAGTTGCCCAAGCTGGCCAAGCCGTTCGGCCAGGAAGAGTTGTACCTGTTCCTGACCGGCACGCTGAAGGCCGGCTGAGCCTCAGCGCAGGTACTCGCCGCTGCCGGCCAGGCTTTGCCCCCAGAACTCGATGAAGATGAAGGCGGTGGTCAGCAGGGTCAGGAAGCCGACGCCGAGGATGCAGAAGGCGTAGAACAAGGTCTGCCGCTCCTGCATGCGCATGAACAGCGGCAGACCGGTGAACAGCAGGCGTACCGAGTAGGCGCAGGCAGCCGCCGCGGCCAGCAGCAGGAGGATGCGCCAGGGCACCAGGGCGACGATCCCGGCGAGCATCAAGGGCACGGCGATCGCCGTGGTGAAGGTCAGGCTGCCCGGTACGCTGGGGCGCGACGGCGTGCGGAACAGCACCCAGCGTACGAAGAAGCCCATGATCACCACGCCGGCGACGAAGCCCAGGTAACACATGGTCGCCAGCAGCAGGGCGCTGCCGCTGGAGAGGTGTTGCACGCTGTCGTTGCCCGGCAGCGACCAGCCGACCTGGGTCGTGCCGATGAACAGGCAGGCGGCCGGCAGCAGCGGTAACAGCAACAGCGGAGCGAGGAAGGCGAAAGGGTGATGGTCGTAGTCCTGGCGCAGACGAGGCCAGGCATTGGCGGGACTGATCAGTAGCCGAGCCATTTCGCGGGTCATGACGGGCACCTCTTTTCTGTGGTGTTCAGGAGTCTGGACCGGCCCGGCGCGAGGGGGTTCAGGTGGCGTGCCGGGCGGTCCGCGACCGCCCATCGAGGGGCTTGAACCGGAAGACGCGGGGCGCGCCGAAAGACAAACGTCCCTGTCTTCCGGAGGAGCCCATGACCACCTATGAAATCCAGCACATGCGCGGCTGGCGGCGTTTCGCCCGCACCGTGCGCGCCGCCAGCCGGGCCGAGGCGGAACGCCTGTGCCTGCCCTGGGAGTGGGTGGATGGCGAGGTCCTCGCGGTGATTCCGGCCGAGGCCGAGGTGGCCGAGCGCTGGCAGCGCCTGAACGAGGACCTGGTGGAGAGCCTGGAAGGCCTGGAGCGCCTCAGGCGGGACGAGTGACCCGCAGGCCGACCACGGCGATCCGCTCGGCTTCGCGGTAGGCGGGGCTGTCCAGCTCTTCGGCGAACACGTCCGGGTCCAGTTCCTGGTAGTCCCAGTCCCACTCCCGAGACGCCAGGCGTTCGCGGATGCGGGCGAGGAACGGATCGCCGCTTTCGAGCATCGCCACGCCGGTATACAGCAGCAGGCTGCCGCCGGCTTCCAGGCGCTCGAGGGCGGCATCGACGATTGCCAGCGAGAGTCCGGCGCCGAGCATCCCGCCGCCATGCCGGTAGGCGCGCTCCGAGGCATCCAGGAGGTAGGGCGGGTTGGCCACGATCAGGTCGAAGCGACCGGGCGCCTGGCTCAGCAGGTCACTGCGCGTCAGGGTCAGGTTGCCGACCCCCGCCAGCGCCGCGTTGACCCGCGCCAGGTCGAGCGCCGCCGGATTGATATCCAGCCCGTGTACTTCGGCGTCCGGGCAGGCCATGGCGATGCGGATCGCGCCGGGCCCGGCGCCGCAGCCGATATCCGCCGCACGGCGGATGCGTGCCGGATCGGACGATGCCAGGTGGCTGCGGATCAGCCGGTCGAAGCGGTAGGTGTCGGGGCCGAAGAACACCGCGTCCGCGGCCAGGGTAGGGAAGGCCGAATGGACGAACAGTTGCTCGCCGAGGCTGGAGACACGCACCTGGCTGCGCCAGCCGTCCGCCTCGCGGCGGATCAGGTCGGCGCCGGCAAGAAGGGTCAGCCAGTCGGCCGGCAGGATTTCCCCGGCGAATGCCCGGCTCCAGCCGAAGATGCCGGCCAGGTCCCGGGCCATGCGGTTTTCCGGGCGGGCGTTGACGCGCTCATGGGTAGCCGGGGTGACGGTGACGAAACGGTAGTCCTGGCCTCGCAACCAGTTGCCGAGGCTGACCAGGACGTCCAGGCGCGGATCATTCAGGCTGGGCATGGGCGGCCCTCCAGCGCTGGCTGAACATCCGCGTGGCAAGGAGACCGGCGGGCCCGTGGTGGCGGTGCGGGGCCATCAGTTCGAGAAGGCGTGCCACGCCCTGCTCGGGGGATAGACGCAGCAGCTCGCGTCGCAGCGCGACCTGCTCGGCGTCCACGTCTCCGCCCGCCGTCGCCGGCTCCGCCAGCGGCGCAAGCGGGTCCCTGTCCGCCGGAGCGGGTGCTTGCCAGTCGCCAGCGATCCAGTCGTACAGCAACTGCTGCTCGTAGGGCGTGAAGACTCCGAACATTGCCGCCCGGTCGCCCTCGATCAGGCTCCAGAAGCGGCTGCCGCGCGGATCGGCATGGCGCCGGATCCAGCCCTCTTCCTCCAGGCAGGCGAGAAACGCCGGGAACCGCCCGGGCACCGCCAGCCACTGGTTCACCGTGCGCCCGCCGATCCGGCAACGATCCGAATGCATGCCGGCGGCGTAGGGGCGCTTGCGCTCGAACATGGCCAGCAATTCTTCCTCGAGATCGAAGCCGTCGATCACCTGCGTAGTGCTCAGGCCGACCTCGTTCAGGCGGTAGCCGTTCCTCACCCGTTCGAGGAAGGCCGCGCGCCCGCCCAGCTGCGGCAGGTTGTCGTAGAGCGCGCGCAGGGCCTTGCGCGCATGCCCGCTGGCGGCGTTGTCGATGGTCACGTGCAACTGGAAGTAGTAGGGGTCGAAGCCCAGCTCGCGCAGCTCCTGAGTGGTGATCAACAGGTGCAGCGGCGGTTGCTCGTAGCCGAGGTTGTAGCCGATCACTTCGGGCAGGTAGTCCGCGGCGAGGTGGCCGAGGGCGAGTTGCTGGGTGCCCTGCAGGTAGTGGAGGTCGCTGAGGCCCTCGGCTTCCTCGCTGCCGATGCTGGCCAGCAGGCGCCGATAGAGCAGGACATGGTTGCGTGCCGGGACGCCGTCGCCGAGTTCTTCGAGGAAGGTCTCCAGCAGCGGCCGCAGGCGTTGCTCGCCATGATGCGGCAACAACCCGTAGAGCCAGGCACCGTCGACCAACTTGGTCGGGGCCACGCTGCGAATGAAGTGCATCGCCTGGGAGGGAACCTGGAAGTAGCGTCGCCCTTCGCCGCGCCGACGTGCGCGGAGGTATTCGGCATGCGCCTCGGCGGTGCGCCGGGCCCCGGCATCGAGCCAGGCCGGCCAATCGGCGGGGTCCTCCGGCAGGTCGTCGTCATGGGTGGCGGCCAGGCTCAATTGCTGGTCGAGGAACTCGCCGGCGGCCTCGAGGTGCTCGCGGGGCTCGTCGAGCAGGCCGTGGTACAGGTCGCGGACCCTGGGCGAAGGGCTTGCACTGGAGGTAGGGAGGGGCGAAGACAGGCTCATGTCGCGTTCCTTGTCGTGGGGTTGCGGGGGGCGGCCGGGGCGACCGCACATATGGGTGCGAGTGACACCAGGGAAAAAAGGTTTCACTGGCGGGACCGGTGGCGCCCCGCGACGCCTTGCGGCGGAAAAAACGAACCCTGGCGGCGGACCGGCGTCTTCCCAGGAACATTGCCCGGGAGCTGCACCGATGACCCACGACCTGGCCGCCAGCGGCCTTCGCTTCGGCATCGAGGAAGAGTTCTTCCTGCTCGATGCCTCCGACCTGGACATCGTCCGCTCCGCACCCGCCGGATTCGTCGCGGCCTGCCGCGACACGCTCGGCGAGCATTTCGCCGAAGAGATGTTCGAATGCCAGGTCGAGGTGGCCAGCCCGGTGTTCTCCACGCTGGCCGAGGCCGCGCGCTTCCACGGGCAGGCCCGGCAACGCCTGGCGCATCTGGCCATGGACTTCGGCCTGCGCTCGCTCTGCGTCGGCACCCATCCCTTCGCCGACTGGCGGCGGGCGCGAAGCAACCCGGCGGCGCACTTCGCCCGCTTGTTCGAGGACCAGGGGCGGGTGGCCCGGCGCAGCCTGGTCTGCGGCCTGCACGTGCATGTGGAGATACCGCCGAGCCACGACCGCATGGCCGTGCTCCAGCGCGTGTTGCCGTGGCTGCCGCTGCTGCTGGCGTTGAGCGCATCCTCGCCGTTCCGCGGCGGCCGGCGCAGCGGTCTGGCGAGCTATCGACGGGCACTCTGCGGCGAGTGGCCGAGGATGAACATTCCTCCTGCCTTGCCCGACGAGGACGCCTATCGCCGCCACCTGGCGCTGCTGCGCGAGGCAGGCTGCATCCGCGAGGATGGCCAGGTCTGGTGGATGATCCGGCCGTCATCCCATGTGCCGACCCTGGAACTGCGTATCTGCGATGCCTGCCCGCGCCTGGCCGACGCGCTGAGCCTGGCCGGGCTGTTCAGGGCGCTGGTGGGCGAAGCGCTGGGCGCGGGCCCGCGTGCGTTGCCGGTCGCGCGCGACGCCTGCCTGGAGGAAAACTACTGGCAGGCGCTGCGTTACGGTTGCGCCGGCCGCTATCTGGTCGACGGCCGCTGCGTAGGTGCCGGGGACTGGCTGGAAATGGCCTGGCGACAGTGCCGGCCACAGGCCCGCCAGGGCAACGAATGGGCCTACGAGCATGCCTGCGGGTTACTCGAAGAGAGCTCCGCCAGTCGCCAGTTGCGGCGCTACCAGACATTGCGCGCAGCGGGCCAGGAGCGCCATCCGGCGCTGCGCCGGCTGGTGGAGGAACTGCTGGAGGAGAATCTCCAGCCGGCCTTGGCCGGCTAGTGCGCCTCGACTACGACGCGGGCAAAGGAGGTTTGCGCATGCGGCCAGCCGGGGTCGCGCGGGCTCCTTCGAAAAGCGCCGATGGCGAGTTTTCCTGAACGTTCCGGGTCCTCCGCATTCATAGCGTCAGGCCCCCGAGAACCCCGGCGCAACGGCATCGCCGCCGGCCCAGCCAGAGGAGATCTCCCCACATGCCCGCATTGGAAGCCCTGGACCTGGCGCGCTTGCAGTTCGCCTTCACCGTGTCGTTCCACATCCTGTTCCCGGCGATCACCATCGGGTTGGCCAGCTACC